>NZ_JAYSBK010000003.1:0-86183 GCF_041915465.1 Novosphingobium sp. | reverse complement strand
GTCGTGGCGCCAGCCGCGCAGCAGGGTAGCTATGCATGGACGGGATAACCGCTGAAAGCATCTAAGCGGGAAGCCTCCCTCAAGATAAGGTATCTTCGAGTCGTGATAGACCATCACGTTGATAGGCTGGATGTGGAAGCGCGGTAACGTGTGGAGCTAACCAGTCCTAATAACTCTGATCATGCTTGATGAATCCCACCATCAATGACAGCCCTGAGGTTGTCTGCGATCGTCGGACGATATCAGTCAGAGACGCCTCAAGAAGTGCATCGATTAAAAACCGTTTCCGCCTGCTTTATTGCTTGGTGGCCATAGCGTCAGTGACCCACCCGATCCCATCTCGAACTCGGCCGTGAAACCTGACAGCGCCGATGGTACTAACGCTCAAGCGTTGGAAGAGTAGGACGTCGCCAGGCATTATGGCAGGCGGGCAACGGTTTAACGAAACCCATTCACATGTCAGGGCCTTTAGGCCTGCGCTTGAAGGGCCCCAGTGGCCCTTTTTTTGTTTTGCCGGAGCTTGATTCCGGGAATTTTGGCCCCATTTGGGGCATGGTGACGCGGGGTGGAGCAGCCCGGTAGCTCGTCAGGCTCATAACCTGAAGGTCGTAGGTTCAAATCCTACCCCCGCAACCAACACAAGACCCCGCTTCGGCGGGGTTTTTTGTTGTCTGCGCTGTGCCGGTACGCCTGATTGTGCCGTTCGAAGGTTCGACACTGGCATCCTGAGGGCATCCTCGGCCTGGATTTCCTTGCCAAGGTAATGACCCGATCGGGCATTCCGCCAGTCGTGCAGCGTGCTTTGCTGCTGCGCCTTCGCTGCCCTTTGGTTTTGACACCGTCCACCCGCTGTGTTTGTCTGCCCCGACGTTGGGGTGAACGAGAGGGAGGGCTGGGATCATGGCGTGCTGCGCCTTTGCAATATTCCTGCTGTCGCAGCTCCTAGCACCAGTCCGGACGCTCGCGCGGCGACTGGGAATTGTCCGCGCGTGGCGTCCGGATGCCGCGGTCGAATGGCGGCCAGGTCAGCCGCAAGCCACGCCAAAAATACTGAAATGGAAACGCATTGTCGTGGTCCTTGTCGCGGTCGATCTAACCGCCCTCGGGCTTGTTGGCGCAGCGGCAGCGGCCACATCGGATGCGGCGCGGACTGCTCGTTCGGAGAGCGCCTTGGAACAAGTGTTGCACAAGTCGATCTGCGGATCGCTGGGCTGGAGGGACTGATGGCCACACTCGCCGTAGATTTCGATGCGACGCGTCTGCCCCAGACGCGCGGCGGGACGGGGACGGCCACGGCCCGGATCCAGCGGCGGACCTGGACGGTCTGGCTCACGCTTTGTGCGATCGGGCTGGCTCCGCATGTCCTAGGCCTTTCACCCGCGCTGAAGGCGGCGGGGCTGGGCCTGTGGTTGCCGGGCGGCGGGTTCCTTGCGCTCGGTGGGTGGTGGAGCTTGCTGTTCCCGCTGACGCTGGTGTTGTTCGTGGCATCGCTGGTCGCGTGGTTCTGGGCGGGGGCGGTGATCGCGCCGCTGATCGTGTGGGGTGGGGCGGCCCTGCTGGCGGGATCGCTTGCCGGCGAAAGCACCTGGAACGGCGGCCCCTATGCTGCTGCGACGGCGGTGGCGGCGATTGGCCTCAGTTTTCGGGCGCGCAATCGCAAGGCTGCATTGGCCGGGGCAGAGCGTGCTCTGGCGCGGGAGGCATTCCTGCCCAAGGCTCTGGCCGAAGTGGCGCGGCAGCAGCGCGACGTACCCTGCGAGGCTTCGCGCGAATTGACGCCGGACCAGCTGGCCGGGCTGCGCTATCTGCTCGACCGCACGCTCCAGCCGGTCGCAAGTTTCGACGGTTTCACCATTATCGACCAGTTCCAGCCCGCTGCGCTGCGTTACCAGATCAATCACATGGGTTTTGCCCTGGCGATTGCCCAGGCCAACTACGTCCCCAATTTTCGCGGCTACATGGGCCAGGCCCAGCGCAATCTGATAGAGAAGTATCTCGAAAAGAAGGTCTGGTACTACTGGGTGCTCGAAAGTTGCTGGGGTCACTTTAACTTTACCGACTGGGATCCGGCGAAGCGCGACAACATCATGTTGACCGGCTGGTTCGGCGCGCATGTCGGCGGTTATATGCTGGCAAGCGGCGATCGGCGCTATCTCGAACCCGGCAGTCTGACCTTCCGGCTTAATGCACGCAAGGAATGGCGCCACGATTTCCGCTCGATCATCGGTTCGGTCGAGCGCAACTATGCCAGCGCCGAGTTCGGGCAGTTCGCCTGCGAGCCGAACTGGATCTACCCGATCTGCAACCATTACGGGATGCTCTCGCTGCAGGCCCACGATGCGTTGCTGGGCACCGACCTGATCGGCCGCCACCTGCCGGCCTGGCTCAAGGGTTTGGAAACCGAGTTCACCGACGCTTCGGGTTCGACGGTCGGGCTGCGGTCGCAATATACCGGGCTGCCGGTGCCGTTTCCGGTGGGCGAGGCGGGCTATTCGTTCTTCGAAAGCGCCTTCCTGCCGCAGCGCGCGCGCCAGCAATGGGCCATCGCTCGCACCGAGATCGAGCCGCTGCTGGTCGAGGATGAGGGCGGGAAGCTGCGCATGGCCATGCCCGGCGAAGGGCTGGATGCGGGCAACTATCGCGCCGGCCACGCGGGCGCCTATGGCACCTATCTGGTCGCGGCGCGCGAATTTGGCGACGAGCGGCTCGCCGCCGCCGCGCTTGCCGGGCTGGAGCATGATTGCATGCCGGCCCGCGACGATGGCGTGCTGCGCTATCGCAAGGCATCCAACATCTCGAACGCTACGGCGATCATGGGTTCGCTGATGCGCACCGGCGATTTCGCGCGGACCTTTTCGCACGGCGCTTCGAAGCGCGCGCTGGCTGGGCCGATGATCGAAACCGCCGCCTATCCCGAAGTGCTGGTCGCCCGCGCTTGGAGTGACGGTGCGGCGCTTGATGCGGTATTCTATCCGGGGCGGGATGAGGGCGTGCAGACCATTCCGCTGTCGCAGCTGGAGCCGGGCCGGACCTACCGCCTGAGCGGGGCCACGACGGACAGTCTGGTGGCCGATGCGCAGGGCACAGCCCGCTTTGCGGTGAACCTCAGCGGGCGTACCGAAGTGCGGCTTGAACCCGCCTGATTACCGGTATCGGTCCTTGATCAGCCGCTTGTAGAGTTTGCCATTGTCGAGCCGGGGCAGCGCCGGATCGAAATCGACCGAGCGCGGGCATTTCACGGGGCTGAGCTGTGCGCGGCAGAACGCGATCAGTTCGGCCGCGAAGGCCGGGGTCGCATCGGCGGGATCGAGCGGCTGGACCACCGCTTTCACCTCTTCGCCAAAATCGGGGTTGGGCACGCCGATCACGGCTGCATCGGCCACGCGGGGGTGGGTGATCAGCAGGTTTTCGACCTCCTGCGGATAGATGTTCACCCCGCCCGAAATGATCATGTAGCTCTTGCGGTCGGTCAGGAAGAGATAGCCGTCGGCATCGAGATAGCCGACATCGCCCAGCGTCGACCAGGCCGGGTGGTGCGGGTTGCGGCTGTCCTGGGTCTTGGCCTCGTCGCCGAGATACCGGAAGTCCCAGCCGCCTTCGAAATAGACCGTGCCTTGCTCTCCGGCGGGTAGCTCATGCCCCTCGTCGTCGCAGATATGGACCGTGCCCCAGCTGGCCTTGCCGACCGAGCCGGGCTTTTTCAGCCATTCCTCGCTGGTGATCGCGGTCGATCCGTTGCCTTCCGATCCGCCGTAGTATTCGTAGATGATCGGCCCCAGCCATTCGATCATCGCGTGCTTGACCGGCACCGGGCAGGGCGCGGCGGCGTGGACCACTGTGCGCAGCGAGGACAGGTCGTATTTGCGCCGCACCTCTTCGGGCAACTTGAGCAGCCGCACGAACATCGTCGGCACCATCTGCGTCATCGTTATCTTGTAGCGCTCGATCGCGGCCAGCGCCTGTTCGGGATCGAACTTCGGCATCTGCACCACGGTCGCGCCGAGGCGGTGGCAGGTGGTGGTATAGGCCAGCGGCGCGGTGTGATAGAGCGGTGCGGGCGAAAGGTAGGTGTCGCCCGGGCCGACCCCGTACTTGCCGCCGATCTGCACCGCGATGGAATGTTCGTCCGTCACCTCGCCTTCGGGCAGCGGGAGGCGCACGCCCTTGGGCCGCCCGGTGGTGCCGCTGGAATAGACCATGTGAAAGCCCGCGCTTTCATCCGCGATTGGCCCGCCGGGCTGGCGGGCCAGCGCATCGCGCCATTGCGCCAGCGTCAGCACGGTCAGCCCGTCGCGCGCGGTCAGCCCCGCGACGCCCGGGATCGCCGGATCGACCACCAGCAGCTTTGCGCCAGAATTTTCGACGATATAGTCCGCCTCGCCCGCCGTCAGCGCGGTGGCGATCGGGGTGATATAGGTGCCGGCGCGCTGGCCCGCCCAATAGACCTCGAACACCTGCGGGCAGTTTGGCAGCCAATAGGCGATGCCATCCCCGCGCCCGATCCCCAGGCTGCGCAGCAGGTGCGCGCCGCGATTGGCGCGGTCTTCCAGCTCGCCATAGGTCAGGCCCGGCGAGCCATCGGTCATGATCACGGCGGGCCGCGCCGGATCGACGGCGGCGTGGAGGCGGGGATGGGTCATTGCGGTCCTTGGCTCAGCGCAGCTTGTATTTCTTGGCCTTGTTGGCCATCAACGCGGCGCGGTCGACCTGCGGCACGCCGACCGGGTTGCCGATCTGCGGGTACTTGAGGGCGTTGGCCAAGGCGACCGAGCGCGGCATGTCGAGGCTGGTCCAGATCGCCTTGATCGAGCCCTGGATCGCCGCCGGAGGCTTGGCCGCGATCTGCAGCGCCAGTTCGTGCGCGCGGTTCCACAGGTCATCCAGTGCGACCACTTCGCTGACGAGCCCGATCGACTTGGCGTATTCGGCGCTCATCCGCTCGTCATTGCCAAGCAGGACCATGCGCAGCACGTCGGCCAGCGGCATCTTGTAGGTCATGCCGATTGGTTCGAGCGCGCTGGTCATCCCGTAGGTGACGTGCGGATCGAAGAAGGTGGCGTCCTCGGAAGCGATGATGATGTCCGCCTCGTTCAGCCAATAGAACGCCCCGCCCGCCGCCATGCCGTGGACGGCCGCGATCATCGGTTTCCAGCAGTTCTGCGATTTCGGCCCCAGCTCGTCGCCCGGATCATAGCAGTGCCAGATGTTGTCGAGATCGACCGCCGGGCGCCCGCCCGCTTCCTGCTTCACGTCGACCCCGGTGCAGAACGCACGGCCCGGCGCGGCGCGCAGGACCGAGACATGGATGTCGTCATTCCACGAAACTTCGTGCCAGACGGCCTTGAATTCATCCATCATCTGGCGGTTGAAGCTGTTCATCGCCTCGGGCCGGTTGAGGGTGATCGTGGCGACATGATCGGCCACTTCGAATAGGATGGTTTCGTAGCTCACGCTTGACTCTCCCGCGTGCGATGTGTTCATGAGTGGTGTGTAACGTAGTTATATAACTGAGAGTGATGATGGCAAGTGCAATCCCCGCGGCCCTGCGCGAACAGGTAGAACAGCGCACGGGCTGTGTCATCGCCGCCGAACAGGCGCGCGGGGGCGGCGGTGCATCGCGGCAAGGCGCGGAAGTGACGCTGCGGAGCCCTGATGGCACCGAAAAGCACTGCTATCTCGCCTGGGACGCACGGGCCGGTGATGCCTCGCGCCTGGCATATTTTGAACGAGAAACCGCGATTCTGGCCGCTCTCTCCGGTAAGTTTCGCGGCGCGGGGGTGAAGGTGGCCCGCCTGGTTGCCGCCTTCCCCTCGCACTTGGCCTTGCTCAGCGAATTTGTCAGCGGGAATGACCGCTTTCCGCAGGCCGAGGACAAGGCGGCGCTGGCGCGCGAATTCGTGGGCCAACTGGCCGCGCTGCACCGGCTGGATGCGAGCGATCCGGCCTTTGCCGCGCTGGGCGATGCGAGCGAGCCTCCGGCCCAGCGGATCCGCGCCAACGTGGCGAAATGGCAGCGTGACAACCTGGCCGCCGGGGCCGACCCGGTGTTCCAGATCGCGCTGGCGTGGCTGGCGCGCAACGTGCCCGCCGATCGCGGCCCCGCCGTGGTGCTGCATGGGGATGCCGGGCCGGGCAATTTCCTGTTCAACGGCAATCAAATCGCCGCGCTGGTCGATTGGGAACTGACCCATCTGGGCGATCCGATGGAAGATCTGGCGCAGATCTGGGTGCGCAGCCTGATCCAGCCGTTCGTTCCGATGGCCGACGTGTTCGCGGCCTATGAGGCGGCGAGCGGCCAGCCGGTCGACCTTGCGCGGGTGAAGTATCACCGGCTCTACTTCCAGCTGTCGTTCTCGGTCCCCAGCACCGCGCTGGCGAGCGCCGAAGGCTCCAGCATCGGCGCGACCGGCACCGGCCTGCTGTTCGGCACGATGCACAAGCGGGTGATCGTCCGTTCGGTGGCGCAGCTCGCCGGGATCGCGGTGACCGAGCCGGAACTGCCGGTATGCGAGCCGGACTGGACCGACCGCTTCTTTGCCACCGCGCTGGCCGATCTGAGGGACGATATCGTCCCCGCCGCCGGTAACCAGCGCGCTGCCGCCAAGGCCAAGGAACTGGCGCGGCTGGTGAAGTTCTGGCGGATGCGCGCCAGCCACGGCGCAGCCTTTGATGCGGCAGAACTGGCCGAAATCCGGGCGCTGATGCCCAGCGCCCCGGCTAACCTGAAAGGCGCGCGTGCCGCCCTGGCCGAGGCGATTGCCGCCGACGCGGTCGATTTCGCGGCGGCCGTGCAGCTGTGTCACAACCGCGTCGTGCGCGAAACCGCGATCATGGCCGATGCGATGGGTGGGCTTGCCACCACCTGGTATGAGGATTTGGGCTGATGGATTTCGATCTTTCCGACGAACAGAAAATGCTGGCCGAACAGGCGCGCGGCCTGCTGGCCGAACGCACGCCCTATGATCACCTGCGGGGGCTCATCGACGCGGGCGCGGAGTGGGACGAGCCGCTGTGGCGCGAATTGGGCGAAATGGGCTTCCTTGGCGCGAACATTCCCGAGGCCTTTGGCGGGCTTGGCATGAGCGAGCTGGACCTGGGGGTGATTTCGCAGGAACTGGGCCGGGTCAACGCGGCGGTGCCGTTCTTCTCCTCGATCGTGCTGGCCGCCGATGCGATCCGTCTGGCAGGCAGCGAGGCGCAGAAGGCCGAGTGGCTGCCGAAGCTGGCCAGCGGCGAAGTGATCGCCTGCTTTGCCAGCGCCGAAGGGCCGGGGCCGGTACTGGGACAGGGCGCGAAGCTTACGGGCGGCAAGCTGACCGGCACCAAGCAGCCGGTGGCCGATGCCGGGATCGCCAGTGTCGCCGTGGTGCAGGTGGGTGAGGGGCTGGCGCTCGTCCGGCTCGATCAGCCGGGCGTCACGCGGACGAAGCTCGACAGTTTCGACCAGCTGCGCAGCCATTACCGGATCGACTTCGACGGCGCCGAGGCCGAAGCTCTGCCTGGCAAGGGCTTGCTTGCCACCCTGCTTGACCGTGCAGCGGTGCAAGCCGCGTTCGAGGCGGTGGGCGGTTCGGAAGCCTGCCTCGCCATGGGCCGGAATTACGTGATGGAGCGGCAGATGTTCGGCCGTCCGCTGGGCGGCTACCAGGCGATCAAGCACAAGCTGGCGGACGTGGCGGTGGCCATCGAACTGGCGAAATCGAACGCCTATTTCGCGGGTTGGGCGGCGGAGGCTTCGGCTGACGATCTGCCAGCCGCTGCCGCCGCTGCGCGGCTCACCGCGATCAAGGCCTTCGAACTGGCCGCGCGGGAGAACCTGCAGGTGCATGGCGGGATTGGCTACACCTTCGAGGCAAACTGCCACTTCTATTACCGGCGCGAGCGGATGCTGGCGGTGATCGTCGGCAATCGCGGATACTGGGCGAACCGCCTGCTGAACGCCCAAAGCGGATCGCAAGAAAAGGCTGCCTGAAATGGATTTCAACGATACCCCCGCCGAAGCCGCCTTCCGCGCCGAGGCGCAAAGCTGGCTGGCTGCGCACGCCCCTGCCCATGAACTGCCCACCGGCATCAAGCTGGCCGACACGGACGAGGCCGAGCGTGGCCGCGCCTGGATGCGCGAGCTTTATACCGGCGGCTGGTCGGGCCTGACCTTCCCCAAGGCGCTGGGCGGGCGCGGCCTGTCCGGCATCGAGGCGGTGATCTTTGCCGAAGAGGAAGGCAAATATCACCTGCCTAAGGGGCCGTTCACCTCGATCGGCACGGGCATGGCCCTGCCGGTTATCGCCAAGCACGGCACCGACGAACAGCGCGCCCGCTTTATCGAGCCGACGCTGAAGGGCGATCTGACCTGGTGTCAGCTGTTCTCCGAACCCTCGGCCGGGTCGGACCTGGCCGCGCTGCGCACCAAGGCGGTGCGCGCCGACGATGGTTCGGGCGACTGGATCGTCAACGGGCAGAAGGTCTGGTCGAGCTGGGCGCACCTGACCGACTGGGGCATCCTGGTGGTTCGCACCGATCCCACCGTGCCCAAGCACAAGGGGCTGACCTTCTTCGTGGTCGACATGAAGACGCCCGGCATCGAAACGCGCCCGATCCGCCAGATTTCGGGGATGAGCGAATTCAACGAGACCTTCCTCACCGACGTGCGCATCCCCGATGCCAACCGGATCGGCGCGGTGGGTGAGGGCTGGTCCTGCTGCATGACCGTGCTGATGGGCGAGCGGCTGGGTTCAGGCGCGCACCGCAGCGGGGTGGAGCCGCTGCTCGAACTGGCGGGGCGCACCCCGGCGGGCGATGGTTCGACCATGCTGGATGACAAGGCCGTGCGCCTTGCCCTGGCCGATGCCCTCGCCGAGGAACAGGGCGAACGCTTCTTCCAGGCGCGGCTGCGCACCATGGTGTCGAAGGGTGAGAACCCCGGCGCGATGGCGGGGATGATCAAGCTGGCCTATGCCGGGCGGCAGCAGAAGGTGCTGGGCCTGGGCATGGAACTGCGCGGGCTGGACGCGATCGCGGCCGATCCATCCGACAGCGGCACGCCCGACCTGCAATACGATTACATCTATTCGACCGTTATGCGCATCGCGGGCGGGGCCGACGAGGTGCTGCGCAACCAGATCGCCGAGCGCGTGCTGGGCATGCCGGGCGAAGTGCGGATGGACAAGGACGTGCCGTTCGATCAGCTGAAATGACTATGAACATTATTCGTCTCGGCCGCACCGGCCTCAAAGTGTCGCGGCTGTGCCTTGGCTGCATGAGTTTTGGCGAGCCAGGGAAGGGTGCCCATCCATGGGTACTCGACGAGGACGCAAGCCGCGCGATAATCGCTCGCGCGGTTGAGGCCGGGATCAACTTCTTCGATACGGCCAACGTCTATGCCGATGGCGCTTCAGAGGAGATCACCGGGCGCGCGCTCAAGGATTTCGCGCGGCGTGACCAAGTGGTGATCGCCACCAAGGCCTGGGGTGCATGGGGCAAGGGGCCGAATCAGGGCGGCTTGTCGCGCAAGGCGCTGATGCAGGCCGTGGACGACAGCCTGCGCCGCCTCGGCACCGATTACATCGATCTCTACCAGATCCACCGCTGGGACAACGAGACTCCGATCGAGGAAACGCTTGAGGCGCTTAACGACATCGTGCGTGCGGGCAAGGCGCGCTATATCGGCGCCTCATCGATGTATGCTTGGCAGTTCCAGAAGGCGCTGCTTGTGTCGGAGCGCAACGGCTGGGCTCGGTTCGTGTCGATGCAGAACCACCTGAACCTGCTCTACCGCGAGGAAGAGCGCGAGATGCTGCCACTCTGTGCCGAGGAAGGCATCGGGGTGATCCCGTGGAGCCCGTTGGCGCGCGGCCGTCTGACCCGCCCGTGGGGCGAGGTGACGGCTCGTCTGGACAGCGACCGTTTTGGTAAGATGCTCTATGCCCGCACGGCGGACAGTGACCGGCAGGTGGTGGAGGGCGTGGCGGCCATTGCGGCTGCGCGCGGTGTGCCGATGGCGCAGGTCGCGCTGGCATGGGTGCTGGCCAAGTCCGAGGTCACTGCGCCAATCATCGGCGTGACCAAGCTTGCCCAGCTTGAGGATGCGCTGGTCGCTCTGGATCTGCAGTTGACGGCGGAAGAAATCGCAGCGCTCGAAGCGCCTTACCTGCCCCATCCGGTGCTGGGCCACAGCTGACCCGGTCCGCAGCGCGTCGTCAGGCTGCCTTGCGGCGGGCCTTGGCAGCGGCGGTCAGCGGACCGACCAGTTCCTTCTTGAGGATTTTGCCGTTGGGATTGAGCGGCATCTCGTCCAGGATCACCAGCGTGCGCGGCACCTTGTTATCGGCCAGGTGCTCGCGGCAGAAGGCGATGATCTCGTCCGGCGTGGCCGTCTGGCCCGGCCGCAGGGTGACGGCGGCGGCGATATCCTCGCCCAGTACCTCGTGCTCGACACCAACCACGGCGGCCTGTTGCACCGCCGGATGCAGGTGCAGCGCGGTTTCGATTTCCAGCGGGGTGATGTTGTAGCCGCCGCGAATGATCAGTTCCTTGGAACGGCCGGCCATGATGAGATCGCCATCGGCATCGACGTAGCCAAGATCGCCAGTCTTGGTCCACCCGCCGATAAAGCTGGCCGCGGTCGCCTCCGGGTCGTTCCAGTAACGGCGCGGATGCTTCTGGTAGCCATAGATTTCGCCGACCACGCCGGGCTGGGTGATGACGGCGCCGTCTTCGCCCCGGATCTGCATGTGCGGGGGCAGCTTGCCGACGCAGCCGGGCTTGAGCACCTGTTCCGCGCTGGTCGTGCCGATCCCGATCCCGCCTTCCGACATGCCATAGCTGTTGCGCATCCGTACGTGCGGCCAGAGCTGCATTGCGCGCTTCACCGAATCGTGCGGCAGCGGCGCGGTGCCGGTCATCAGATATTTGACGCCCGCGAAATCATAGTCCGCCACGTCCGGATGATCGAGGATCAGCCGCAGCATCGAGGGGACGAGGTAAACCAGGTTCGGGCGCTTTTCCCTGACCAGTTCAAGGAAGCCCTTGGGGTCGAACTTGGGCTGGGTGATCGCGGTCGCCCCGCCGCGCGCGGGCAGCATGACGATGCCCAGGTTCCCGCCCGAGCCCGTCAACGGCAGCGCGTTGAGCGTGGAGCGCGACTTGTCCATGTTGGTGCCGGTCACGCCCTTCATCAGGTCGGGGTGCGAAACGACCACGCCCTTGATCTTGCCCGTGGTGCCGCTGGTGCCGAGGATTTCGGCGTCGGCTTCGGGATCGAGGCTGGCCTGATCGGGCAGGGCCGCCAGATTGCGCGGCATGGTATCCACCGTCCAGCAGCCATCCAGCTTCAGACCCGCGACCACATCCGGCACGTCGGTGATGCACCAGCGCGGGGTGGTGAGGTCCGCAAAGTCGGCGATTTCCTTGGCATTGAGCCGCGTGTTGATCGGGCAGGCGATTCCGCCGGCGCGAAACACCGCAAACACCGCGATCGCCATCTCCACCGCATGGGCGTTGCTGATCGGCAGGAACACGCGGTCGCCCGGCTGGAGCCCGGCCGCCGCCAGCCCGCCACCGATCTCGTCCGCCTCGCGGTCCCACTCGGCATAGGTAATCTGCCGGTTGATGCCATCGTGCGCGATCTCGTCCCGCTGGTGCTGTGCCCGCACCTTCAGCGCGTCGCTGATCCGCCTCACTTCGGTCATCCTGAAAACATCCTTGCCTGCTTTGTCGGGTTCTATTACCTAGTTATACAACTGGGATCAAGGAGCGAATGCCGTGAGCGATACGAAGACCGATATCAAACAGAGCGAAGAGTGGCAGAAGGCCACCGCTTACGAGATTTCCGAGGCGGATATCGAACGCCAGCGCCAGCTGATCGGCGTGTGGGAACCGATGAAGCAGAACGAATATGTCCAGACAGCGTCGGAAGATTCGATTCGCAACTGGGCCTATGGCTGCGGCGATGACAATCCGCTGTTCACCGATCCGGCCTATGCCCGCAAGACCCGCTGGGGCGGCGTGATCGCGCCGGGCATGATGGTCGGCCAGATCAACCGCACGATGAAGGGCGATCCCACGCCCGACCATGTCCGCGCCCTCAAGAAAAGCCTGTTCAAGGGCATTCACGTGTTCGTGTCGGGCTCGCAGTACAACTTCTATCGTCCGGTGCGTCCGGGCGACACGATCTACAGCTACGGCGGGGATCTGACCTGCGAGGTCAAGAAGTCGGAATTCGCCGGCCAGTCGGTGATCATCACCAGCCGCCGCGTGAAGGTGAACCAGCGCGCCGAAGTGGTCGCCACCTATGACATCCTGCGCGTGCTGACCGAGCGCAAGACCGCCGTGAAGAAGGGCAAGAACCTGTCGATCCAGCCCGCCACCTATACCGACGAGGAATGGCAGGAAATCGAGGCCGCCTATGCCGCCGAACAGGTGCAGGGCAGCGCCAAGCGCTATTTCGAGGACGTCGAGAAGGGCGATCCGCTGGGCTTGCAGATCAAGGGGCCGCTGACCGTGACCGACGTGATCTGTTTCCACGCGGCGGGCTATGGCTTCACCCCCTATGCCCCCACCGCCAACCGCCGCGCGCACAAGAACCGCCAGCGTATCCCGGCGTTCTACGTCAAGAACGAGCACGGCATTCCCGACGTTGCCCAGCGCCTGCACTGGGATCCGGTGTGGTCGCAGGCGATCGGCAATCCGATGGCCTATGACTATGGGGTAATGCGCGAAAACTATCTGTGGCAGTATCTCAACGACTGGGCCGGCGATGACGGCATCATCACCCACGTCCACGACGAAATCCGCAAGTTCAACTTCATGGGCGACGTCCAGCGCGTCACCGGCGAAGTGCTGGGCAAGCGCACCGAAAACGGGCAGAACCTGGTCGACGTGGCGGTGAAGTTCGTGAACCAGCGCGGCGAGGAAACGGTCCGCTCGACCGCGACCATCGCCCTGCCGAGCAAGGACAAGCCGCTGCCGCTCTATCCGGAGGTTCCGGCCGATCTGGCCGAAACCGCTGCCCGGATGATGGCGCGGCACTGGGAACTGGGCGGGGAATAAGCGGCTGATGAGCGATGAAGTCCTGATCGAGAACGAGGGTGGTGTGCGCATCATCACCCTCAACCGGCCAGACCGGCTGAACGCGCTGACCGGCTCGATCATGGCGCCGCTCGCCGACGTTGTGGCGGACGCCGCGCGCGATGGTTCGGTTGGCTGCGTGGTTGTCACCGGGGCGGGCCGCGGCTTTTGCGCCGGGGGCGACCTCAAGGAAGGCGGGGCCGACAAGGCGATCGTGCCCGCCAACCCCGAAACCGGCAGCCGGGCCGAGCAGGGCTATGCCCGGCTGCGCGGCTTTATGGAAACATCGCGCCTGCTCCACGAAATGGGCAAGCCGACCATCGCCATGGTCAACGGCCCGGTCGCGGGTGCGGGAATCGGCATTGCCGGGGCCTGCGACCTGCGCTTTGCCGCGCGCTCGGCGACTTTCCTCACCGCGTTCGACAAGATCGGCGCGGGCGGCGATTTCGGTTCGACCTGGTTCTGGACCAAGATCGTCGGCACGGGCGTGGCGCGCGAGCTGTTTCTGCTGGGCGAAAAACTGACTGGTGAGGAAGCCTTCGCCAAGGGCCTCTACACCCGCCTGTTCGACGACGAGGTGCTGCGGGCCGAAACGCTGAAGGCCGCACACCGCCTGGCCAATGGGCCGCGCATGGGCTTCCGCTACATGAAGCAGAACCTCAACAACGCCGAGGACTGGTCGTTCGAGGCGCAGTTCGATGCCGAGGCGCTGAACATGGGCCTGTCCACCCAGGCCAGCGCGCTGATCTGGCGCGAGGCGAACAAGCCCAAGGACTAAGCACATTCCGACGCGTTTGCCGCGTCCGTCCGCTCAGGCGGGCGGGCGCGGTACGCTTTTCGACAGGTGCCCCGGCGCCACGAAGATCGTCTGGAAGCCGCGCGCATAGACGCCCTGTTCGTCGGCGAACTGGTTGCGCGCGGTGCCATGGCCGTTGCCCGCCATGTGGGTTTCGGCATCGAGCAGGAACCAGTCGCCCACCGGCATGCGCAGGAACTGGATCGTGATGTCGAGGTTGGCATAGGACCATTCGCCCGCATCGGTGGCATTGCCGAAGCCGTTGCCGAAATCGGCGAACAGGCAGGCCTTGACGAAATTCGACGATGGCCGCCCGCCGATCACTTCGCCCTCCATCGCCAGCCACGAAATGCCGCGTCCGGGAATGCCTGGACCGCCGAGCACTCGGCGCAGCGTGATCGCGCCGCCCATGCGCGCGCCGCGCGGGCCTTCCTGCACCGGCACGGCTTCGGGCGCGGGGTAATCGTGCGGGACGGGGAAGATCGGCGTTTCCAGCCGCCGCACCCGCAGGATGTGCGCCTGCGCCACAGGCCTCCCATCGGCCAGCATGGTGATGCGGTGCAGCTTGGTCTGGCGGCCATCGCGCAGTACCGCGCTTTCAAGGCTGAGCGGCTGGTGCGGCACCTTGCCGAAGATATCGACCTGGAAGCGCGCGATCTCGAATTCAGCATCCAGCGCGGCATCTTCCGCCCCGCTGGCGAGCAGCGCGCTGACCGGCCCGCCCGCGATTGCCTTGGGGTCCCACGGGCTGCGTGCCAGCGCCGTGGGCACGAGAACCGGCCCTTCGGCTTCGTAGTAGCGGGGCGGCCAAGGGTGGTCTTTTGCTTCGCTCAAGTGGGTGTCCTCATGCATCGACATATTTGACCTAGTAATATAAGTAGGGCATAGCAAGCGCGCGTCCCACGGACCGCAACGGGAGAGTTTTGTCAATGGACCTGAGCTATGGCGAAGCGGCAGAAGCGTTCCGCAAGGACGTTCGCGGCTTCCTCAAGGAATACTGGCAGCCGGGCGAACGGCGCGGGAGCGAGCTGAGGGAATTCGTGCGCAGCTTCCGCCGTGCGGGCGTTGAGCGCGGCTATCTCTACCGTTCGGTGCCAAAGCGCTACGGCGGCTCCGAACAGCCGGTCGACGTGATCCGCGCCCAGGTGATCCGCGAGGAATTCGCCCGCGCCCGCGCCCCGATGGAAGTCGGCGGCAACGGCGTGAACATGACTGTCCCGACCCTTCTGGAAAAAGGCACCGAGGAGCAGCGCGAGCTGTTCATCCGCAAGACCATCGAGGGCGACTACATCTGGGGCCAGGGCTATTCCGAACCCGGTTCGGGCAGCGACCTGGCCTCGGTCCGCACCAAGGGCGAACTTTCGGCCGACGGGACCAAGTGGATCATCAACGGCCAGAAGATCTGGACCAGCCAGGGCATGCAAGCGACCCACATGTTCATGCTGGTGCGCACCGAACCCGATGCAGCCAAGCACGATGGCATCACCTATCTGCTGATGGACCTCAACCAGCCGGGCATCACGCGCCGCCCGATCCGGCAGATGACGGGTGAGGGCGGCAACCACACCTTCTGCGAATTCTTCTTCGACAATGCCGAAACCCCGGTCAGCTGGCAGGTGGGGGAACGCGGGCAGGGCTGGTATGTCAGCCGCACCACGCTCAAGCACGAGCGCGCCAGCATCGGCAGCGCTGACGGGCTGGGCAACCAGTTCAAGAAGCTGGTCGAACTCGCCCGCGAGATGGGCCGGATCGGCGATCCCGTGGTGCGCGACCGGCTGGCCGAGATCGAGGGCCGCGTGCTCTCGCACCGCTATACCAGCTTCCGCCTGTTCTCCTGCGCGGCGGCGGGAGACGATCCAGGGCCGGTGGCGCTGATGATGAAGCTGCTGCTGACCGAGATCGGCCACGATATCGCGCTGCTTGCGCAGGACCTGATCGGCGAGGCCGGAATGGTTGAGCCGGAGGGCGCTGGCGGGCGCGGGGCGCGCGGGCCACGCGGGCCGAACAAGTGGCTCGACCAGATCATGGGCAGCCTTGGCAATTCCATCGCGGGCGGAGCCAGCAACATCCAGCGCAACATTATCGGCGAGCGTGGCCTTGGCCTGCCGCGCGATCTCGCGCTCAGCGGGGAGAAGTAGGCCATGCGCTTTCATCTCTCTTCCGAACAGGTCGCGATCCAGGATGCGGTGCGCGGCACCCTCAGCGAATGCTGGGACATGCAGCGGATCCACGCCTTTGCCGAAGGTGAGGCCGATTTCGATCCCGCCAGTTGGCAGGCGCTGATGGCGCTGGGCATCGGCGGCCTGGCCCTGCCCGAGGCGGACGGCGGCGCGGGCCTGGGCCTGCTCGATGCCGCGCTGGTCTGCGAAGTGGCGGGCGAACAGGCCGCGCCGGGGCCGCTGATCGGCCAGATCATTGCTGCCATCGCCGTGGCAAGCTGCGCCAATCCGGCGACCCGCGAACTGCTGGGCGATATCGCCAGCGGCGAACAGGTTGTCGCCCTCGCGCTCGATGGCGAACTGGTCTCCTGCGCCCGCGCGGCGCACCTGTTCCTGACCGACGACGGCGCGGGCGGATTGCAGCTGGTCGAGGCCGGGGACGGGGTCGAGATCGAACCCGTCACGGCGACAGACCGCAGCCGCCCGGTATCGCGGGTCCGGTTCGGCATGGTCACGGCGCACCCGCTTTATGGCGCGGGCGATCCGATGGTGCAGCGCCTGCGCGATGCGGCGCTGGTGCTGATCGCGGCGGACAGCCTGGGCGGCGCGCAGCACTGCACCGACCTGTCGGTCGACTATGCCAAGACCCGCGAGCAGTTCGGCCAGCCGATCGGGCGCTTCCAGGGGCTGAAGCACCAGCTGGCGCACATGGCGCTCGATGTGGAGCCGGCCCGCGCGCAGGTGTGGTATGCCGCCTATGCCTGGGATGCCGCCCTGCCGGATGCGACCCGCGCCGCGGCCATGGCCAAGGCCCACCTGTGCGAGGTCTATACCCGCACCACCCGCGCCGCGATCGCCGCCCACGGCGGGATCGGCTACACTTGGGAATACGGCCTCAATTACTGGTTCCGCCGCTCGGTCCACAACCGTGCCTGGCTGGGCAGCCCCGCCACGCACCGCGCCCGCGCGGCTGAGCTGGCGGGCTGGTAGAAGCGGCGATGACGCAAGAGCTTGTCCCCGGTGTGCGGCGGCTGCGGCCCGACGATCATTTCATGATCCTGTCGGAAACCGATGCCTCGCCGATGCACCTGGGCGCGCTCTTGCTCTTGGAAGTGCCGGAAGCCGACAAGGGCGCGCTGCTGGAGCGCCTGCGCGCGCATTTGGCCGAGCGCCTGCCCGCCACCCCGCTGCTGGCCCGGCTGGTCCAGGCGCCGGAAGGCTACGACAGCGATGTCTGGGCCGATGTCGCCAGCGCCGACATGACCGCTCACGTGGTGGCCGAGGATACCCCGACGCCCGACATGGCGGCGCTTTATGCGGCGCTGGCCGTGCTCAACCTCGAACGGCTCGACCTGTCGCGCCCGCCGTTCAAGGCGCACCTGTTTGCGAACCTTCCGGGCAATCGGGCCGCGCTGTTCTTCAAGCTGCACCATTCCGTGGCCGACGGGATCGGCTTTCAGGAAGTGCTGCGCCTGCTGAGCGACGAGGCGCCGCCCGCGCCCGCGCGCACCGCCGATGCTGCGCTGCCTTCGCCGGAGGAATGGCGCGCGCTGGCCGAGGCCCGCTTTGCCGCCAAGGAACCGGCCCGCGCTGCGCAGTCCGCCGCGCGCAAGGCCGCGCTCGCGGCCTTGGAAGCGTTCAAGGACCAGCGCGCCGAAACCCCGGTGCTGAAGCTTAGCGGGCCAACCTCGGCGCGGCGAAGCTATGTGCCGCTCAGCCTGCCGCTGGCGCCGTTCAAGGCGGCCGCCAAGACGCTGGACGCCACGGTCAACGACCTGTTCCTGGCCTGCGCGGCCTCGGCCCTGCGCGCCTATCTGATCGAGATCGATGATCTTCCCGACACGCCGCTTGTGGTCAATTCGGCGCGGTCCTATCGCCGCGCGGAGCATGGCGCGTTCGGCAACCGGATCGTGGCCCAGCATCCGCACCTTGCCACGCACCTCGCTGATCCGATCGAGCGGCTGCGCGCAATCCAGGCCGCGATGGCGGGGGAAAAGGCGCGCACCGTCCATGACGAGGCGCTGCTGGGTGCGCTCGAAAAACCCTTTGGCGCGCGCGATCGCCGCGCCATGTTTGCCGAGCGCACGGCAGGCGGGGCGCGCGTGCTGCCGGGCAATGTCACCCTGTCGAACGTGCCGGTGCCGACGCCGCTGCGCACCCTGGCCGGATACCGCCAGCTGCACAATTACCCGGTGCCGATCATCGGTAGTGGGCGGTTCCTCAACATCACATCGCGCCGCTATGGCGACAACCTCGACATGGGGGTGATCGCCGATCCGGAAAAGATTGCGGATGTGGCGCGCGTCGCCACATTGTTCCAAAGCGCCGCCCACGACTATTTCGCGCTGGCTAAGGCCAGCAGGCAAACCTTGTAGGAGAGATACAATGAAGCCCGGTTCCCGTCTGAAAAGCACGGCCTGCACCAGCGAGGTGGTGGTCATTCGTTACGGCAGCGGCACGCTGGCCTGCGGCGGTGCGCCCTTAAGCGAAAGCGGCGGCGAGGGCGGCGAACTTAATCCGGCGCTGTCGGGCGGCACGGTGATGGGCAAGCGTTACGTGGACGAGGCCGGGACGGTCGAACTGCTCTGCGTCAAGCCCGGCAAGGGCACGCTGACGCTTGATGGCGCGCCGCTGGTGCTCAAGGAAGCCAAGCCGCTTCCGGCGTCCGACTGAGCGGAGCGGCAAGACACGCCATGAACATCGCGCTTCTTCTGGAAATGGCGGCCGAGGCCGCTGGGGACCGCATTGCCCTCGTCTGCGACGGCAAACGCTGGACCTATGGCGAGCTGCTGGATGCGGCGCGCGGCGCCTGCGAACTGATCCGGGACAGCGGGGCCGAATTCGTCGCCTTGCTCGACGAATCGAGCGAGGCGAGCGTCATCGCGATGTTCGGCGCGGCGCTGGCCGGGGTGCCCTATTGCCCGCTCAACTACCGTCTGGCCGATGCCGATCTTGGCGCGCTCTTGGGGCGGATCGCCCCGGCGCTGGTGATCGGCGATGCCGCGCGGGTGGAGCGCCTTGCGCCCGATCAGGGACACGTGGTCTATCCCCGCGCCGAGTTTACGCTCGCCGTGCAGGAAGCGGTTGCCGCGCCCGATGCGGAATACGATACTGGCGAAGGCATCGCGATCCAGCTGTTCACCAGCGGCACCACTGCCGCGCCCAAGGCGGCGATCCTGGGCCATTCCAACCTTGTTTCGTACATCCTCGGCACGGTCGAATTCGCCGGGGCGGACGAGGGCGAGGCCGCGCTGGTTTCCGTGCCGCCCTATCACATCGCCGGGATCGCGGCGGCCCTATCGTCGATCTATGCCCAGCGCCGGATCGTGATGCTGCCGGCCTTCGCGCCCGATGCCTGGCTCAAGCTGGTCGATGCCGAGCGGGTCACCAACGCCTTCGTCGTGCCGACCATGCTCAGCCGCATCATCCACGCGATGGACAAGGGCGTGCAGGCCGATATCTCCTCGCTGAAGGCCATTGCCTATGGCGGGGGCAAGATGCCGCTGGAACTGATCAGCCACGCGCTCGACCTGTTCCCGGACACCGGCTTTACCAATGCCTATGGGCTGACCGAGACCAGTTCGACCGTTGCCCTGCTGGGGCCGGAAGAACACCGCGCCGCGCATCGTTCGGACGATCCCAAGGTCCGCGCCCGGCTCGCCTCGGTGGGCATTCCGCTGCCCACCATCGAACTGGAAATCCGGGGCGAGGAAGGCGAAGTGCTTCCTGCGGGCCAGGCGGGCGAAATCTATGTGCGGGGCGATCAGGTTTCCGGCCAGTACCGCGAACGCAGCGCGCTTGATGCCGACGGCTGGTTCCCGACCCGCGATGCGGGCTACCTCGACGAGGACGGCTACCTGTTCCTGTCCGGCAGGGCCGACGACGTGATCGTGCGCGGGGGCGAAAATATCTCGCCGGGCGAGATCGAGGACGTGCTGCTGACACATCCCGCGATTGCCGATGCCGCCGCCGTGGCGATCCCCTCCGCCGAATGGGGCGAGGCGGTGGGCCTTGCCGTTGTGGTGCGCGGCGGGTTCGACCACCCGGCCGAGGACGAGCTGAAGGACCTGGTCCGCACGCGCCTGCGCTCCAGCCGCGTGCCGGAAAAGATCCTGTTCGCGCCCGCGCTGCCCTACAACGAAATGGGCAAGCTGCTGCGCCGCGAAGTCAAGGTGATGCTGGCGGGTTAGAACAGGCCCACCCCGCTGCGACTAGCTGCGCCTACGGCCCGGCAAGTGGGTGGGGGTGGGTTTTACGCCATCTCCAGCACGATCCGCCCTGCGCTCCGGCCGCTGCCGGCTTCCTGCATCGCGGCGCGGAAGTCTTCCAGCGGATAGCGCTTTGCAATCGCCGGGCGCAGCACGCCCTCGCCTGCCAGACGGAAGGTTTCGGCGCGATTTGCCGCCGCGCGTTCGGGTTCGAACTCGCCGAACTGGCGGATGTCGACCCCGATCAGGCTCGCGCCCTTGATCAGCGTCAGGTTGGTGCGCAGCGTGGTCATGCCGCCCGGGAAGCCGACCACCAGGTGCCGCCCGTTCCAGCCGAGGCTGCGGAAGGCCGCGTCGGTGCCTTCGCCGCCGACGGGATCGAACACCACGTCGACCGGCTTGCCGCCGTTCGCGGCCGTGATCTGATCGCGCCAGTCCTCGGCCCGTGCCTCGACCGCCGCATCGGCCCCGCCCGCGAGTGCCAGCGCGCGCTTGTCCTCACTCGAGGCAGAGGCAACCACCCGCGCGCCGAGATGCTTGCCAACCTGCACGGCGGCATAGCCCGTCGCCCCGCCAGCGCCGAGCACCAGCAGCGTTTCACCCGGCTTCAGCTGTCCGCGATCGACCAGCGCGTGCCAGGCGGTAAGGTAGCTGACCGGGAACACCGCCGCCTCGGCAAAGTCCATGCCTTCGGGCAGGCGCTGCACGGCGCGCGCGGGCATAACCGTTTCCTCGGCGAACAGACCGCCCCAGCCGCTCAGCGAAACGCGGTCGCCTGCCGCCACGTGGGTCACGCCTTCGCCCACTTCGCTGACCACGCCAGCCGCCTCGCTGCCGGGGCAGAACGGCACGGGCGGCTTCACCTGATAGCGCCCCTCGGCGGTCAGCACGTCGACGTAGGAGATCCCGGCGGCACGGATCGCCACGCGCACCTGGCCTGGGCCAAGGGCACGCGGGGGAACCTCGCGCAGTTCGTAAAGCTCGGCCGGGCCAAGCTGGTCGGTCATTACGGCGCGGGACATCGGTGTCCTTTCGATCCTATCGCTGCCCGCCATCGACGCGCAGCAGCGCGCCGGTAGTATAGGACGAGGCCGGACTGGCAAGCATCAGCGCGGCGGTGACGATCTCTTCCGGGCTGCCGGGGCGGCCTAGCGCGACAGGCTGCGTCTCCCGCCGCGAGGGTTCCCACGCCTGGGCGATGTCGGTCAGGAACGGCCCCGCGCTGATCGTGTTGACCCGCACCTTGGGCGCATATTCGCGGCTCAGCGAGACGGTCATCGCGTTGAGCGCCGCCTTGGCCGAGCCATAGGGCACCACGGCGGGCAGGGCCATCAGCGCGCCGGTGGAGCTGATATTGATGATGCAGCCGCCGTCCCCTTGCGCCATACGGTGGCCGATCTGGCTGGCAAGGCGGAACGGGCCCTTGAAGTTGAGGTTCAGCACCGAATCGAACAGGCTTTCGGACATTTCGTGGCTGGGACAGGCGGGCGACATCCCGGCGTTGTTGATCAGCACATCGACCCGTCCGAACTCGCCGTAGGCCGTCTCGATCAGCGCATCGCATTCTGCCCAGCGGCCGACATGGGCGGCATAGGGCAGGGCGCGGCGGCCCAGTGCGCGGCATTCGGCCGCCACGGCCTCGCAGGCATCGAACTTGCGGCTGGCGATGACCACGTCGGCCCCGCGCGCGGCGAAGGCCTTGACCATCTGGTAGCCCAGCCCGCGCGAGCCGCCGGTGACCAGCACCACCTTGCCGGTGAAATCGAACAGGGGGTCCATCATGCAAGTGTCTCCATCCGCGTCGGGATATGTTCGCTGGGGAACAGCCCCGGAGCCGCCCCGCCGCGCTTGAGCAGCGCCTTGGCGACCTGCGCCTCGTGCACCTCGGTCGGCCCGTCGGCCAATGCCAGCGATGCGACTCCGCCCCACCAATCGGCGAGCGGCAGTTCCTGCGTTACCCCCAGGCTGCCGTGGACATGGATCGCGCGCTGGATGATGTCGTGATAGACCTTGGCCATCTGCACCTTGCACATCGCGATCAGGGTGCGCGGAGAGACGGGTGGCACGCGTCCGGCCTCGATCTCGTCAATCGCCCAGGCGGTCTTCATCACCAGCAGGCGGTACTGTTCCAGCTCGATCCAGCTGTCGGCGATCATGCCTTGCACGAACTGGTGCTCGGCCAGGAGCTTGCCTTGCGAGCGGCGCGAATTTGCGCGTTCGACCATCATGTCGAGCGCGCGCTGGCACTTGCCGACCGTGCGCATCGCGTGGTGGACGCGCCCGCCGCCAAGCCGCGCTTGCGCCACCTTGAAGCCTTCGCCCGGCTGGCCCAGCATTGCGTCAAGCGGCACGCGCACCCGGTTGTAGCGGATATAGGCGTGAATGCCTTCATCGGCGTCGTGGCTGTCGCCCATCACCTTGACGTTGCGCAGGATCTCGACGCCGGGGGTGCCCGTCGGCACGATCAGCATCGACATCCGGCCGTGCGGCGGGTTTTCGGGATTGGTCACCGCCATCACGATCAGGAACGCGGCATAGCGGGCGTTGGAGGAGAACCACTTCTCCCCTTCGATTACCCATTCATCGCCCTCTTGCCAGGCGCGGCAGGTGAATTCCTTGGGATCGGCCCCGGCCTGCGGCTC
The DNA here is from genome assembly GCF_041915465.1 of Novosphingobium sp. Lineage (GTDB taxonomy): Bacteria > Pseudomonadota > Alphaproteobacteria > Sphingomonadales > Sphingomonadaceae > Novosphingobium. Next base: position 63,313 of record NZ_JAYSBK010000003.1, on the reverse strand, counting down.
GGTCATGGAAAAGCACGAGACGATGTCGCCGTCCATCAGCGGCTTCAGATAGCGCGCCTTCTGCTCGTCGGTGCCGAACATGGCGAGGATTTCGGCATTGCCGGTATCTGGCGCTGCGGTGCCGAACACCGTCGGCGCCCAGTATGACCGGCCAAGGATCTCGTTCATCAGCGCAAGCTTCACCTGGCCATAGCCCGGCCCGCCCAGATGCGGCCCCAGGTGGCAGGCCCACAGGCCGCGTTTCTTCACTTCATCCTGCAAGGGCCTGATTGCCGCGCGGCTTTCCGCGTTATGCACGTCATAGGGCGCGCCGTGGCCGGGGAAGCGATAGTCGAGCGGTTCGATATGGGTCTTCACGAAGTCCATCATCCAGTCGAGCTGGCTTTGAAATTCGGGGTCGGTCTGGAAATTCCACATGGGGCGTGTCTCCTTAGCCGGCCTTGCGGCACAGCTGTTCGGCCTTGGCGAAGTTGCTGGTGACGAGCCGGTCAAAGAACCGGCCGGTTTCGGGCGAAAGGACCCCGGCGGCGCTTTGCGCCACCTTGTATTCCAGGATGCAGCCGCCCTTGTAGAGCGCCAGCACGCAGTAATAATCGAAGTGCGACAGATCGCGCCCGGTTCCCGCCGCGTAAAAGCGGGCGAGTTCCTGCCGGGTCGGGAAGTTGGCGATGGGGTAAAGCGCGTACGGGTCGATGTCGTCCGGACGGTCCTCGTCGCGCAGCTTGTTGGTGAACCAGGCGAGGTCGATCAGCGGATCGCCGATGGTCGAAAGCTCCCAGTCGATCAGCGCGGCGAGGCGCGCCGGCCGATCGAAGGCGAACAGTGCATTGGGCGTGCCAACATCGCCGTGGATGATGCCGGGGCGGAAATCATCCGGGATGTTGGCGCGCAGCCAGTCGCGCGCATAGGTAAAGCCCGGAATCTCGCGGTAGGCATAGCCATAACGCTCGGCATAGGACCGCAATTGGCCTTCCCAGCGGTCCACCTGCCGCTCAAGGAAGCCCTCGACCTTGCCGAAGCCCTCCAGGCCAACCGCCTTGTAATCGACGTTGGCCAGCGCGACGAGGCCGTCGACCAGCGCGTAGGCAATGCCGTATTCGCTGGGCGCGCGGTCGAACGGCGGGCGATTGTAGATCTTCCCGTCACGCAATTCGGCGGCCCAGCCTTCGACCCGCTCCATCACGTAGAACGGTGCGCCGATCACGCCCGGATCGGCGCAGGAGCCATGGCAATATGGGTGCGGCACGTCGGTGCCACCCAGCGCGCTAAGCACCCGCGCCTCGCGCAGCACCCCCTTTTCGCTACCGGGCGGGGGCACAGCAGGCGGTCGGCGCAGCACCATGTCTCGTCCGCCGCGATTGAGCGTAAGGATGACGTTCGATGTGCCGCCGTGAAGCTGCTCCACCACCAGCGGGCCATCGCCCAGTTCTGGCACATGCGCATCGAGCCAGGCGGAAAGGCGAGGGATGTCGGCCAGTTCGGGAGGCACGGTCATGGCTTGGCCTTTCTTGCATCGGCATCCAGCACGGCGCGAATTGCCTCGATCTGGTCGATCACGGCGCTTAGCCTTGCGCCATCGAGCAGGCCGAGCAGCCGTGCCGAGATGGCCTCGGCCTTGCGATTGGCTTCGCCCTGGACCGCCTTGCCCGCGCTGGTGGCGATCAGCAGGCTGGCGCGCTTGTGATCGGGATTGTCGGCCAGTTCGATCAGGCCCTTCTCGGCAAGGCTGCTGGCAGCGCGCTGGATCACCTGGCGGGGATGGCCCAGCGCACGGCCGATCTGCGGCACGGTTGGCGCGGCGCGCGCCTCGGTGACAGCCGCAAGCACGGTGTGTTCCATGTCGTTGAGACCGGAACCCTGGCGCGCTTCGGCAAAGGCGCCGCGCAAGCGGCCTTGCAGGCGGGCAATGCCATCGAGCAGGCGGATCGGTGCGGAGTGCGAATCGGACATCAATCAAAAGTGTCAGAATGACACTATGGTGTCAAATTGCTTCAGCGCGTGACCATCGGCCTGAACAGGGTGGCGGCGGATTGCCAGTCGATCCGCACCAACCGGTGGGCGAACCGCCAGCCCTCTGCCGTGCGCACCAGCTGGTCGGAATAGGTGCCGGAATGGTCCGGGCCGATGTCGGTATAGACGGCGAAGTAACTGCGCGCCGTAGCCCTGTCGCCGCCTACCTCGATCAGCGGATTGGTGATGTGGTGGCGCACGAAGGTAAGCGCGGGGTTGCGCTCGCTTCCCCCGCCGCCGGACAGGGCCGCCGCGATGGCGGTTGGCCCCTGCGCCCGGTTGCCGGGGTATTCGATCACGCCGTCCTCGGCAAAGCAGGCGGCCAATTCCGCCACCCGACCCCGGTCGCCGTTGTAGGTGTAACGGGCAAGGAGGTCGCGGATCGCGTCCCTGTCAATGGCGAGGTCGGCAGCCGGATCAGCCATTGAAGTGCAGCTTCAGCCCCGGTTCGTCCCAGCGCACTTTCACCAGCAGGCCGGATGCCGCCAGCGTGATCCAGGCGTCCTGCATATCGGCCCCGCCAAAGGCGATGTTGGTGGTGTAGCGGTCGTCGAAATCGCGCTTGCGGGTCTGGCCGTCCGGCGTGATCGTGGTAATCCCGCCATCGAACAGCGTGGCGACGCAGACATTGCCCGCCGCCGTCACGGCCAGGCTGTCGAACCCGACCGGCCCCGGCGCGGTAGCCACCCAGGTGCCGCGCTGGGCCACCACCTTGCGGTCATAGCGATAGAGCCGCGCCTGGTGGGTATCCGCGCAATAGATCGTGGTGCCATCGGGCGAGAGGCCGATCCCGTTGTACGACACCGGGTGCCGGTCGATCGCGGCGATCGTGGAGCCGTCGGGCAGGCAGGTGAACAGTCCGCTTGCGGTGCGGATGCCGTCATAGCTCTTGCCAAGGTCGGTGAACCACAGCCGCCCATCGGCATCGAACACCAGGTCGTTGGGGGCCTCCAGCTTGATCCCGTCGCAGGCGTCGAACAGGCGTTCGAACTTGCCGGTGGCAAGGTCCACGCGCTCGATCCGGCCCTCGGCTCCGGGGCCGTTGGCGTTCTGGAACTTGGCCGTATCAAGCCCGCCGTTGTTGCAGACATAGAGCGCGCCGTCCGGTCCAATTGCCGCGCCGTTGGGGCCGCCCCCGATCTCGCACACCACTTCGCTGCGCCCATTCCAGCACCGGGTGATGCGCCCGCCCGCCAGTTCGACCACGATGACCGAGCCATCGGCCATCACCACCGGGCCTTCCGGGAAAGCCAGTCCTTCGGCAACGATCTCCATACCCTCTCCTATATAACCTGGTTATCTATGTCTTGACACGGGGGCACCCGCTGCGCAACCCTGCGCCCGGGAGATTGAGAATGCCAGTTCCGAAGCATCACGTGGTGCCCACGCCGCCGCCGTTCGAGGCGCCGCCCTATCCGGCGGACGTCTTTGCGGGGCGCACGGTGCTGGTCACTGGGGGCGGTTCGGGCATGGGTCTCGCCATGGCCATGGCCTTTGCGCAGGGAGGGGCGCGGGTCGCGGTCATGGGTCGCAGCATCGAGCGGGCCGAGGAAGGCGCGGAGAAGATCGCCGCCCTCGGGGGCAGAGTCCACGCGATGAGCTGCGATGTGCGCCTGCCCGAGCAGGTCGCCGCCGCCTTTGACGAAGCGGAGCGCGTGCTCGGGCAGGTCAGTCTGCTGGCCAACAATGCCGGTGCGAACTTTCCAGTGCTGGCCGAGGATATCTCGGTCAATGCCTGGAACGCGGTGACGCGGATCGCGATCGACGGGACGTTCCTGTGCTCGACTGAACTCGCCCGCCGCCTGATCGCGCGCGGGGAAAGCGGGGCCATCGTCAACAATTCGGCGCAGTACATCTGGACCGGCTTTCCCGGCGATGCCCACAGCGCCGCCGCCAAGACCGCGCAGGCAACCATGACGAAGAAGCTGGCGCGCGACTGGGCGCCTTATGGGATCCGGGTCAACGCGGTTGCCGCCGGGTTCTTCCCGCACGCCAGTTCGACCGCAGGCGGGCGCGAGGGCGGGATTGAGCCCTTGCAAAATATGATCCCGGCCGGGCGTACCGGTTCAATCTGGGAGTTCGGCTGGCTTTCCGCGATGACCTGCACCCCGCTGCTGGGCGGCCTGACGGGGCAGGTGATCGTGCAGGACGGCGGGGAAAGCCTGCGCCGTTCGCTGATGATGCCCGATTTCGTTCCCCCGCGCGAACGCGCCGAAGGTCCTTGGGGGTGGCGCTGATGGGCTGGCTCGATGGACGCACCGCGCGGCTGGTGGGAACCAGTCCGGCGATTGCCGGGGCGCTAACCAAGCAGGGCGCGCGGCTGGTGGAGGCGGGCGATTGCGACGTGCTGGTTCATGCCGCGCCGCCGCCGCCGGTGAAGTTGGCGCACGAGCTCAGCCATGCCGAATGGCGCGCGGCGCTCGATGCCGGACTCGACCAGCGCTTCCTGCTGGCCAAGGACTTTGCCGCCCTTCGCCGCGCAGCGGGCAAGGGCGGGGCAGTGGTCTTCGTCGGCGCGCCGGAACAGGCACTGGGCGCGGATCAAGCCGCCGCTGCGGGCGCGCTGGGTAACCTTGCCAAGACGCTCGGTGTCGAATGGGCGCGCGACGGGATCCGGGTGAACGCGGTGCTGACCGTCGAGACGGGAGAGACGCTGGGCAATCTCGTTGCCTATCTCGCGAGCGACTACGCCGCCTATGTGACCGGCGCGGTGATGGGAGTGGGGCTGGATGACTGAGCACGCGTTGCTTGCAGGGCAGGCTGCGTTCGTCACCGGCGGCGGCGGCGGGATCGGGCGCGCCATCGCCCTTGCCCTGGCGGAGGCCGGGGCCGACGTCGCGGTATTCGAAATCGTGCCCGAACGCGCTGAGGAAACCGCCGCGCGCATCCGCGCGGCAGGCGGCCGCGCGCTGCCCATCGTTGGCGATGCAATGGACGCCGAGGCGCTGCGTGCCGGTATCGCGCAAACCGCTGCGGCGTTCGGGCGGCTCGACGTGCTGGTCAACAATGCGGGAGGCGTCTCTGCGCGGCCGTTTCTGGAGCAGAGCGAGCGCAGCTGGCGGCGGCATATCGACATCAACCTCGTCTCGATGCTGGCCGCGACCCATGCCGCAGCCCCGATCATGATCCGGGGCGGACGGGGCGGGGCGATCCTCAACGTCGCCTCGGTCGAGGCGGAGCGCGCCGCGCCGAACTTTGCCGTCTATGCCGCGTGCAAGGCGGGGATGGTCAGCTTTACAAAGTCGATGGCGCTGGAACTTTCCGGCCACGGCATCCGGGTGAATTGCATTGCACCCGATCATACCGTGACGCCGGGCAACCACGGTAACCGCAGCGGCCCCGTCGATCCGGCCAGCTGGCGCAAGCCCTCGCCAGAAGTGCAGGATGCGATGAACCGCCTGATCCCGTTGGGGCGTGAAGGCCGCGACATTGAATGTGGAAATGCCGCTGTTTTCCTTTGCTCTTCGCAGGCGAGCTATATAACGGGTGTAACCTTGCCGGTCGATGGCGGCACCTGGGCCGCCGGGGGCTGGGTCCGCGGGCGCAATGGCAAGTGGACGCTCAACGAAGGGCTGGACTTCGGCGGGTGACTTGCCCGTCAACCGATTGTCCCTTAGTTGTAAAACCAAGTTTACAACCTGCCCGCAGGCGCCGGGCGCCGTGATGCCAGACAGAGTGGGGGTGCCGGATGCTTGGCGATATCGACGAAATCAGCATTCCCAATCGCATCCACGTGCCCAAGACCAGCGAAATCGTGGCCGACAAGATCCGCGCACAGATCGTGCGCGGTGAACTGAACGAAGGCGATACCCTGCCGCCCGAAGGCCAGCTGATGGACAGCCTGGGCATTTCGCGCCCGACCTTGCGCGAAGCCTTCCGCATCCTCGAGGCCGAAGGGCTGATCAGCGTGGTGCGCGGCTCGCGCACCGGCGCCAAGGTGCACAAGCCTTCGGTCGATCTCGTTTCGCGTTATGCCGGATACGTACTGGAATCGCAGGGCACCACGATTGCCGATCTCTACCAGGCGCGCCTCGCGATCGAGCCGTCGGTGGTGCGCTGGCTGGCGACCGACAAGGGCCGCGGCGCCACGGTCAAGCTGCGCAACCTGCTGGCCGAAATGGAAGCCCTGCTCGATGCCGACCGGCACGAGGAGTTCATCGACAAGGTCGAGGTGTTCCACCAGGCGCTGGTCGCCGCCACCGGCCTCAAGACCATCACCTTCATGAGCCGGATGCTGATCAACCTGGCCGGCAAGCACCAGCGCGAATTCCAGAAGCGACACTCGCGCAGCCGCGAAGGCCGCCAGAAGAGCCACCGCGCCGGCCTGCGCTCCTACCAGAAGGTCGTCGACCTGATCGAGGCCGGCGCGGTCGAGGAAGCCGTGGCGCATTGGCGCCTGCACCTCACCAACGCCAACGCCACCTGGACCAGCGAGGGCGAGGGTAGCCGGATCGTTGATTCCATCGGCAGCTGAACGCCGCTTTTCCATTCCAGCGCAACAGTTTGGCCGCGCTCCCTCCGGGGAGTGCGGCCAAACTGCGTTGGGGGGCATTCGGGCGTTGCATGGTGCCGTTCGATGTGATTAATTGACGCATCATCAATTATTGAGTCGCGAGCGCAAAGCCGGGACCGCACATCGGGAGAAGAGCCATGCAAATGGAAGACATGGTGATCATCAGCATCGACGATCACGCCATCGAACCGCCCGAGGCGTTCATTCGCCACTATCCCGAAGGCAAGAAGGATCGCGCCCCGCGCATCGTGCAGGAAGATGGCAAGGACATCTGGCTGTGGAACGGCGCGCGCTTTCCCACCATCGGTCTCAACGCCGTGGTCGGCCGCCCGCGCAGCGAATACGGGATGGAGCCTGCCGCTTTCAGCCAGCTGCGCCCCGGCACCTATGACGCCAAGCTGCGCGTCGATGACATGAACGCCAACGGCGTGCTCGCTAGCCTGAACTTCCCGACCATGCCCAGCTTCGCGGGCGGGGTGTTCGTCGGCATGGCCAAGAAGGACCCGGAAGAGGCGCTGCTTGCCTGCCGCGCCTGGAACGACTGGCACGTGCAGGAATGGTGCGCCAGCGCGCCCGGCCGGTTCATCCCGATGTGCCTCGTGCCGAGCTGGGACATGGGCGAGACGGTCAAGGAACTGAAACGGATGAGCGCGCTGGGCGTCCACGCCGTCTCGTTCAGCGACAATCCGGCCAACATCGGCCTGCCCAGCATCCACAACGAATACTGGGAACCGTTCTGGCAGACCTGCGCCGAACACAAGATCGTGATCAACTGCCACATCGGCACGGGCGCGCGTGCACTGCATCCCAGCTCCGAAAGCCCGATCGACGCCTGGATCACGGCCATGCCGATCTCGATCGCCAATTCGGCCGCGGACTGGACCTTCGCCAGCTTCTGGAAGCGCTATCCGGACCTGCGCATGGCGCTGTCGGAAGGCGGGATTGGCTGGGTGCCCTATTTCCTCGAGCGCGCCGACTTCACCTATGAGCACCACCACGAGTGGACCTTCAGCGATTTCGGCAAGGAGCGCCCGTCCGACGTGTTCAAGCGGCACATCATCAGCTGCTTCATCGACGACCAGTTCGGGCTGAAGAACCTTGACTACATGAACGCCGATATGGTCGCCTACGAGTGCGACTATCCGCACTCCGATACGGTCTGGCCGAACGTGCCGGAATACCTCTGGGCTTCGGTCAACGGGCTCGATCCCAAAGTGATCGACAAGATCACCCACGGCAACGTGATGCGCGAATACAGCTTCGATGCCTTCGCCCTCAACGGCGGGCGCGAAAACTGCACGGTCGGCCACTTGCGCGAACTGGGCAAAGACGTCGACGTCTCGCCGCGCCACAACCTCGGCGGGCTCAAGACCGAGAGCATGGACGCCATCGGCAAGGCGCGCCGCCCGGTCACCTCGGGCGATATCGAGCGCATGTTCGCTTCGGCCTGAGGGGAGGGCAAGGGGATGGCTGGACTGGCCGATTGGCAGGTCAATGAACCCGCACCCGCGCATGTCCCGCGCGAACGCGTGGTCGATATCCGCTTTGCGATGGGGTCGGGTCAGAACGACCTGCTCGACCCCTATGTCGAAAGCGATGCCCTGCGCGCGCCCGGGGTGCCGCGCATCCTCTACAGCCCGTTCCCGTTCGGCGACAAATCGGTCGGGACCTGGACCGTCTCGCACTACGAAGACATTCGCCGCGTCTACGAGGAGAACGAATACTTCTCCACCCAGGGCGTCGCGCAGTTCCAGCTGCTGGCGGGAGAGACCTTTCCCTCGATCCCGTTGGGGATCGATCCGCCGCAGCATGGCAAGTACCGCAAGTTCCTGAACGTCCACTTCACGCCGGTCGCGCTCAAGAAGCTGGAGCCGCAGGTCCGCGCCATGGCGGTCGAGATGATCGACAGTTTTGCCGCGAAGGGCGAGGTCGACATCGCCTATGACTTTGGCCGGGTCTTCCCGGTGCGGGTGTTCCTTGACCTGATGGGCCTGCCGTTTGCGATGTTCGAGCAGTTCCTCGCCTGGGAATACGAGATCCTGCATTCGCGCGATCACCAGCGCATGGGCGCGGCGGTGCGGCAGGTGATCGCTTACCTGCGCGAATTCATCGCCGAAAAGCAGCAGCACCCCGACGAAAAGCTGGGCAGCTATATCGCCAACGGCGTGATCGACGGCGTGCCGCTGACCCCGGACGTAGTCATCGGGATGACCTGGTTCCTGTGGCTGGGCGGGCTGGATACGGTGGCTTCCACCATCAGCCAGATGTTCCGCCGCATGGCGCTCGACCAGCCGCTTCAGGCGCGGCTGCGCGCCGAGCCGGAGCTCAACCACTCCGCGGTCGAGGAATTCCTGCGGATGCAGCCGCTGGTCAATTCGTTCCGGATACTGAAGCAGGATCTGGAATGGGACGGGGTGACGCTGAAGACCGGGGATTACATCACCTGCCTCAACACCTCGGGCAATTTCGATCCCGCGCAGTTCCCCGATCCGCGCACCTTCGATCCCGCCCGTTCGGTGAACCGCCACTTCACGTTTGTGGGCGGCATCCACCTGTGCCTGGGCGCGCACCTTGCCCGGCGCGAGCTGCGCATCCTGCTGGAAGAGTTCCTGGCCCGCGTGCCGACTTTCACCGTCAAGCCGGGGGGCGACACCACGGTTACCGCCGGGCTGCTGTCGATCCGGAACCTGCCGATCGTCTGGACCCCCAATTGAGGATTCCCGCATGTCATTCCTGAAGCATCCCGGCTGCATCTACATCAATGGTGAATGGCAGCCGACCGCCGCCAGCGAGCCGGTGATCAACCCGGCCGACGAAAGCCTGCTGATCGAGGCCCCGGTGGGCAGCGCCGCGCAGGTGGACGCCGCCATCGCGGCGGCGCGCCACGCTTTTGACCACACCGACTGGCCGCGTTTGCCGGTCGCCCGGCGTCAGGCGCTGATGACCCGCTTCCTCGACGCCATCGACGCCCGCAAGGCCGAGATTGTCGACATGATAGTGGCCGAGGCCGGGGCAACCCGGGTGCTCGCCGACTTCCTGCAATACGGCATCCCGATGAAGCACGCCCGCCGCACCGTGGAAGTGGCGAGCCGCCCGGCGATCACGCCGCTGCCGATCGAGCTGACCCCCAACGCCGCCGGCATGACCACGCTTGGCACGGGCGTGATCAGCCGCGAGCCGGTGGGCGTGGTCGCGGCGATTTCGCCCTACAACTTCCCGTTCTTCCTCAACATCGGGAAGGTCGTGCCCGCGCTGGTGGTGGGCTGCACCGTAGTGCTCAAACCTTCGCCCTATACCCCGATAGAAGCCCTGATCCTGGGCGAGATCGCCGACGAGGTGGGCCTGCCCAAGGGCGTGCTCAACATCGTCACCGGCGATGTCGAGGCGGGCAAGCTGCTGACCACCGACAGCCGTGTTGACCTCGTTCACTTCACCGGGTCGGACAAGGTTGGCGAGATGATCCAGGCCCAGGGCGCGCCGACGCTCAAGCGGATCGTGATGGAGCTGGGCGGCAAGTCGGCGCTGATCGTGCGGGCCGATGCCAACATCCAGGAAGCGGCGGCAGCCGCGCTTGGCGGGTTCACCGTCCACTGCGGGCAGGGCTGCGCGTTGACCACCCGGCATCTCGTCCACAATTCGGTGCGGCCGCAGTTCGTGGCGACCCTGCAGGCGATGCTTGGTCACATGAAGATCGGCAACCCGGCCGATCCCACGGTCAATTACGGGCCGCTGATCCGCGAAGTCGCGCGCGAGCGGACCGAACGCTACGTCCAGATTGCACAGGATGAAGGCGCGACGCTGGTCGCGGGCGGCAAGCGCCCGGCGGGGCTGGACAAGGGCTTCTTCTTCGAGCCGACCCTGTTCGACAATGTCCGCAACGACAGCCGCCTGGCCCAGGAAGAGGTGTTCGGCCCGATTGGTGCGGTGATCGGCTTCGACGACGATGACGAGGCCATCGCGCTCGCCAATGCCAGCGATTTCGGCCTGTCGGGCGCGATCTGCTCGGCGGATGCGGGCAAGGCCTTCGAAATGGCGCTCCAGATCCGCACCGGCGGGGTTTCGATCAACGGCGGGGGCGGCACCATGCTGTCCGACGCGCCGTTCGGCGGGATCAAGCGCTCCGGCTATGGCCGCGAATACGGCGAGGATGGCCTCAACGAATTCACCTACCAGAAGGTGATCACCTTTAGCGCGAAGTAAGGGAGTATCGGGGCATGACCCAGGTAATGAAGGGCGTGCGCATGCTCGAAGTTGCGCAGTTCACGTTCGTCCCGGCGGCCGGCGCGGTGCTGACCGACTGGGGTGCGGACGTGATCAAAATCGAACACCCCGTGCGCGGCGATGCCCAGCGCGGGATCAAGGAATTGCAGCGCTTCGCCGTCGATCAACGCCGCAACGCGCTAATGCAGCACCCCAACCGGGGCAAGCGCAGCGTGGGCATCGACATCTCGACGCCGGAAGGGCAGGAGCTGATCTACGAGATCGCCAAGACCTGCGATATCTTCCTGACCAACTACCTCCCCTCGGCGCGGCAGAAGCTCAAGATCGATCTCGAGCACATCCGCGCGGCCAACCCCAACATAATCTACGTGCGCGGCAGCGCCTTTGGCGAAAAGGGGCCGGAGCGCGACAAGGGCGGGTTCGATTCGACCGCTTTCTGGGCACGCGGCGGCTCGGCGATCCTTGCCACCCCGCGCGAGCTGGAAGGGCCGCTGACCCAGCCGGGACCCGCTTATGGCGATACGATCGGGGGCATGAACATCGCCGGCGGGATCGCCGCCGCGCTGTTCCACCGCGAGCGTACCGGCGAGGCGACCGAGGTTGACGTTTCGCTGCTCTCGTCCGGTATCTGGGCCACGGCCTGCTCGATCGACGTTTGCATGGAAATGCAGGTCGATCCCTTTGCCAATGCCCTGCCGGGCAAGACCGTGGTCGGATCTAACCCGTTCATGGGCGTGTTCAAGACCAGCGACGGGGGGTACATCAACCTCACCGTGCTGTCTCCCTCGCAGCTGATCGCGGATACCTTCGCGCACCTCGATATCCCCGAATGCGCCGAGGATCCGCGCTTTTCCACCATCGAGAAGCTGAACGAGAATTCCGAGGCCGCCCACCTCGAAGTTCGCTCCGCCTTCCTCAGGCAGCCGTTTGCCTACTGGCTGCAACGCCTGAAGACGATGAAGGGCCAGTGGGCGGCCTACCAGTCGCCGCTCGATGTCGAAAAGGATGAGCAGGTGGCCGCCAACGGCTGGATCTTCGAGGTGGAAAGCGCCGACGGCGGCAAGCCGATCAAGCTGGTTTCCAACCCGGTGCAGTTCAACAAGGAAGCGGTCACCAACACCCGCGCGCCCGAGGCGAGCGAGCATACCGAACTTTTCCTGATGGAGCTGGGCCTCGAATGGGACCGGATCGAGGAACTGAAGGGCAAGGGGGCGATTGCCTGACGCGGCAGTTTGGCCGATGGAGCGGGGAGCCATGCCTGCGCCATCCGACCTTCTGGGGGCTGAAAGCCTTTCGCCGCTAAGCGGCTGTCAGCTGGTGGTGCTTGGCCCGGGCGATCCGGTGCCGGCAGCTGGGGTCTCTGTGCTGGTTGACCGGGCGGGCGAGCTGCCGCCGGTCGACCCCGCGCGGTTCGACGCGCTGGTCACCACCCGCGGCGACGCGCCCGCGCCGTGGGTCAGCGTGGCGGCAGAGCGGCTGGACGATCAACTGGCAGCGATCACGGCCACGGCGGCGCAAAACCCGGTCGCCACCACCATGCTCGCGCGCGTGCTGCAGCTCGGCGAAGCGCTGGACTTCGAGGCCGCGCTGGAAGTGGAATCGCTGGCCTATTCCGCCCTGCTCGGCGGGGGCGAATTCGCGCGCTGGCTGGAAACGGCCCCGCGCGAACCTAGCGGCGTGCAGGCCGCCGAGCCGGTGCGCTATGCGCGCGATGGAGACAGCGTGACGCTGACGCTCGCCTCGCCCGGCAACCGCAACGCCATGACCGCCGCGATGCGCGATGCGCTTTACGAGGCGCTGGCCAACGTGCTGGAAGACCCCAGTCTACCGTCCCTGACCCTGCGGGCCGAGGGGCGCTGCTTTTCGACCGGGGGCGATTTGCCCGAATTCGGCAGCGCGCGCGATCTGGCGGCAGCCCACGTGATCCGCACCCAGCGCAGCTGCGCGCGGCTGCTCCACCGGCTGGGCAGCCGGGCATCGGTGGTCCTCAACGGCGCCTGCATCGGTTCCGGGATCGAAGTTCCCGCAGCCGCTGCCCGCCGGATCGGCGCGGGCGACCTGATCGTGCAGCTGCCCGAACTCAGGATGGGGCTGATCCCCGGCGCGGGCGGTACGGTCAGTGTGGCGCGCGCGATCGGGCGGCACCGGCTGATGTGGCTGGCGCTGGGGGCGTTCCGGATCGGCGCGAAGCAAGCGCTAAGCTGGGGATTAATCCACGAGATCGCGCCGTGATCGAGACGCTGCACGGCGTGCTGGCGGCGCGGCTGGAAGGGCTGGGCCTGACCCCGGCCGAATTGCTGGACCGCGATGCGCCGGGCGGGTTGGCCGCGCCGGGGCGCGTCTCGGCCAATGGTTCGTGCCGTCTGCTGGCTGCGCAGGACGGCTGGACCGCGCTCAACCTTGCGCGCGGCGACGATCTCGATCTGATCCCGGCGTTGACCGGCTCCACCGGCGATCCGTGGGACGCGGTCGCGGCCTTTGCGCGCTCCTGCCCCGCCGCCCTCTTTCGGCACCGCGCCGCCGAATTGCAGCTGCCGGTCGCGGTTGTGGGTGAAGCCGCACCGCAGGCGCTCGCGCCGCTGGGCGGCCATAGGGTGCCGCGCAAGGTGGTGGACCTCTCCGCGCTGTGGGCCGGGCCGCTCTGCGCGGGGCTGCTGGCGCGGGCCGGGGCGCAGGTGGTGCGGATCGAAAGCGTCGGGCGGCCCGATCCGACGCCGCTCGGCTCGCCGCTGCTCGATGCAAGGCTCAACGCGGACAAACAGCGCCGCCCGCTCGACCTGCGCACGGCGGCAGGGCGTGCGGCCCTGATGGACGAACTGGCCGACGCCGACGTGCTGGTCACCAGTGCGCGCGCCGCAGCGCTTGCGCGGTTGGGGCTGGAACCAGAGGCCTTGCCGCACCTCACCTGGGTCGCGATCACCGCACACGGGTTTGCCGGGGCCGGGGCCACGCGCGTCGGGTTTGGCGATGATTGCGCGGCGGCGGGCAGTCTCTTGCGCTGGGAGCAGGGCGAGCCGCGCTTTCTGGGCGATGCCCTGGCCGATCCTCTGACCGGCCTTGAAGCCGCGCTGGCCGTGCTCGCCGGGCAGCGCGGGCTGATCGACATGGCGATGGCGCGCGTTGCAGCAGCCTATGCGGGGCTGCTGGCATGACACTGGTGCTGCGTGAGGTGCGGCCATGGGGCGGCGATCTGGTCGACGTGGCGCTAGCGGGGGGCAAGGTTTCCGCGATCGGTCCCGGCCTGCCGCGCGCCGAACAGGAGATCGACGGGCGCGGCGATGTGTTGCTGCCGGGGCTGCACGATCATCACCTGCACATCCTCGCGCTGGCGGCGCGGCGGCAGTCGGTCAGCCTGGCCGGGCTGACCAGCGCCGCTGCCGTGCGCGCCGCGCTGGCTGCCGCGCCGCCGGGGCCGTGGGTGCGGGCGGTGGACTATGACGAGCGCGCGGGCGGTCTGCCCCATGCGGCATTGCTCGACAGCTGGCTGCCGGATCGTCCGCTGCGGCTGGCCGACCGGACGGGGGCGCTGCGGGTGCTGAACTCCGCCGCGCTGGCGCTGCTTGCAGGCAAGGACTTGCCCCCCGGCGCGGAGCGCGATGCGCGCGGGCAGCCAACCGGGCGCTTCTGGCGGGAGGATCCGTGGCTGGCCTCAGCCCTGCCGCAAGCCGCGCCAGACGTTGCCGCACTGGGCTGTGAACTGGCCGCGCTGGGGCTGACCGGGCTGACCGATGCCGGGGCGCACAATGGCCCGGCCGAGGCGGCCCTGCTGGCGGGGCATCTGCCGCAGCGGCTGGTGCTGATGGGGAGCGAGGCGCTGACGGCCGGCGAGGGGTATGCGCTCGGCGCGCTCAAGCTGCTGATCGACGAGCGCGATCCGCCCGCGCTCGATGCTTTGGCGGCGCGTATCCGCTGGGCGCGCGGGGCGGGGCGCAGCGTTGCCGCGCACTGCGTGACCGAGGCGGAACTGGCGCTGTTTCTGGCGGCGCTGGACGATGCAGGCGGCGCGCGCGGCGGCGACCGGATCGAACACGGGGGGATGATCCCGGCGGCCTTCGTGCCCGAAATCCGGGCGGCAGGGCTGACCGTGGTGACCAATCCTGCCTTCATTCACGACCGGGGCGAACGCTACCTAGCCACGATCCCGGCAGAGCAGTGGGGCGAGCTCTATCCCGCCGCCAGCCTCGCGCGGGCGGGCGTGCCGCTGCTCGCCGGGTCCGATGCGCCTTATGCCAGTGTCGATCCGTGGCTGGCGATGCGCACCGCGCGCGGTCGCCGGACCAGCGCCGGGGCCGTGCTGGGCGCAGGCGAGCGTCTGAACGCCTTGCAGGCGCTGCGGATTTATGGCCGGGGAGCCATCGAGCCGGGCGCGACTGCCGACCTGATCCTGTGCGCAGGATCGCTGGTCGACGTGCTCCGCGACCTTTGCGCCGAGCGGGTGCGCTGCACGCTGATCGGCGGGGAAATAGCCTTCAATCGCGATTGAGCAGCATTGCCCCGGCGATGAACCCGCCGCCCATGCCGCAGACGGCGGTGCTGGCATCCTGCACCTGCCGCCCGTCCGCTTCGCCCCACAGTTGCACGCAGGCTTCGTGCAGCAGGCCGAACCCGTGGAGCCGCCCGCCCGAAAGCTGCCCGCCGCCGGTGTTGACCGGGAAGCGCCCGCCGGGGCCGATATTGCCCTCGGCGATGAAGTCCTTGGCCTCGCCGTGGCCGCAAAAGCCCAGCGCCTCGAGCCATAGCGGCACGAAGATCGAGAACCCGTCGTAGAGCGCCAGCACGTTGACGTCCTTGGGTTTGAAGTCGGTTCGCGCCCAGAGGTCCGCCCCCGCATCATGCGCGCCCATGGTGGTAAGGTCGGCGCGCTGATCCCAGGTTTCGGGAGAGCGCAGCGCCGATCCCAGCGCCTCGATCCGCAGCGGCGGCAGGCGGCAATCGCGCGCGGCATCGGCGGCCGAAACGATCACCACCGCCGCGCCGTCGATCGGCACGTCGCAATCGAACAGGCCGAGCGGCTCGGAAATCATCCGCGCGGAGAGGTATTCTTCCATGCTGAGCGGCTTTTGCATCACGGCGGCCGGGTTGTTCAGCGCGAAGGCGCGCTGGCCGGTGGCGACCATGCCCAGATGCTCGCGCGTCATGCCGAATTCGTGGAAATAGCGCGTGGCCATCCAGCCCGCCCAGTTCGAGGCCGACATTGCCCCCACCGGCACCAGCCAGCTCAGCCAGCCGCCGATCTGCGCCTTGCCCGAGCCCGGGATGCTGGCGCGGCGGCCCGCGCTTTGCGACGAGCTTTCGGTCAGCGCGCGAAAGCACAGCACCTGGCGGGCCTGGCCGGTCATCACCGCCATCGCCGCGACCATTATCGGGGCCATCTGCGCCGGGCCATCGGGCACGGCGCTGTGCCAGCGGGTTTGCAGACCCAATGCGCCGCGCACTTCCCCGGTGCCGAGCGGCGACATGCCGGGGCTGTTGTCGGCTTTGCCGGGATAGGTACAGATCCCGTCGATATCGGCGCGGGTCAGCCCGGCGCGGGCGAGCGCGCGGTCCGCGGCTTCGACAAGGTGGTGCATGGCCGGGCGGCCCGTATTGCGGCCAATGTCGGACATGCCGACCCCGGTGATCGCGGCCTTGGCAATGGTCATCACGCGGCCTCTCCATTCAGCGGGCGCCACAGCGGCAACCAGACATCGCCCGCTGGCTCGAAGGCGATGGTCACGCGCTGGCCGATCCGGACGGTGGCGGGATCGGCGCAGTCTACCGGCGCGGTCACCCGCACCCCCGGCGCGCCATCGACATCGACCACGGCAATGGCGAACGGCACCTGCATGTCGGGCAGCCAGGGCTGATGATTGACGGTGTAGGTATAGACCGTGCCAGTCCCCGCCACGGCGCGGGGTGTGACGCTGCGCGAGAGGCAGCCGGGGCAGACCAGCTGCGGCGGGTGGACCGCGCGGGCGCAATCGTCGCAGAACGCGATCATCAGTTCGCCGCGTTCGCCGCCGCTCCAGAAGGCGGTGCTTTCGGCGGTCAATTCGGGCAAGGGGCGCAAGATCGATCTCCCGGTGGCGATTGGCTCGCCTTGTTGTTGACGATATGTCAACTTTGCGCAGGCCTTGCAAGCAATTCGCGCTTGCAACATATCTAACCACGTATACTAGGTAAGCCGATAACAGTGGATGAGGTACCCCGATGAGCAGCCCCGCAAACGATCCATACGCCTTCAAGATCGAGGACGATTGCTATCACCAGCTCTCGGACGATCCCTATGAAACCGAAACCAACTGGTGGTCGTTCAACATTCCCGAGCGCAAGATCGGCTGCTGGATCCACACGCCCTATTACCCCAATCGCAAGACGGTGACCTGGCGGATCTTCGTGTGGGACGAACGCGGCTGGGATCCCACCCGCATGGCCTATTACAAGAAGGTGGAAGAAGCGCCAATGCCGGACAATCCGGACCTGCGCGACATTACCTTCCCCAGCGGCGGCTACAGCCTCAAGATGCTGGAGCCGGGGATGAAGTATCACCTCAAGTACGAGGACAAGGACCGCGACTTCGCGCTCGATTTCGTGTTCACCGGCGCCCATGCGCCGCGCCGGTTCGAGCCGGGCGAGCCGCCCTTTATCAACACCCCGCACTATGACCAGCTCGGCCGGGTCGAAGGCACCATGACGCTGGATGGCGAAGTGATCGCGATCGATTCGTGGAGCGTGCGCGACCGCACCTGGGGGCCGCGTGGCGGTCCCTATGCGCAGAGCAAGAAGCAGAACTACGCCACCGACCTTGACCGGGTGAAGGACCCCGGCGGCGCGCGCTGGCGCGAGATCGAGCGTGAGCGCGGCCGCGGCCGGATCCAGTACATCTTCGGCCATGCCGACGCCGACAGCGGCTTCCTAGGCTTCGTGCGCTCGCAGGATGGTACTGCCGACGGCTGGAGCCCGATGAACGGCGGCTATCTGCTGCGCGATGGCGTCTATGGCAATCTCGACGGGTCAAAGTCGCGGATGCGCGCCTTCCGCGATCCCAAGACCGGCTGGTGCAGCCATATGCAGGTCGAACTGGCCGACGATCAGGGCCGGACCATGACCATCGAAGGCATGGCGGTGAGCCGGATGAGCGAGGCCGGATACGGCACCAACCAGCTCTTCCGCTGGGACTTCGACGGCAAGATCGGCTGGGGCGAAGACCAGGACGTGTGGAACCCGCGCCACTTCCAGCGCATGCTCCACGCGCTGCGCCGCTCGAAGTAACGGTTCAGGCCGCCGCTTTCTTTCCCGGCAGGGCCAGCGCCAGCGCGGTGGCCCCCGCCGTCAGCACGATGATCAGCCTGGCAGCAAGGTGCCAGGCCGCGGGCGAGGGGTAGCTTTCGCTGCCCCGCGTCACGCTGTCGCTCGCCAGCACCGTTGCGACCAGCTGCGAGCCCACCCCCATGAACAGCGCCCGGATCACGCCCAGCATGCCGGTCACCTCGCTGGTGCGTTCGATCGGGGCGGCGGCGGCAATGATCGTGGGCGCCACGGCAAACAGCATCATCGTGCCGAACGAGATCACCACGAGTTCGGCGATCACGATGCCGAGGCTGCTGGTGTCGAACAGGACCATCGCCCAGCCCAGCGTGGTGAGCCCCCCTCCGCTCAGCATGGCAAGCCGCCCGCCGCCGCGCGCGGTGAGCCACCCGCTGAGCGGCCCGCCCGGCACCGAGGTAAGGTTCGAGGGCAGCTTGGCGAGGCCCGCCGCGGTGGCCGAAAGGCCAAGCCCGAGCCCGGTCCAGGTCGGGGCCTGCATCAGCAGGGAAAAGAACACCATGATCTGCATCGTTCCCATGGCGACCAGCGCGCTCGCCGCGCAGACGACCGCGATCGAGCGGTTGGCCAGGGTGCGCACGTCGATCAGCGGGTTCGGGCTGGCCAGCGCGCGCCGCCACCACCACAGACTCAGCGCGATGCCCGCGCCCAGCAGTGCCAGCGCACCGGGATCGCGCCAGCCCCACAGCTTGCCACCGGTCAGGTAGAGGAGCACCAGCGTGATCCCCGGGGCGAACAGCACACCGGACAGCCAGTCAACCGGCCCGCGGGCCGGCGCGCGCGCCGAGCGCGGCACGAACAGCGCAACCAAGATCAGCGCGGCAAGACAGAAGGCGGCGCTTGCCACGAAAATTCCCGGCCAGCTGAAATTATCCACAATCACGCCGCCCACGATCAGTCCCGCGGCAGTGCCGATCGACGCGCCCGAAATCATCAGCCCGATCCCCATCGGCACCCGCGCTTCGGGCAGGTTCTCGCGCACCAGGCCGATGCACAGCGGCAGGATGGTGGAAGTCACCCCTTGCAGGATGCGGCCCAGCAGGACGAGCTCATAATTTTCGGTCGCCGCGCTCAGCAGCGATCCGGCCATGCCCAGCCCCAGCACGATGAGCAGCACCCGCTGGCGACCGTAAATGTCCCCGAGCCGTCCGACCACCGCCGAGGCCGCCGATCCGACGATCAGGAAGGCCGTCACCAGCCAGCCTGCCGCGACCGGGCTGCCGAACGCTGCGACCAGCGCCTTGAGCCCGGCGAGGATCATCGCGCTTTCGAACGAGCTGGCCATTTCCGCGCACCACAGCGCAAGAATCAACACCCCGGTCTGGCGCGCAGAAGCTGCGGTCACGCGGCGGACTCGCGCACGGCGATTGCCCCTTCGGGCAGGCCCTCCTGCGCGGCGCGCAGTTCGACCAGATCGACACTGACATCGCGGGGCAGGCCGAGGATCGAAAGCAGGCCCTCTGCCATCGACTGCGGGCTGGCGGGGCTTCCGCTCATCGCCGCATGGCCGGTTTGCACGATCTTCTGGTAGAACTTCTGCTTGGTCTCGTCTGACCAGCCGATGCTGCCCGAACTGCCCGAGACCGAGCCGGAGCGCAGCACGGTCAGGCGGATGCCTTCGCTGCGCAGTTCCTCACGCAGGCCCTCGGTCAGCACTTCGACGGCGGCCTTGGTCGCGGCATAGAGCGCGAGCATCGGGAAGGGGTGGCGCACGCTCTCGCTCGAGATGTTGACGATCTGGCCCTGGGTGCGGCGCAGGTGCGGGATCGCCGCGCGGGTCGCCCAGGCGAGGCCCAGCACGTTGACGTCGACATGGCTGCGGATCATCGCGTCCGAGCCTGCCTCGAAGGCGAAGGGGTGAAAGATCGCGGCGTTGTTCACTAGCACGTCGACCTGGCCAAAGTGGCTGGCCGCCCGGTTGATCGCGGCGGTGACGGCCGCGGGTTCGGCAATGTCGCAGGGCAGGGGCAGCACCGCGCTGCCGAATTCTCCTGTCAGGCTATCGAGTTCGCTCGAGGGACGGGCGATGCAGCCGACCTTCATCCCGGCCCCGACCAGCGCGGCGACAAAGTGTCGGCCCATGCCCTTGGATGCCCCGGTCACGATCGCGACCTTGCCGTTCAATTGCTGCATCATCTGTCTCCCGGTGCGAGGCGGTGGCGCGACCGGCCTCGTCGTGGTATTGACGATATGTCAGTTTCTTGCGCTGGTGCAAGTTATCGTCGAAAGGGGGGCGAGAATTCTTTGGACGTCAGGAACACCATGCCCCCAGCTGCCCAGACCAGCGCCAGCAAGCCTGCACGCAATCGCGCCGCCGGATACAACCATTACGGGCAGAAGATCGGCTCGAAGGGCGAGCGGACCCGCCAGGCGCTGATCGACACCACGATCGAGCTGCTCGGGACCCAAGGCCTGCGCGACGTTTCGGTGGCCGATGTGGCGCGCGGAGCGCAGACCTCGCCAGCTACCTTCTATGTCTATTTCCGCGGTGTGCCCGAAGTGGTGCTGGCCGCGCTGGAAGACGCCCCGCAAACCTCGCCCGAACTTGAAGCGCTGATGGCGCAGGATTGGCAGGCCCCCGGCGCGCTGGAACGGGCGCGCGCCTTCGTCGATGCCTATTGCGAGCTGTGGAACCGCCACGGCGTCGTGTTCCGCGTGCGCAACCTGGCCGCCGAGGAAGGTGACGAGCGGTTCTACAAGGCCCGCATGACCGCTGCGATGCCGATGATGACCGCGCTGACCGCGCAAATCGAGCGCGCCCAGGCGGCCGGCGCGATCCCGGCGGACCTGCGCCCGCGCGCCTGTGCCGGGACGATCCTGATGATGCTGGAACGCCTCTCCGCAATCGGGCCGATGAGCCGCGACGACGATACCGACATCGCCTTTGGCCCGCTGAAGGCGGCAGCAGCCTTCACGCTGGCCAATATGCTGGGCGGGCGGGCCTGATTCTCAGGCCCCGGTCGCCTCGGCGATCATCTGCTGGAGGTTGAGCACGCCGGTCGCCAGCCCGCCCGACAGCCCGGCATCGACCGGCAGGCACACGCCCGAGACGAAGCTGGCCGCATCGCTGTTGAGCAGGATCAGCGGCAGCGCCTGTTCGGCGGGCGAGGAGAACCGCCCCTTGGCGCGGGCAAAGGCGCTCAGCACGGCATCGCCCGCCACCTTGCGGAAATCGTTCAGCATCGGCGTGTCGATCGGGCTGGGCATGGTGCAGTTGATGCGGATGTCGCGTTCCATCAATGCAGGCGCGGACTGCTGGGTCCAGGTGTTCACCGCTTCCTTCGAGAGGGTGTAGGGATCGCCCGCGCGCTCGGCATTGGCGCGATACCAGGCCCGGCCCGCCGCGATATCAGCATTGCCAAGGAATTCGGCCAGCAGCGGCTGGCGCGCAAGGTAGTTCATGCCGCCGAGCGAGGATACGGTCACAATTGCGCCGCCTTCGCGGATGCTGGGCAGCCAGGCCTGGGTCCATTCGCGGATGCCGAGGAAGTTGACCGTCACCACGTCTTCGCCGGGGAAGGTCTGCGGCAAGCCGGAAATGTTGAACAGCGCGTCGATCTCGCCGCCGATGCTGGCGACGCCCGCCGCGATCGAGGCCGGGTCCTTGAGGTCGACCGCGGTGAACGAGGCCAGCCCTTCGACCGGGGAGGGGCGAATGTCGGCCCCGTGGACTTCGGCCCCCAGCGCCACGAGCTGGCGCGCGCAGGCTTCGCCCGTGCCGGAAAAGCAGCCCATCACCACCACACGCTTGCCGGCATAGCCCAGGATATCAGCGGCCATTCAAAACTCTCCCACCAGATCGATTCTCGTTTGCGCGCCGAGGCTAGCGCGGGTGGGAGAGTGCCTCAATCAAAAACTGACGTATGGTCAATTATAGTCCGGATCAGCCGGCCTTGCGTTCGCTCAGCGTCTTCCACACGTCGGCGGCGGTCACCGGGTGATCGAAATCGCCCTCAACCCGCGCGTCCTTGCCCGGCAGCGAGACGAGCGCGGTATCGACCCCGGCCGCTTTCTGGCGCAGCGCGCCGACCGTGCAGTTCGCCCGCCCGCCGCCCGCCGCGATCGGATCGACCTTGAAGAAGTCGAACACGTTCTGGTGGCTGATCTTGTCGATGATCCGCTCGGGCAGGCCGCTGACATTGTCCCACAGCCCTTCGGCCACATCCGGCCAGGTGCAGTCCGAATGGGGATAGTCGCACTCGTAGGCGACGATGTCCTCGCCGATCTCGTCATAATGGCGGCAACCGAACCGGTCCTCGATGAAGCACGAGAGGAAGTGTTCGCGGAACACCTCGCTCGGCAGCTTGCCGCCCCAGTCGCACCGAACCCAGGCGCCGTGGTGGCGATAGGTGAAGTCGGCGCGTTCGAGGAAATAGGGAATCCAGCCGATCCCGCCTTCCGACAGCGAGAACTTGAGGTTGGGATAGCGCAACAGCGCGCGCAGATGCAGCAGGTCGGACGCATCGGTGCTGATCGCCATCGGCAGCGAGGAGATCCACGCCGAGATCGGCGAGAGGTCCGAGGCATAGAGCGGCGCCTGGCCGGTGCCGATATGGCAGTTGAGCACGACGTGATGGTCGTTGCAGAACGCCCAGACCGGTTCCCACACCGGATCGTGCACCGGCTTCAGGCCCTTGATCGAGGGGTTGGAGGGGAAGGTGACCGAGCGGCAACCCTTCTTCACCAGCCGGTTCAATTCGCGCAAGGTGGCATCAATGTCCCACAGCGGCAGGATCGCGGTGGGGATGTAACGGCCGGCATAGGGCCCGCACCATTCGTCGATGTGCCAGTCGTTGTAGGCCTGGACCACCCGTTCGGCGAGGCCCTTGTCCTTGGCGTCCCACAGCCACGACCCGTCAAAGCCGACGAAGGTGGGAAAGCAGACCGAGGTATAGATGCCCGAGACGTTCATGTCGTCGATCCGGGCCGCCGCATCCCAGGTGCCGCGCCGCATCTGGTCGATATTGGCGGGCTCCATCCCGTATTCTTCCTTGGGCCGCCCGACCACCGCGTTGAGGCCGATGTTAAAGGTGGTCTTGCCTTCCGGCTCCCAGTTCCAGAACGCGTGGCCATCCTGGCCGGTGATGTACTGCGGCATCTTGCCGAGCAGTTCCTTCGGCACGTGGGCGTCGAACATCGTCGGCGGTTCGATGATGTGATCGTCGACGCTGGCGATCACCATGTCTTCCATGTTCATGGCCATTGGGCATTCCTCTCGGCTTGTTGCTCTGTGCAGGTTGGAGCAAAAAACTGACATATCGTCAGCTTTAAACATTGATCCGGATCAAGGACCGGGCCGCGACTTGCTGCGACTTCGAATACATAAGTGTATTCGGATTCGTATGCGTATCTCTCGACCCAGCCGCAAGGAAAGCCAGGCCCAGACCCGCGAGCGGTTGCTCAGCGCGGCGCGGGCGGAATTTGCCCGGCGCGGCATCGCTGCTGCCTCGATCGACCGGATCAGCGAAACCGCCGGCTTCTCGCGCGGGGCATTCTATTCGAACTATGCCGGCAAGCACGATCTGTTGCTCGAACTGCTGGCCCAGCACCAGACGCGCGAGATCGAGGCCTGGCAGGCGCTGCTCGATGCCGAAGGCCCGCTGGAAGAAGTGCTGCCCGCGCTGCGCGACCGCTTCGATGCCTTCGCCCGCAACGCGGACGAGGTGCTGTTTTCGGCCGAGTTGCAGATCGAGGCGCTGCGCAACCCCGAATTCGCCGCGCGCTACCGCGAGTTTTCAGCCGAGATCGGCTGGCGCACCTACAAGCTGGCCGAGGCCTTCATTGCCCGCGCGGGGGGCAGCCGCATCTCGGTCGCCACGCTGGGCAAGGCGCTGCAATCCTTTAGCCCGCAGCTGATCAACGAGGCCCGGCTGGGCCTGGGCGAACCGGACACGACCCCGGGCGAGCGGCTGGTGGCGATCATCGTCGAACTATTGGGAACACGGCCGCAGCCCTGACGGCGGCCTGGAGAGGAGAATTTGACCATGGCTACCAGTGCAATCGAACGGCCCGCCAACGTGCCGGCGGACCGGGTGATCGATTTCGATATCTACGACTTCCCGGTGGAAGGGCTCGAATACCAGGCTTCGATGCGTTCGATCTTCCAGGCGAACCCGGCGCAGGTGCTGTGGACCCCGCGCAACGGCGGACACTGGATCGTCAAGAACAACGCTGACGTTGCCAAGGTGCTGGCCGACAACGATCACTTCTCCTCGCGCCGGATCATGGTCACGACCGAGGACCAGACGCGCCCGCCGCTGGTGCCGCTGCAGCTCGATCCGCCGCACCACGCGCCCTACCGCGCGCTGTTGCAGGCCGCGCTTTCGCCCAAGGCCGTGGGCAAGCTGGGCGAGCGTGCGCGCGAACTGTCGATCGAGCTGATCGATGGCTTCAAGGCCGATGGCCACTGCGAATTCATCGGCCAGTTCGCCCAGCATCTGCCGATCGCGATCTTCATGGAAATCGTCGGCCTGCCGAGCGAGGATCGCCCCTACCTGACCGAGATCGCCGAAGTGGCGATGCGCGGTGCGAGCGAGGAAGAACGCAACGAAGCCGGGGCCAAGTTGATGGCCTATGGCATGGGCACGGTGGCGGAACGCCGCGCCAATCCCGGCACTGATCTGATCAGCACGATCGTCAAGGCCGAGGTCGAGGGCAAGCCGATCGATGACTTCCCGCTGACCGGCATGATCCTGCTGCTGCTGCTGGGCGGGCTGGATACCGTCGCCTCGACCCTGGGCTT
Source organism: Novosphingobium sp. (assembly GCF_041915465.1). Classification (GTDB taxonomy): domain Bacteria; phylum Pseudomonadota; class Alphaproteobacteria; order Sphingomonadales; family Sphingomonadaceae; genus Novosphingobium. The sequence goes on along the minus strand of NZ_JAYSBK010000003.1, from coordinate 38,522 downwards.
CTATGCCCAGTTCCTGGCCACCCATCCCGAGCATCGCCGCAAGCTGGTCGAGCACCCGGACCTTATCCCCAACGCCAACGAGGAACTGCTGCGCCGCTTCCCGATCGCGATCCTTGCGCGCGAGGTGAAGGCCGACGTCGAATTTGGCGGTGTGGCGATGAAGGCGGGCGAAATGGTCATGGTCCCGACCCAGATGGACGGGCTCGACGAGCACAAGTTCGCCGATCCGCTGACTGTCGATTTCGACCGCGTGAAGCCGGGCGCCAATTCCACCTTCGGCGGCGGCGTGCATCGCTGCGTCGGCTCGGTCCTGGCGCGCACCGAACTGCGGATCTTCCTGGAGGAATGGCTGAAGCGGATTCCGGATTTCGAAGTGAAGCCCGGCTCCGAGCCCAAGGTCAGCGCGCGTTCGGTGGCGACGATCACCACGCTTGAACTGGTCTGGGATCCCAAGAGCGTCAAATGAGCGAGGCCCCTTATCGCCGCTTCCTGTGCTTCTATTGCGGCACGGTCTATGACGAGGCGCTGGGCTGGCCCGATGAAGGGATCGCGCCCGGCACCCGGTGGGAAGACGTTCCCGATGACTGGGTCTGCCCGGAATGCGCCGCTTCCAAGGCCGACTTCATGCTCGACGAGGATTGAGGCCAAAGCCGGACAAGAAAAGGGGCGGCCCTGCCAGGTGCAGGGCCGCCCCTTTCGTTTGGCTCGGTTAGGGCCGGATCAACCGCGCATCACCCAGCCGCCATCGACGTTGAGCACTTGCCCCGTCATCCAGCGCCCGGCTTCCGAAACCAGCAGCAGCAGCGCGCCGCACAGGGCATCGGGCGTGTCGCGCAGCTGGATCGGGGTGCGCGAGGCGATGGCCTGGACCAGCGGGCTGTCTTCCGGGGTCAGGGCTAGCCCTGCGTCGGTCTTGGTCATGCCCGGGCCGATCGCGTTGACGCGGATGTTCTGGCTGCCCAGTTCGGTCGCCAGCGTGGTCGTCGCGCCGTGGAGCGCGATCTTGGTGACGCCGTAATAGGACTGCGCCGGATAGGCCCCGGCCGAGACCTGGTTGACGATCGAGCCGCCGCCGCGCTCGGCGATGTGCGGTGCAATCACCTGGGCGCAGTTGATCGCGCCCCAGACGTTGACGGCCATGCCCTTGTCGAAGCGGGCCTTGTCGGTCTGCATCAGCGGCTTGTCGACGATTTCGACCATCAGCGCGGCGTTGTTGACCAGGATGTCGATCCCGCCGAACGCGGCTTTGGCGGCTGCGGCCATCGCCTCGACCGAGGCGGTGTCGGTGATGTCGACCTGCACGGCAATCGCCTTGCCGCCCATGCCGGCGATCTCGTCCGCCACCTTCTGCGCGCCTTCGCCGTTGAGGTCGGCCACGACCACGCTGGCGCCCGCATTGGCGAGCGCGACCGCATAGGCCCGCCCGATCGAATTGCCGCGCCCGCCGGCCCCGGTGACGATCGCCACCTTGCCGTCCACGCGGAAGCTGTCGTTGTTGAAATCAGCCATGGGAAATCATCCTTCCTTGGGGAAGATCGGCGCGCCAACGCCAATGGTGACGGTCTTGTAGTGCAGGAATTCGTCAATCCCGGCCTTGCCGCCTTCCTTGCCGAAGCCGGAAATGCCGACCCCGCCAAAGGGCGTGTGCGAATTGATCTGGAAGCCGCCGTTGACATAGACTCCGCCCGCATGAAGCCGCTCGGCAATGCGGTGGACGCGCTGGATGTCGTTCGACTGGATATAGGCGGACAGGCCGTATTCGCTGTTGTTGGCGATGGCGACGGCTTCGTCTTCGGTGTGGAACTTCATGATCGCCACGGCCGGGCCGAAGATTTCGACCTGGGCGATTTCGTGATCGGGATTGACGTCGACCATGATCGTCGGCTCGATGAAGTTGCCCTTGGCAAGATCGCCCCCGGCGCGCTTGCCGCCCATCAGGAACTTGCAGGCGTTGTCGGCCGCGGCGCGGTCGAACATGCCGGTAATGCGTTCCACCGCGGCGGCGCTGATCACCGGGCCGACCATGACGGTCGGGTCCATCGGATCACCCACCTTGAAGCGCTTGGCGATCTCGACCATCTTGGCGACGAATTCGTCATAGATGTCGGCATGGACCAGTTGGCGGGTGGGCAGGGCGCAGCCCTGGCCCGCGAGGCAGCCGATCGTCCAGAACACCGCGCGTTCGGCGGCGGCATCGAGGTCGCAGTCCGGGAAGGTCAGACTGGCCGACTTGCCGCCCAGTTCCATCACGCTCGGCTTGATCTGCTCGGCCGCGGCCTGCAGGATCTTGCGCGCGGTGATCGGCCCACCGGTGAAGCTGATCTTGCGAATCCGCGGATGGCGCACGATCGCCTCGCCCGCCTCGCCCGTGCCGGGAAGCACGGACAGGACCCCGTCGGGGATGCCCGCTTCCTTGGCGCATTCAGCGAACAGTTCGGGCGCGAAGGGGGTGATTTCCGCGGGCTTGAGGATCACGCAGTTGCCGGCCGCCAGCGCCGGAGAGACCTTCATCCCCATGCCGATCAGCGGACCGTTCCAGGTGTTGATGATCCCGACGATGCCGATCGGTTCGGGCACCGAGTACGAAAACTCGCCGCGCGTTTCGAAGGTGCTCATCAGGTCGCCCGTCAGCTTGTCGCACCAGCCGGCGTAATAGCGCATCCACGAGGCGGCGGTTTCAACCCCGCGTTCGCCCTGCATCAGCGGCGTGCCGCCATCGAGCGCAGCCATTTCCGCGAACTGGCGCTGCTTCTCGATCAGCAGGTCGGCAAGGCGGGTGAGAATCTTGCCGCGCACTTCCGGATTGGTCCGGCGCCAGCCTTCGCGGGCGGCCTCGGCCTTGGCGACGGCGGCTTCGACTTCGGCGGGGCCAGCCAGCGGCACTTTGGCAAGGGCTTCCCCGGTGACGGGATGGATGTGCGTGCGGGTGCCGCCCGACCCGGTGGTCCGCTTTTCGTGACCGATGTGCAGGTGGACAGTGGGGATCGTGGCGCTCATTTCTGGGGTTCCCATTCGAGGTGGAGGGCTTCGAGGGCCTGGACGGAACCGCCGCGGAAGTGCAGCGGCTGGCCTTCGGTCATCCGGAAATGGCCGATCTTCTTTGCCCAGGTTTCATAGAACACGGCCATTTCAAGCCGGGCGAGGTGGATGCCGAGGCAGGTGTGGATGCCCGATCCGAACCCGGCATGGCGGCAGTGCGGCCGGTCGAGGCGGACCTCGGCGGGGCAGCTGGTCAGCTTTTCATCCCAGCCGACCATGTGCAGCGGGACCAGTACGGAGTCCCCGGCATAGACGCGGGTCCCGGTGATTTCGGTGTCCTGCGTGATGTAGCGCGGGGTGGACACGAAGGTGTAGCGCCGCATCAGTTCCTCGACGATCGCGGGGATGGCGGCGGGATCCTCGATCATGCGGGTGCGCAGGGCTTCGTCGCCCGCGAGGTGCCGCATCCCGAAGGCCAGCGCGTTCACCACGGTGTCGAGCCCGGCAAGGAACATCAGGAAGCCGATCGAGATCAGCTCATCCTGGTTCAGCTTGCGGCCTTCGAAGTCGATGTGCACCAGCGTGGAGACCAGATCGTCCTTCGGTTCGGCCCGGCGCGCCTCGATCAGCTGGGTCAGGGTGCCGAGGATCTGCATGGTCAGTTCCATGCGGCGCTGCTCTTCGACCTGGGCGTTGAAGTATTCGACCACGGTGGCGCGGAAGAAATCGAACTGGTCGAGCGGAAAACCGAACATTTCCATGAACACCGAGACCGGAAAACGCGAGCCGAGCGCATCGACGAACTCGCACTTGCCGTCGGCGGCCACGGCATCGATCAGCCGCTCGGCCCATTCGCGGATGCGCGGTTCCAGCGGTTCGATCGCCTTGCTCTCGAAGTAGGGGCGCAGCAGCTGGCGATAGGGGCGGTGTTCCGGCGGATCGAGCGATTCCGGGATCATCCTGGGCTGGTTGGGATTGGGCGGAATCGAGAGGAACTTGCTCGAAAAGCGGTCGGGATGACGCAGCACCTCGATCGCGGCATCGGCGCTGGTGACCACCCAATGGCCGCCGTTGGCATTGGTCCAGAATACCGGCGGGGCGGTTTCCTTCAGCTTCCAGTAGGTGCCGTGCAGATCCTCCGCGAGCGCCGGCTCACGCAGGTAATCGAACTCGTGGACTGGCTCGCGCAGCGGCGCGGACGCGTCTATCGGCATCGAATCGGGCTCCTCTCCCCAATGTGTTATTGCAGCTAAGTAAACGGTGGTTTACATGATGTGTCAATATGGCTGATGCTGATCCCCGTCCCCAGCGCGACGCCGCGCGTACCCGCGCCGCGATCCTTGCCGCCGCGCAGGACGCCTTTTCGCGCACCGGCTATTCGAACACCGGCGTGCGCGACATTACCGCTGCGGCCGGCGTCAATCCGGCGCTGGTCAGCCGCTATTTCGGCTCGAAGGAAAAGCTCTACGAAGAAGCGCTGTCGGCGCTGCTCAATTCTTCGCTGATCACCGACATCCCGCGTGAACGGTTTGGCGAGACTGTGGTGGCGATCCTCACCGCGACCACCCGCGGCCAGCGCAATCCGCTGCCGATGATGATGCTGGCCAGTGCTGATCCGACCGCGAGAGCAATCACCGAACGGTTGCTCCACGCCGTCTTCCTTGAGCCGATGGAGCGGTGGTTCGGGGCAGAGCGCGGAGCGGGCAAGGCGGCGTGCTTTTCCGCGCTCGCCTCGGGCCTCACGGTCTACCGCGAGTTGTATCCGCTCGATGCGGTCGGGCCTGAAATGGCCCAGGAAACGCGGGTCTGGCTGATCGGAGCATTCCAGTCGCTGGTCGATTGAGAATCAGTTATTGCACTAGGTGAGATATCTCTGCACAATCAGGGCATGGGATGCCTTGAAGGAAAGACTGTGCCCGCCGATACCGGGGAGCGCGGGGTCGTTGCCGCAAGTGTGCGGCTTCCGGTGGCATGGAGGCAAACGGCCTGATGGCGCTGATGACCGAGAAGTTGCGGGCGATCATGGCGATCGACCCGGCGCGCGCCGAAATCGACTTTGAAGGGCGCGACTACAGCTGGGGCGATCTGGCGCGCGTGGTGCAGGGGATCGAGGCCGCGCTCGATGGGATGAACCTGCCGGCCGAGGCGCGGGTCGGCGTGATGCTGCGCAACCGGCCGGGGCATATCGCCGCGATCCTGGCGGTGCTGTCCACCGATCGCTGCCTGGTTTCGCTCAATCCGATCCTGCCCGATAAAAAGCTGTTCGCCGATATCGCGACGCTGGGTCTGCCCGCGATCATCGCCGATGAAGGCGACGTCGAGCGCGCGGGGATCGCCGAGGCCTTTACCCGTGCGGGCAGCGCGGTGATCGCGATCGGCGCGCGGCTCGAAGCCGTGCGACTGCTGCCGGGCCATGACACGCCGCAGTGCGAAGTGCGCACTTCGCCCGGCGTCGCGATCGAGATGCTGACCAGCGGCACGACCGGTAGTCCCAAGCGGGTGCCGCTGACCCGCGCCTCGTTCGATGCAAGCTTTGCCGGGTTCACCCGCTATGAACGCGGGCGCGATTTTGCCGACCAGCCGCAGCTGCGCTCGGGCGTGACCATGGTCAACAATCCGCTGACCCATATCGGCGGGATCTATGGCTGCATCGGCGCGCTGGCGGCGGGCCGCAAGATCAGCCTGCTGGAAAAGTTCACGGTCGAGGCCTGGGTCGAAGCGATCCGCCGCAACCGGCCCAAGGTGGCGGGCGCGGTGCCTTCGGCGGTGCGGATGCTGCTGGAGGCGAACGTCGATCCGGCTGATCTGTCGAGCCTTTCGGCGCTGATCAGCGGCACGGCGCCGCTCGCCCCCGAACTGGTCGACGCCTTTTACGAAAAATACGGCATCCCGATCCTGGCCAACTATGGCGCCACCGAATTTGCCGGAGCCATCGCGGGCTGGTCGCTCGATGATTTCAAGGCGAACTGGCAGGCCAAGCATGGCGCGGTCGGGCGAATTCATTCGAACATTGCCGCGCGCGTGGTCGATGCCGAGAGCGGGGCGGAGCTGCCGAACGGCGCGGAAGGCCTGCTCGAGATCAAGGGCGATCAGCTTGGCCCGGCCCATGCACTGGAGGGCGGCAGCTGGCTGCGCACGACCGACCGGGCCGTGCTCGACGCCAATGGCTTCCTGTTCATCAAGGGGCGCGCCGACAATGCGATCATCCGGGGCGGCTTCAAGGTGCACCCTGACGACGTGGTGAAAGCGCTGCACCAGCATCCCGCCGTGCGCGAGGCTGCCGTGGTCGGCGTGCCCGACGCCCGGCTGGGCGCCGTGCCGGCCGCCGCGATCATCCTGCGCGAAGGGGCCGAGGCGCCCGATCCGGAAGCGCTGAAAGCCTTCCTCAAGGACCGGTTGATCGCATACCAAGTGCCGGTCCACTTCCGCTTCGTCACGGACTTTCCCCGCACCCCTTCGATGAAGCCTTCGGCCCCCGGGCTGCAGGCATTGTTCGCCGAGGGGTAAAGGCCATGACCGCCGCCGCCCTGCCGCGTCCGCTGCCTGCCATCGACAAGGACAGCGCCGCCTTCTGGACGGGCGGCAAGGACGGTCGGCTGCTGATCCACCGCTGCGGCGATTGCGGTTACTATGTCCATCCGCCGGTGCGCTCTTGCCCGGAATGCGAATCGCGCGCCGTCGCGCCGCAGCCGGTGTCGGGGCGCGGGCGGATCTACACTTACACGATCAACTACAAGCAATGGGTGCCGGGCCTGCCCGAACGCTACGTTCTCGCGCTGGTGGCACTGGAGGAGCAGGGCGATGTGCTGCTGCCCTGCAACGTGGTCAATTGTTCGCCCGATGACGTGACCTTCGACATGCCGGTCAAGGTGCTGTTCGAACAGCACGAGGACGTCTGGGTGCCGCTGTTCGAACCGGCGGAGGGCTAGGCCATGCGGACGGCGCGCTATGGCGAAAAGAACTGCGCGATCACCGGCGTCGGGATTTCCGAGGTGTCGCGCGGGTCCGACAAGTCCTCGCTCGAACTCACGGTCGATGCCGCGCTCGATGCGATCGGCGATGCGGGGCTGCGCCGCTCGGACATCGACGGGATCGCGACCTGGCCGGGCGGCGACAACAACGCCAGCGGCTTTTCCCCGGTGTCGATCCCGCAGCTCCAGGATGCGCTGCGACTGGAACTGGGCTGGTATTCGAACGGCGGGGAATCGCCGGGGCAATTCGGCGCGGTGTTCAACGCGATTGGCGCGATCAATGCGGGCCTTGCGCGCAACGTGCTGATCTATCGCTCGATGTATGAAGCCAGCGCGCGCAAGGAGGCCTTCGCCAACAACCTGGTGCGGACCGGCGAACGCCAGCGCGGCGGCTTTGCGGCTTATGCGCCCTACCATGTCTATGCGGCGGCGCTGCAACAGTCGCTCTACTTCAACGCCTATGTTCACAAGTCCGGCATCCGGCCCGAACAGCAGGCGATGATCGCGATCAATCAGCGCCGCAATGCCGCGCTCAACCCCCACGCGATCTACAAGGCGCCGATCACGCTGGACGATTACCTCGCCAGTCCGCTGATCGCAGGGCCCTTGCGGCTCTACGATTGCGATGTGCCGATCGACGGTTCGGTCGCGATCATCGTCTCGGCGCTCGAAGTGGCGCGCGATGGCCGCAATCCGCTGATCCGGATCGAGGCGGTGGGCAGCTCGATGCGCTATCGCAACAGCTGGACCCAGTTGGCCGAGGTCGACAGCCAGGCCCAGCCCAAGGTGGCTGAAATGATGTGGTCGCGCACCGAATTGAAGCCAGCCGATGTCGACATTGCCGAGCTTTACGACGGGTTCAGCTTCCACACGCTCAACTGGCTGGAGAACTTCGGGTTCTGCGAGCGCTATGGCGCCAAGGATTTCATCGAGGGCGGACGGCGGATCGCGCTGGAAGGCGAATTGCCGGTGAACACCGGTGGCGGCGCGCTCTCGGCCGGGCGGCTCCATGCCTATGGTGCGGTCTGGGAAGGCTGTACCCAGCTGTGGGGCCGTGGCGGGGCGCGGCAGGTGCAGGGCGATCCGCGGGTCGTTGCAACATCCACCGCTGGCGGCCCGCTGGCCGGGGCGATGCTGCTGGTCCGGGAATGATAACGATGGGGAGAGACGGGCATGACGGGTGAGTTCCAGGGAACGCGCGTAGCAGTCACCGGGGCCGGGCGCGGGGTCGGGCGCGGCGTGGCGGAGGCCTTTGCCGCTGCCGGGGCGCAGGTCATGCTCGGCGCGCGCACGCTCTCCTATGCACAGGATGCCGTCGCCGCGATTCGCGCAAAGGGCGGCATTGCCGAGGCTGTGGAGAGCGACATTTCGCGCCGCGAGGATTGCCGCAGGCTGGTCGAGGCGACGGTTACGGCCTTTGGCGGGCTCGACGTGCTGATCCACTGCGCGGCGGACATCCCCCACGGCGGGCTTGGCGCGGTCAGCGACGAGCGCATGGAGGCGGGGCTTGCCAGCATCGCCAAGGCGGCCTGGTGGCTGCTCGAAGCGGCGCGCCCGCACATGGCGCAGGCGCCGGGCGGGGGACGGTTTATCGCGGTGGGTTCGGTCAATGGCACGGTCAGCGTGGTCCCGAACATGACCGCCTATGGTATGGCCAAGGCCGCGCTGCTGGCCTTCGTGCGCGGGGCGGCGGTCGATGTGGTGGGCGAGGGGATCACGGTCAACGCTATCCAGCCCGGCCTGATCGCTAGCGATCACGCCCGCGAGGTGCTGGGCGATGAAGGCCTTGCCGCCTATGGTTCGACCGTGCCGGTCGGCCGTGCGGGAACGCCCGCCGACATTGCCCATGCCTGCCTGTTCCTGGCCTCGCCAAGGTCGGATTACATCACTGGGGCCAGCCTGGTGATGGATGGCGGTTCCTCGCTCGCCCCGGCGCGCGGCGGGCGCGGCGACGTGTTGCAGGACCGGCTCAAGACACAGGTAGGGCGCTGATCATGGATCTGGGTATTTCGGGCAAGGTGGCGCTGGTCACCGGCGGATCGCAGGGGATCGGGCTGGGCTGTGCGCAGCGCTTTGCGGCGGAAGGCTGCAAGGTGATGATCGCGGCGCGGACCCAGGCGAACATCGATGCGGCCGTGGCCGGGATCGGCGGCGACTGCGCCGGGATTTCGGCCGATTGCACCACCAAGGACGGCGTGGCCAAGGCCGTGCAGGCCTGTATCGATGCCTTTGGCAGCGCGCCCGACATCGCGATCTTCAACGTCGATTCCGGCCCCAAGGGCGCGTTCCTCGACGTGGACGACGAAACTTTCGCCGCGGCCAATACCAACAACGTCATGGCCTTTCGCTGGCTGGTCCAGGCAGTCTTCCCGCACATGCAGGAGCGCGGTTGGGGCCGGATCCTGACGATCGGCACCAATTCGGTAAAACAGCCCCACCGCAAGCTCCCGCGCGCCGCGCAGAACACCTACCGCGTGGGCGCGCTGGCGCTGTCGAAGACGCTTTCGGCCGAGCTTGGCCCGTTCGGAATTACCGTCAACACGCTGGGTACCGGCGCGATCGCGACCGAGCAGTTCCGCACCGTGTTCACCAAGATCGCCGCCGAGCACGGGCAGACCTACGAGGAACATGTCGCGGGTCGGGTGGCCGAATGGCCGGTGCGCCGGATGGGCACGCCTGAAGACATGGCTGCCGCGGCCGCTTTCCTCTGCTCCGATCTTGCCGGATACATTACCGGGCAGGTGCTGGTCGTGGACGGCGGCAACATCGAATCCCTGCAATGAATTCGCACAGGAGCAAGCAATGAAGATCGACAATACCATCGCAGCAGTCGTCACCGGGGGCGCTTCGGGCCTCGGCCGGGCCAGCGCCGAGGCGCTCGCCGCCGCCGGGGTCAAGGTGGCCATTTTCGACGTCAACGAAGCCGACGGCGAGGAAGTCGCCAAGGCGATTGGCGGTGTGTTCTGCAAGGTCGACATCACGTCTGAGGAAAGCGTCGTCGCCGGCTATGAAAAGGCCCGCGCCGCCCACGGCCAGGAACGCATCCTCGTCCACTGCGCGGTGGTCACGGGCGGCGGCAAGACCGTGTCCTATGACAAGGAAACCGGCAAGTACAAGCGCAACCCCACCGAGATGATCGCGCGCTCGGCCGAAGGCATCTTCACCGCGTCCTATCGCCTCGCCAGCCACGCGGCGGTGGGCATGGCCAATGCCGACCCGCTCAACGAAGACGGCGAACGCGGCTGCATCATCATGACCTCGTCGGCGGCTTCGCAGGACGGGCAGATCGGCCAGGTCGCCTATGGCGGCGGCAAGGGCGCGGTCAATTCGATGGTCCTGCCGATGGCGCGCGACCTGATGGACGTGGGCGTGCGCGTGAACGCGATCCTGCCCGGCATCTTCGCCACCCCGCCGATGCTGGCCGTGCAGGACAAGGCCCCCGCGATCTTCGCTGGCCTTGCCGCCTCGGTGCCGTTTCCCAAGCGCCTCGGCAATCCGCCCGAGTTCGGTTCGCTGGTCTGCGAACTGGCGCGCAACACCTACTTCAACGGCCAGTGCATCCGCCTCGACGGCGCGATCCGCATGCCGCCGAAGTAAGCGGGAGATAGCAGATGGACCGGCCGCAGCAGTTTCCCTTTGCCCGCCAGAGTGCGGGCCATGCGCCGCTGCGGCGGCCGGATTCGATCCGCCGCACGACCTCGATCGATTCGGACTGGCCCGAAGGCTTCGGTCAGCCGTGGGACATGGTCGGGCGCGCGCGCGACTTGCTGACCCCGGCAGAGGGGGAGCCGGTCGTCCTGGCGAGCGGCGGGTTTCAGATCTTCACTTCGCCGATCCGGGAAATCCTGAAGATCGCGGTCAGTCCCGATCATCCGCGCGCGCAGGAACTGGTGGGCATCCGTGCGGGCGGGGCCAGTCGTCACGCCATTGCCAACATCCTGGGCGACATCAAAGGCACGCCGACCTTTCAGCTGCTCGACGATTTTGCCGGGGCCAGCCTGGTTGCCGGCTGGATCTGGTCGCAGTGGCGCGGCGACTGGGCCTCTGGCCCGCAGCGCAGCGCCCAGCAATCAACCGCCGGGCGCAAGGGGGTGATGGACGATATCTGCACCGGATTTGCCACCGGGGGCAGTGCGTTCAAGCCCGATGGCACGCCTGATAACGTCAACCAGTCGTTCACCGAGGTCGGCCCGCTCGAGCATCCCGACGATCCGCTGGGCTGGCACGCGATGCCATATCAGGAAGGTCCGCAAAAACGCCGCGCGCGCCGAATCGACCTGTGGCGAGAGAATGGCGTGATCAAGGTGGATGCGGGCTTTCAGGACAGCGGCTCCAACCCCAGGGGCGGGCGCACCGCGATACACGAATACCGCGTCTATGCGGAAATCGACCCGGCGGACGACCGGCTGCTGGCGCTCCAGGCGCTGCCGCTGATCCTGCCCTACCGCGAATGTCCCGGCGCCTCGGTCAAAGCGACACGGATGATCGGGCAAAATGTGACGCAATTCCGCGGGGCCGTGCTCGAAACGCTGCCCGCGACGTTGGGCTGCACACATCTCAACGACGTTCTGCGCGCGCTGGCTGACGTGCCAGCCTTGGCGCGACTGTTGCCATAAAGCCATATCCGTAGCGTAACTACAGACACTCTTGTGTGTCGTGGTGAACGTAGTTATACAACTCGGGACGAGAGAGCGGTTGATCGCTCCTTGGGAGGAGAGCCTGACAATGCAGACCACCAATTCACGCATCGTTGCGCGCATGTTGTGCGGTGTAGCGGCCGCGGCCATCGCATTTGCTGCCAGCCCGGCGTTTGCGCAGAATGCAGACGAAAATTCCGATGACGGCGTTATCACCGTGATCGGCATCACCAAGCAGGCTGCCAACGTGCAGGATACCCCCAGCGCCATCACCGCGTTCAGCGGCGACCAGCTGGAACAGCAGGGCGTGCGCGATGTGAAGGAAGTGGCGAAGTTCACGCCGGGCTTTACGATCCGTGACGCCGGTAACAACCCGACCGCCTTCTCGCTCGCGATCCGCGGCCAGATCCAGAACGACAACATCGCCACGCTCGACCCGTCGGTCGGCGTCTATCTCGACGATGTCTACATCGCTCGCGCCTATGGTCTGAACGCCAACCTGCTGGACGTTGAATCGGCCCAGGTGCTCAAGGGGCCGCAGGGCACCCTGTTCGGCCGCAACACCTCGGCCGGTGCCGTGCTGCTCAAGACCGTCGATCCCAAGTTCGGCGACAATTCCGGCCAGGTCCAGCTGACCTATGGCCGCTTCAACGAACATTCGATGACCGGCATCATCAATGTCGGCGGGGATAAGGTCGCGCTGCGCGGCGCGCTGTTCTATACCCGCCGCGACGGTTACCAGACCGATGTTCACACCGGACTCAAGTGGGGCAAGACCCGGACCGTCAATGGCCGCGTCAAGCTTGCGGTCAAGCCGGTCGACAACGTCACCGTGCTGCTTTCTGGCGAAATCTGGGATGCCGCGATCGATGGCCGCGTCAACCAGAACCAGTATTTCAACCTGGGCGGTACCGGGTTTGACCCGGCTGCGGCCGACCGCGCGCTGTTCGGCGGCGATCCCGACAAGGTGGCGGTGACCGACCCCGCCGCGATCCCGGGTACCGCGCTGCGCGGCCCCAACACCAACGTCAAGACCCAGACCTATATCGGCAAGGTCACGATCGACACCGGCTTTGGTGAAGTGAAGTGGATCAACGCCTACCGAAAGGTGAAGGGCAACTCGCTGATCGACCTCGACGGCGCGTCTTCGGTGGCGTTCTATCACTACACCGAAGCGCTCAACGACCTGAAGCAGTACTCCAGCGAACTGCAGGTGACCGGCAAGGCGATGAACGACAAGCTGTCGTTCGCGATGGGCGTGACCTACCTCAAGGAAACCGGCTACGACACCTCGCACTCGAACGCGCCGAACCCGCCTCCGGGGCCGTCCGCGATCTGGACCCAGTTCCGCGGTGACATCGACAACAAGTCGGTCGGCATCTACGGTCAGGCCAGCTATGCAGTTACCGACAAGCTGAACATCACTGCCGGTCTGCGCTGGTCGCATGACATCAAGGGCGTGACCGTCCAGTCCGCGGTGATCCCGCTGAACAATCCGGCCGCTGCAGTGGCTTGTCTTCCGCTCGCCATGACCGGCGACAACAACGGTGACGGCAAGTTCTCCATTTCCGACTGCAACCGCAGCCGTGAAGATACCTGGTCGAACCTCTCGTACACCGTCGGGTTCGACTACAAGGTCACCGAAGATGTGATGCTCTATGCCAAGCAGAGCCGCGGCTATCGCGCCGGGGCCCAGCAGCTGCGCTCGCTGACCCTGACCGACACGAACCCGGCCCAGCCGGAAATCGTGAACGAGCAGGAAGTGGGCCTCAAGACCGAGTTCTTGGACAAGCGCGTACGCTTCAACATCTCGGGCTATCACACCACCGTTAAGAACGCTCAGCGCAGCGTCATCCTGAACGTGGGGGGCACCAGCCGCACCGTGCTGGAAAACGCCGATACCGAAAACTGGGGCTTCGAAGCCGATGCCAACATCCGCGTGGCTGACGGTTTGAACCTGTTCGCCGGTTATGCCCACACCAAGCCCAAGTACACCAAGTACAACGGCTTCGTCGTGGCTGGCGGGGTGCTGACCTCGTTCGACAAGAGCGGCCAGAAGTTCGGCTCGATCGTCAACGACCAGTTCTCGGTCGGCATGAACTACAATCGCGATCTGGGCTTTGCCCGGTTCGGCTTCAACGCCAGCTATGCCTGGCAGGGTGACATGTACCAGGTCGGCGATCCGGTCAGCGTGCTGACCCTGTCTTCGGCGCTGGGCGGTGGCGGGCTGCCGAACGCGACCGAAGCGAACAAGCTGATCGAAGCGGGCAAGACCCCGGCCTATGGCATCACCAACATGCGTGCTTCGCTGGCCTTCGGTCCGGATGACAACTACGAAATCGCCATCTGGGGCCGTAACGTCTTCGACGTGCGCGCCAAGCAGTACATCCTGTGGCTTGGCGGCTTCAACTATGTCGGCGCCAACTGGAATGACCCGGCGACTTACGGCGTCAGCCTGACCGCCAAGTTCTGATACCGAGCGGCCGTAACCGGCCAGATCTTGAGGGGGAGGACCGCAGGGTCCTCCCCCTTTTTTCGTGCCATCGTCCAGGATCGACCGGCACCCTTCGCCGCGCGCAAAAAATGCCCCGCCGGGGAGTGATCCGGCGGGGCAGTTGGGGAGAAAGGTCGTGAGGCGCGCGGCGATCAGGCCACGGCCAGTTCCTTGCGGCGGGTGTCGACCGCGCCTTGCAGGTTGGCGCGCTTGAACAGCTTGGCGGCATTCCCGCCCAGCACGGCGACGAGTTCGTCGGTGGAAACGTCGGGATTGTCCTGGGCCAGCTTGTCGATCACCTGCTTCGAGAAGGGGAAGGTCCCTTCGGCGTGCGGGTAGTCGGTGGCGAAGAGCAGCGCGTCGATTCCGACGCCCTTGCGGATCGCCATCGAGGAATTGCCATCGTTCTGCAGCGCAAGGTGCACCTGGTCGCGCACGATCTGGCTGGGCAGGCGCGACAGCTTGGGGCTGATCGAGGGGGCGTGGCCGTTATAGACTTCGTCCATCCGCTCGGCCAGGCCCCAAAGCCAACCGGCGCTGTGCTCGGCGAACAGGATGTGCGCACCCGGATTGCGATCGAGTACGCCGCCAGCGACCAGCTGGGTGATCACGTCGACCGCGTCGTTCATCTGGCGGGTATAGTTGAACAGCGCGCCGCCCGGCCCCTTGAGGGCGCGGATGTTGATGTCACCCACGCCGGTGTGGAACACCAGTGGGATGCCAAGGTCAGCCGCCAGCGCGAAGATCGGATCCCAGCGCGGGTCGTTGTAGTTGTTGAGGCCTTCCCACAGGCAGAACGCGGCAAAGCCCTTGGTGGCGGTGCGCTGGCATTCGGCCAGCGCCGCGTCGAAATCGATGCAGGGGATCATTGCGGCGGGGATCAGGCGGTCGCGCACCGGCGCGGTATAGTCCCAGGCCCAATCGTTCCAGATCCGGCAGGCTTCGGCCTGGGCCTCGACGTCGCCGATGCGCGGCAGCATCAGGCCGAGCGAGGGGAACACCAGTTCGGCGTCCACGCCGTCGCGGTCCATGTCGGTCAGGCGCAGTTCAAGGTCGCGCGCGCCGCGGCGCTTGGTGTCGACCGCGCAATCGGACACGAAGTTGTCACTCGCATCGGTGCACGAACGGTCCGCGCTGCCGCCGGCGGCCTGCGCGTTGAAAGCGGCATCGCCCTCGCCAGTCTTGTGCTGGTGGAAGTTGGTGTTGATCTTGAGGATCACCTGCTCGCCGATCCGGGTGATGCGCACGTCGCCGTCCGCTTCGGAATGGATCGCATATTGCTGCAGGTGGCTGGGCATCGCCTTCAGGAACAGGTCTGGCGGCTCGGCCACGTGGGCATCGCAGCTGAACACGAAGGGGCGAATCTTGTCCGTCATGGCATTCCTCCAAGGTTTGTCCGGCGCGAATCCTTCGGGCTCGCTGCCTGCAAAGAGAGAATGCCAAAAGAGGTATCTATTTAATTTGACGGATGTCAAAAAATAGCGAGCAATATGGCAATGGCCACGATTTACAGATACTTCTAACGGCTGCGCGGGAGGCCCAGCGCGGTTTCCGCGATGACGCTGCGCTGCACTTCGCTGGTGCCGCCATAGATCGTCGCCTGGATCCCGCTGCGCGCCTCGGATTCCACGGCTGCCAGCGCCGGAATTTCACCCTGCAGCGAATAGGGGGCAAAGCGTTCGACCAGCTCGGCGCAGCACGCCGCCCAGCTTTCGGTGCCGAACAACTTGCACATCGGCCCGTACCAGCGCTGCGACTGGCCCGCGTGCCCGGCCCAGATCGCGCGAACCGACAGGCATTCGAGCGCGGCGACATGGGCATCGAAGCGGGCCAACGAATGGCGGATCGCCGCTGCGTTCTCGGCCATGCCGGGCAGGGCCATGATCCGGGTGAGATCGTGGCGCAGTTCTTCCTGCACCAGGCCCATCGCACCGAGGTAATAGTCGCCCTGGTTGTGTTCCAGCGTCATCGTCGCCGCGAGCACCTTGGCGCCCTTGCCGGCCACGCCGAGCAGATAGCGATCTTCGATGGCGAAATCGGAATAGAAGGTGATGTTGGTGCGCTCGCCCGCGAAGGTCTGGACCGGGGCGAGGTCGAAGCCGCCTTCTCCCGGCACGGGGAGTGGGGCGACGAACAGCGTGAGGCCGCCTTCGGTGCGGGTCAGCAGCAGGACATAGTCGGCGCGGTGCGCGCTGGTGGTGAAGACCTTTTGCCCGTTGGCGATCCAGCGCGTGCCGTCATGCTCGGCGCGGGTTTTTGCCCCGAACACGTCGGATCCGCCCGAAGGCTCGGACAGGCCGAGGCAGGCCAGCGCCTCGCCGCGCGCCAGGCGCGGCAGGATCTCGGCCTTGGCTTCCTCGGTGCCGAACATCATCAGCAGCTTGCCGATCGAGTCCGAGACGACCAGCACCGAAATCGGCCAGCCCGCCCGGGTCAGCACACGGTGGACGGCCGAGGTGGCGATGGCCCCCGCGCCCGATCCGCCCCATTCGGCCGGCCAGTCGGGGAACAGCAGGCCTGCCGCGGCCAGCTTCAGGTGCAGTTCGGGCAGGTGATTGTCGAGCGCGGCGGCAAAGGCGCGCTTGTGCTCGTCGGTGAAGTTTTCGGCCAGGAAGCGGCGGGTGCGCGCTTCCCATTCGTCGGCCTCTGCGTCCTGGGTAAAGCTCATCGAGACGGGTTCGATGGCCGAAAGGTGGGGCAGCGGCGCGGTCAGCACCCGGTCTGGATCGCCATCGGCGTAGAGCGCCGCGCGGGCATTGCGGTAGAGCGCGGGGAGCGGCGAATCCTCGCTCACGCCATAGCCGCCGAACACGCGCATGGAATTCTTGATCGCCAGCGGGCAGGCGCGCGCCGCCCACCAGAACGCCTGGGTATCGAGCAGGGCGGCATCGCCCAGCCCTTCGGCGCGCGCGGCAATCGCGCGCCAGGCCATCAGGCGCGCGGCGTCCACTTCGGTCGCGGCATTGGCAAGGGTGTGGGCGACGCCCTGGTATTCGCCGATCGCGCGGCCGAACACCTGCCTTTCGCAGGCATAGGCGGCGGCCTCATCAAGCGCGCGCTGGGCCATGCCGACGCAACTGGCGGCGACAAGAATGCGCTTGCCCGGAAAGGCCAGCACGCCCTCGCGGCCCGCCGCTTCGGCCACCAGCGCGGCATCGAGCAGCGAACCGCCCTCGCCGAGCAGCGCCTCGATGCCGAGTTCCTCGAGCACGCTGTCGGCGGAACGCTCACCCCGTGAGGCCAGCGCTCCGCCGACGCTGTCGATCATGGCCTGCTGCTCGCTTGAGAGACCGAGAGAAACCATGATCGAAATGCTCCTTGGGAATGCTTGAGGTCAGGCTGCCAGCGCGGCGCTGGTCTGGACCTTGGGTTCGATCCGGAACAGGCGCGAGGCGTTGAGGCCCAGCACGTCGCGGCGCACTTCGTCGCTGACGCCCAGGCCCTCGAACAGATCGTCGACGATCCGGCGGCTGATCGGGAAAGTGCCTTCGGCGTGGGGATAGTCCGAACCCCACATCACGTTCTTCGCGCCCGGCAGGCCAGCCGCGGCAGCGGTGATGCAGGCGCGGTCGTGCTGGAAGCTGGCCCAGACCTGATCGTCGATGATCTGGCTGCAGCGGCGCGACAGCTTGGGGAATACGAAGTTCGAATGGGCTTCCTCGACCTCGTCCATGCGCTCGGCCAGCGCGACCAGCCAGCTTGCGCCGCTTTCGATAAAGGCAATCTTGGCCCCCGGATTGCGATCGAGCACGCCGCCCGCAACCAGGTACATCACGCTCTGCTGCGCATCGGTCATCTGGTTGGTGTAGTTGATGATCCCGGCGCCGGGGCCGCGTTCGATCACCACGGTTTCAAGGCCGGTGCCGGTGTGCATCACGAAGACGATGCCCAGCTGCGCGCCCTTGGCGAAGACCACGTCCCAGCCCGCGTCGTTGTACTTGGGCATTCCCGGCGGCGTCACGGCGGGCAGCATCGCGGCGGTGAAGCCCTTGGAGGCGAGGTATTCCAGTTCCGCCACGGTGTTCGAGAAATCGAGCACAGGCAGCATCCCGCAGCGCACGAAGCGGCTGGGGTTGGAGCCGAGGAATTCGTTGTTCCAGTCGTTGTAAAGCCGCGCAGAGGCCGCTTCGGCTTCCGGGTTGTCGAGCGCGTAGAGCCACAGGCCGAGGCTGGGGAAGCAGATCTCGGCGTCGATGCCTTCCAGTTCCATGTCCTCGAGCCGGCCGGCGATTTCGCGGATCCCGCGGCGTTCATTGTCGCCAAGCGCCTTTTCGCGGTGCTGGCCCACGCGCAGGCGGTAGATCACCTTGTCCTCGGTGCCGGTGATGAGAAAATCGCCTTCCTTGCGGCTGTGAATCGCGTGGCGCTTGAGGCTGGCGGGCAGTCCGTCGAGGAAAATCGTCGGCGGTTCAAGGACATGGCTGTCCGCGCTGAATACGAAAGGCTTCATGTGGGATCTCCCGATTCGAATTCGTTATGATGAAAAGATACCTAGTTATATAAGTCAGCGCAAGCCTGAGGCTGGACTTAATGCTAGGAATGCCATAAAGAGATAGCTGTTAAGGAGGCGTCATGCAGCAGGTCGGACACGCGGAAACGCTGGTTGCGCGCACCGCGCGCGAACTTTCCAAGCTCAGTCTTGAGCATGACGACGGCGACTTCATCGGGGCGGAGGATGAACTGCTGCACCGCCTGGGCGTCAGCCGTCCGACCCTCCGTCAGGCCGCCAAGATCGCCGAGAACGACCGCCTGATCTCGGTTCGGCGGGGCATTCGCGGGGGCTTCTATGCCAGCCGCCCCGATGCCAACGACGCGATCCGCACCCTGGCGCGCTATTTGCGGCTCAAGGGCGCGACCCTGCTCGATATCATGGCGGTCAGCAAGCTGGTGGCCGAAGAGGCCGCGATGCTCGCCTGCGCCAGCGAAAACGAGCTCGACCGCGCGGCGCTGCGCCGGTTTTCAGGCAGGATCGACGCGGCCGATACCCCTGCGGCCTTGATCGAGGCCGAGGCCGAAATGGCCCAGCTGGTGTCGCGGATGAGCGGCAATCCGGCGATCGAGCTGGTCATGGCGATCGGCTATTCGTTCGGAATGCAGGAACAGGGCATGGCGCTCTATCGCACCGCCGAGCAGCGCGAACTGGCCCGCAAGCTGCAGCACGGGTTGGTTGATGCGATCCTTGAACGCGATGGCGACGTTGCCCGCCTGATGATGCGGCGGCGCTCGGCCGCGATGGCGGGATGGATCGAAGCGGCGCAAGATGCCGTACGGGGAGAATGATGGAAACAATCAGCTTCAAGGGCTTTGGGGGCACCCGCCTCGAAGCCGAGGTTCGCGGCGAGGCGAACGATCCGGCGATCCTGCTGGTCCATGGGGCGGGCCAGACCCGCGCCGTGTGGAATGATGTGGCTGATGCGCTGGTCCAGTCGGGCCGGCGCGTTGTCAGCCTCGATCTGCGGGGCCACGGCGGCAGCGAATGGCCCGTCGATGCGCGTTATGACTTCGCCGCTCATGTCGAAGACCTGCGCGCCGTGCTGGCGCAGATGGGATCGCGCCCGGTGGTGGTTGCGGCCACGCTGGGGGGCTGGATCGCGGCGGCGGCGCTGGCCGACGATGCCGCAAACCTTGCCGCCGCGCTGGTGCTGGTCGACATGCCGGTGGAGACCGATCCCGCGCTGGCTGGAGAGATTTCCGCCCGCTTGCGCGAACGGCTGGACGAAGGATCGCCTGCCTGGGATCCGCGCACTTTGGGAGCTTTCCCGCTGGACGACATCGCGGGCCGTCTGATGGATGCCGCGCCGCGCCTCGCCCTGCCGACACTGGTGGTACGTGGCGGGCTGTCATGGATCAAGCAGTCCGGGGCGAGCGATGCATTCGATGCGGCACTGCCGAATGCCGAGACGGTGACGGTCGAGGATGCCGACCTGCTGGTCGTGACTGACCGGACCGAGGCGTTCCTGTCGCTGCTGCTCGACTTCCTTGACCGCAAGCAGGCCCGCGCCGCGACCGAATTTCGCGCCGGATCGGATGCCCGCACCCTGCGCGATGCGATGGGCTGCTTTGCCACCGGGATCACCATCGTCACCGCGCTCGATCCCGGCGGCACTCCGGTGGGCCTGACGGCGAACAGCTTTACCTCGGTCAGCCTCGATCCGCCGCTGTTGCTGGTCTGCATCGCCAACACCGCCGGGACCGCGCCGGTGCTGCGCGAGGCCATGCACTTCGGAGTCAACGTGCTCCAGACCAGCCAGCAGCAAACCTCGAACCGCTTTGCCGGCAAGGGCGAAGACCGTTTTGCCGCGACCCCCTGGGCGCCGGGCGAAACCGGCGTGCCGCTGCTCGACGGGTCGCTGGTCGCGTTCGAGTGCAAGCGTCATGCGGTCCACGATGGCGGCGATCACTTC
Organism: Novosphingobium sp.; assembly: GCF_041915465.1. Lineage (GTDB taxonomy): Bacteria > Pseudomonadota > Alphaproteobacteria > Sphingomonadales > Sphingomonadaceae > Novosphingobium. The sequence continues at coordinate 18,037 of NZ_JAYSBK010000003.1, read as the reverse complement.
ATCCTGGTGGGTGAAGTGGTGCGCGCCGGGTTCGAGCCGCGCCGCGATCCGCTGCTCTATTTCCGGGGCAAGTATCGCCGCCTGCATTTTGCCTGACACTGTGACTGGACAGGGGCTTGACGCGGTCCTATCGAACCTAGTTATATAACTATTGAACCAGATTCGAACGAGAGGACCACGGATGGCCTGGGCAAATCAGGACAAGACAGCGATCGTCGGGATCGGCGCCACGGACTATTACGTCCGCGGCAAAAGCTGGCCGCGCACGATCAACGACATGGCGGGCGAGGCGATCCTGAAAGCTTGCGCCGATGCCGGGATTTCGGTGAAGGACATCGATGGCTTCGCCTATTATTCCACGGCGGGCGCGGGCTATCTCGACAAGTTCGATACCGCCAGCCTGATGGAAACGCTGGGCATGCCGAACATCTCGTTCTCGGCCACGCTGACCAGCGGCGGGGGCGGCTGCCCCGGCGCGATCGGGCTCGCCACGGCGGGCTTGATGAACGAGGATTGCAAGTATGTCGTCACGCTGATGGCGCTGCAGCAGCTGCCCCAGCACCGCCTTGGCGTGGTGTTCGGATCGGCCGCGCCCAATCCGGAAAACAGCTTCCTGCAGCCGTCCGGGCTGGTCGGCCCGGGACATCTCATGTCGATGCTGACCCGGCGGCACATGCACCTTTACGGCACCACCCAGGATGCCTTTGGCGAAGTGGTGATGGCCACCCGCGCCAACACCCACAACCGACCCAAGGCAGTGCGCAAGGCACCGCTGACCAAGGAAGAATACGATGCCTCGGTGATGCTGGCCGATCCGCTGCGGCGGCTCGACTTCTGCCTCGAAACCGATGGCGCGGTGGCGGTGATCACCACCACCATGGACCGCGCGAAGGACTGCCGCCACAAGCCCGCGGTCGTCCACGCCTGCGCCCACGGCGGGCAGCGCGAATGGGGCCGGGCCTTCGCCTGGATGGGCATGCCCGATCCGCATTTCGCCAGTTCGGGCCACAAGTTCACCGCCGACCGGATCTGGGCGCAGTCGGGCTTGTCGGCCAAGGACATGGACGTCGCGCTGATCTATGACCACTTCAGCCCGATGGTGCTGATGCAGCTGGAAGACTACGGCTTCTGCGAAAAGGGTGAGGGCAATGATTACGTGCTCTCCGGCAAGATCCGTTATGACGCGGCAACCGGCAAGGGCGTGAACGGCGGCGTGCCGGTCAACACCCACGGGGGCAACCTCAACGAGGCCTACATCATCGGCATGACCCACATCGTCGAGGGTGTCGAGCAGGTGCGCGGCACCGCGATCAACCAGGTGAAGGATGCGGAATTCGCGCTCGTTTCGGGCGGCCCCGCTTCACTTCCCGTGTCCAGTCTGATCCTGAGGAGCGCCTGATATGAGCGAGCCCATCAAGTACGGCCCCGCGCTGCTCCTGCCCGGCCAGCAGATTCGCATCACCACCAATCCCAACACCGAACCCTTCTGGGAAGCGGCGAAGGAGCATAAGCTGACTGCCTGCCAGTGCGGCAGCTGCGGCCATTTCCGCATGCCGCCGTCGCCCTATTGCCCCGAATGTTCGAGCCAGGATGTGAACTGGCCGGCGCTGCCGGGCACCGGCACGGTGTTCAGCTATGTCGTTTGTAACAAGAACCCGGCGAACGGCGAGGACTACATCTATGTCCCCGTCGTGGTCGATCTCGATGGCGCGCCAGGCGCGCGGCTCAATGCCAACGTCACCGGTTGCAACGCCGAGGACGTCCACATCGGGATGAAGGTCACGGTCGAATGGACCGAGATCCAGGACGGCTGGGTGCTGCCCAACTTCCGCAAGGCATAGGGACGCGCACGCCATGTTGAACGAGCTGCGGATCGTCGAGATTGGCGAGGGGCAGGCCGTCCAGGTCGCCGGGCTGATGCTCGGCGCGCTGGGGGCCGATGTGCTCAAGGTCGAGCGGCCGGGCGGCGATCCCGCGCGCGGCCAGGCGACCTTCGCCAACTGGAACCGCGGCAAGCGTAGCCTGAAACTCGATCTGGACAGCGCCGCAGGGCTCGCCCAGCTTGAAGCGCGGCTGGCCGGGGCGGACGTGCTGCTGCACCAGTTCACCCCGTCGCGCGCCAAGGCGCTGGGGCTGGACGATGCGGCGCTTGGCCTGAAGTATCCGCGCCTGGTGGTTTGCGGGATTACCGGCAGCCCCCACAATCACCCTGACGTCGAACGCTCGGACGACGAACTGCTCGTCGCCGCGCGGTTCGGCGCACTCTACGAGAACGATGGCTACCGTGCCGGGCCGATCGTCTGGCGGTTCAACGCCGGATCGTGGTCGGCGGCGCATCTGGCGGCGGCGGGGATTCTTGCCCGGCTCGTCGCGCGGCTGCAATCGGGCCAGGGCGGGGCGGCGCATACCTCGCTGTTCCAGGGCCACATGGTCATGCTCTCGCTGATCTGGGCGCGCAATTCGGCCGGGCCCATGCCCAACAATCCGCCGCACCCGCTCGGGCCGCGGTCGATTGGGATACAGCTTTACGAATGCCAGGGTGGTGACTGGCTGCAGATCATGGACCCGCCCCGCCAATACGATTACGCCAACATGCCCACGATGTGGGAGGTTCTGGCCGAAGGCGTCGAGATCGACACCGAGGAAGGCAAGATCGAGGCTTTCAAGCGCCGCCCGCTGGAACGCTGGCTGGCGGACCTGCGCGCCGACGACATTGCCGCTGAGCCGGCCTATCCGCTGGGCGGGATGCTGAGCCATCCCGAAGTCCTCGCCAACGGCTACGCGGTGGAGATCGAAGACCCGCTGCTGGGCAAGACCGTTCAGCCCAACGTGCCGTTCCACTCCGACGCAAGCCTGCCCGCGCCGCGCCCCGCACCGCGCCTTGGCGAGGGCGGCGATGCCGACTGGACGCCGCCGCCCGCCAAGGTTGGCGCGGGCGGCCAGCCCGCCGAAGTACTGGCCGGAGTGCGGGTGCTCGATTTCGGGATGTTCCTGGCAGGTCCCATGGGCCCCTCGATGATGGGCGACATGGGTGCCGACATCATCAAGGTCGAAGCGCTGACCGGCGACCGGATCCGCTTCATGCACCGCTATTACCAGGCGGCCTCGCGCTCGAAGCGCAGCATTGCCGTGGACCTGACCAAGCCCGAAGCGCAGCCGATCCTCGCCCGCCTGCTGAAGTGGGCCGAAGCGGTGCACCACAACATGCGCTTCAAGGGCGCGGCGAAGCTGGGCCTATCGGAAGAAGGCATCCGCGCGCACAATCCCGACGTCGCGTTCAACTATGTCAGCGCCTATGGTCAGCGCGGCACGCGCGGCAACTGGCCGGGTTACGATTCGATCTTCAACGCGATCGCCGGGTGGGAGTTCGAAAACGCGGGCGAAGGCAACAAGCCGATCTTCAACCGCCCCGGCACGATGGACGTCTCCTCGGCGCAGAGCGCGTTGGTTGAACTGATGGCCTCGCTCTATGCCAAGCGTTCGGGCCAGCGCGGCTATACCACGCAAACCTCGCTGCTCGGCATCTCGGCGATGACCCAGGGCGAAACGCTGATCCTGCCCGATGGCAGCCTGGCCGAAACCTATCATCTTGACAAGGACCAGACCGGGTTTTCGCCCTACCACCGCATCTTCGAATGCCAGGACGGCAAGTGGGTTGCGGTGGCGGCCCGTACCGAGCCGCGCCGCGCCGCGCTGCGCAGCGTGCTGGGCGAGGATGAGGCGGGTTTCACCGCCGCTGCCGCCCGGCACAGCGCCGCCGATCTGGTGGCTAAGCTCGAGGCCGCAGGCGTGCCGTGCGATCACGTGACTTTCGAGGCTGCCGAAGAGCAGTTCTTCGCCAATCCGCTCAACCGCGAACTGAACCTGATTTCGGTGCTGGAGCAGCCGCTCTACGGCACGGTCGAGCAGCCGGGCGCCTACTGGCACTTTGGCGATGTGCCGGTGGTGTTCCGCCAGGCCGCCCCCGCCATCGGCCAGCACACGGACGAGATTATGCGCGAACTGGGCTTCTCGGATGCGGAGATCGCCAGCTACCGCGAGCAGAAAGTGATCGGCTGACCCCGCCCCCTCGGGAGGCGGGGCTGCTGGCTTACTTCTCCCGTTTGGGCAGCCATTCGCGCACGGGCTGGAATTCGGGCATCCTGAGGCTCCGCCGCAGCCAGTTCGCGCCGTCGAGCACAAAGGTGTGGCCCGAGCAGAACGCCGCATAGTCCGAGCAGAGATAGGCCGCTGCCCAGCCCAGTTCATGGACTTCGCCGGTGCGTAGGGCCGGCTGGCGACCCTCAAGGTCGTTGCCATCGGCAAAGCGCAGGTGCGCGGCGCGATCCTGGTGGGGGAACAGCCCCGGCGCGATGCAGTTCACGCGGATGTCATAGGGCGCCCATTCCACCGCGAGGCTCTGCGTGAGGTTAGTCACCCCCGCCTTGGCCGCCGCCGAGGGCGAGGTGCCGGGGCCGCCGGTCCACGAATAGGTTGCCCCGATGTTGAGGATCGAGCCGCCGATCCCGTCCTCGATCCGCCGCCGCGCGAATTCGGTCGAGCAGATCCAGGTGCCGTCGAGCACGATCGAGGTGACCGCGCGCCAGGCGTTGAGGCTGAAATCCTCGGACGCCCCGGCCAGGTTCCCGGCGGCGTTGTTGATCAGCTGGGTGACCGGGCCAAGCTGGTCTTCCACTTCGTCGAAGCAGGCCTTGACCGCGGCGGGATCGCGCACGTCGAGCTGTACGCCGATGGCGCGCCCGCCTGCTTCCTCGACCGCCGCGATGCCGCGCGCGCGCTTTTCCGGGTCGCGGCTGGCAATCGCGACCGCGCCGCCCAGCCGTCCGAATTCGGCGGCAATGCCCTTGCCGATGCCCGAGCCGCCGCCGGTGATGATCGCGACGTCATTGGCAAAGGTGCCTTCGGGCAACATCCTGAGGCCCTTGGCCGGGGCGCGGCGCAGGCCCTTGTAGGTGTCGGTCATCTTACTTTCCCTTGTAAACGGGTTGGCGTTTTTCGCGCAGCGCGGCGCGGGCCTCGGCATAGTCTTCGGTCTTGAACAGCGCGGTCTGGGCCAGCAGTTCCTGGGCGATGCCGTTGCGCACCGCGCCGGCATGGGCCTGGTCGACCATGGTCTTGGCCATGGCGAGGGCGATTGGCGGCTTGGCGGCGATCTTCTTCGCGATCTCCAGCGCCTTGGCGTCGAGCTCTTCCGGTGCGACGACGAAATCGACCGCGCCCCATTCCAGCGCGGTCTGCGCGTCGATCCGATCGCCCGTCATCACGATGTACTTGGTGCGGCTGGGGCCGATCAGCGCGGTCATCAACTGGGTACCGCCGGTATCGGGCAGGATCCCGTAATGGATTTCCGGCAGCGCCATCTTGAGCGTGGTGTCGGACACGCGAATGTCGCAGGCCAGGGCGGTTTCGCACCCGCCGCCGATCACCGCGCCCTTCAGCGCGGCGATGAACGGCTTGGGGCTGTCGAGAACGGCCAAGCGCTTTTGCTGGTGGCGCAGGACGAAGTGATAGTCGCTTTCGTCCTTGGCGCGGTGGCCGAGCATGGTGGTGTCGCGGCCCGAGCAGAACGACTTGCCCGCGCCTTGCAGCAGCACGGCGCGCACGGCGTCATCCTCGAGCGCGCGGTCGAGCGCTTCCTTGTAGAGGTGCGCGGCCTCGTCATCCATGGCGTTGTGGACTTCCGGGCGGTTGAGCGTGATCACGCCCACTCCGTCCACGACCTCGTACAGAACCTTGTCGCTCATGCGGCTTCTCCAAGAATGATCTCGCGCCGAACGGGCGCGATGAATGACAGCAGGTGGGCGCGCTTCAGGCAGAAGTGCGGATAGGCTTCGTCGGTCATGCCGATCCCGCCGTGGACCTGCACGTTGGCGCGGCCGTTCTCGATGGCGGCCTGATCGGCGAGCTGCTTGGCGGCGGCGATGTGGAAGGCGGCGTCATCCTGCCCCGCATCCAGTGCGCAGGCTGCAAAAATCAGCTGCGAGCGCGCCACGGCGCAGCGCACCGCCATATCGGCGCAAATGTGCTTCAGGGCCTGGAACCAGCCGATCGGGCGGTCGAACTGCTCGCGCACCTTGGCATATTCGGCCGCCATGTCGCGCGCGGCATCGGCGCAGCCAAGGGCGTAGGCGGCGGCGAGCAATTGCAGGTGCAGCGCCGCGCGCGGATCGCCCAGCGCCTCGAACGGCGGGACGGGATCGAGGTGCGCCAGGTGCGCCGAGGGATCGAGCCCGGGCGCGCCGCCAAGGTCTGCCGGCAGCGCCGTGGTGGCGGCGAAGTTGCCGACGAGGCCCAGCGCCTGGCTCGCCCCTTCGGGATCGAACAGCCGCAGCCGCCCGCCTTCGACATGGCGGTCAAGCAGGGCCAGCGCGGTCTTGCCCGGATGGACGGACCACCGCGCGGCCACGGCCGTCGGGATCAGGCCGATGGGGGCGATGTGGCGGCCCAGTTCGGCAAAGACCAGCGCCTCGGTCGCGTGGGAGAGGTCCATGCCGGGCGCGGTCATCCCGGTCCAGCCCATGGCTTCGAGTTCGGCCCACAGGCCCGCCGGGCGGCTGCGCGCCTGTTCCAGCGGCATATTGTCCCGGCACCAGTCGGTGGTGGCGGCGAGGAAGGCTTCCTGTTCGGTGTCTAGCGTGAGGTCCATGGATCTTACCTCGATTTTGGCAGGCCGAGCAGGCGCTCGCCGATGATGTCGCGCTGGATCTGGGCGGTGCCGCCAGCAATGGTTGCGGCGAACCCGCGCAGGTAATCGGCCACGAGGTCGTCGTCGCCATAGCGGAAGTCGAGGATTTCCTCGCCCGCCAGCAAGAGCGCCATGCGTTCGAGCCGCTGGCCGAGTTCGGACGTGAACAGCCGGATGACCGAGCTTTCCGCGCCGGGCTGGCCGGTGCGCACCACTTGGGAAATGTTGCGATAGGTCATCGCCCGCAGCGCCGCGACTTCCACGCGCATCTGGGCCAGTTCCCCGGCGATCCGGTCATCCTTGATCGCACCGGTGCTGCGCGCCCGTTCGAGCAGTTCCTCGACTTCCTGCGATTGCTTCACCTGATCAGCGATGAACCCGGTGCCGCGCTCGAAGCTGAGCGTCGACATGGCGACCTTCCAGCCGTTGCCGAGCCCGCCGACCACGTTTTCCAGCGGAATGCGCACATCGTCATAGAACACCTGCGCGAATTCGACCTGGCCCGACATCTTGCGGATCGGGCGCACTTCGATTCCGGGCGCGTGCATCGGGCAGATCACCCACGACAGGCCCTTGTGCCGCGTTGAGCCATCCTCGGTGCGCAGCACCAGTTCCTGCCAATCGGCCACGTGGGCAAAGCTGGTCCAGATCTTGGAGCCGCTCACCACCAGTTCGTCGCCCTCGATCCGCCCGCGGGTCTTGATCCCAGCCAGATCGCTGCCCGCGCCGGGTTCGGAAAAGCCCTGGCACCAGATCGCATCGCCGCGCAGGATCCGGGGCAGGTGGTATTCCTTCTGCGCCTCGCTGGCGTTGATGATCAGGGTCGGCCCGCCGTGGTTGATGCCCACGAAGTTCGCGCCGATCCACGGGGCGTGGGCACGCGCGTATTCCTCCAGCCAGATCACCTGCTGGACGATCGACAGCCCGCGCCCGCCGTATTCCTTCGGCCAGTTGATCCCGGCCCAGCCCGCGTCGAACAGGCGGCGCTGCCACGCCTTGTCAAAGGCGATCGCGTCGGCCGCGTCCATCGGGCGGCGTTCGGCCGGGACATTGGCGTGCAGCCAGTCGCGACATTCCTCGCGAAAGCGCTGCTCTTCGGGTGAAAACTGGATATCCATCGGTTCAGATCTCCGGTGTTGACGCGGCGTCAATGCGCGTCCCACCCTCGCACGCACATACACGTGTGGGAGGCGGTAAATGGTTGAGGTGGCAAGCGCGATGCCGGTCGAACTGGAAGCGAACTGGCGTGCGCTGGGGCTGTGGCAGGACGTTTCGCTGGCCGAAGCGATGGCGCGGGCCGCGCGGGAGCGTTCGCACTCCCCGCTGCACTTCTTCGGCGCCGAGGGCGAGCGCGTGACCAGCCTGGGCGAGGTTCATGCGCAGGGTCTGGCGCTGGCCGGATCGTTCCACGCGCTGGGGCTGCGGCCGGGCGATACCATCGCGATGCAGCTGCCCAATGGCCTTGAAAACGCGGTCCTGTTTCAGGCCGCCGCCATGCTGGGCTGCACGCTGCTGCCGATCGTCCACATCTATGGCCCGCACGAGCTGGCGCACATCCTGCGCGACAGCGGTGCCAAGGCGCTGATCGTGCCGGATAAATGGCGCAACATCGACTACCTCGACCGGCTGGCGCGGCTGCCCGAACTGCCCGCCTTGCAGCACCGGATCGTAATGGGTGAGACCGTGCCGGAGGGCATGCTGCGCCTCGCCGATCTGCCGCAGGGGGATCTGCCCGAAATCACCGTCGATCCGGGCGCCCGCGCGCTGTTGCTCTACACCTCGGGCACCACGGCTGCGCCCAAGGGCGTGCGCCACACCTCGCGCAGCCTGCTGGCCGAACTCAATGCCCAGCGGCGAGATGGACCGGCCGATGACTATGGGCTTTCGCCCTGGCCCTCGGGCCATATCGCGGGGACGCTGGGGGTGATGGGCCACGCCCTGCTCGGCCGCCCGATGGTGATCCTCGAGGCGTGGGATGCTGCCCTTGCCGCCGAGCTGGTCGAACGCTTCAAGGTGCGGCAGATGTCGGGCACGCCATTCCACCTCTCGGGCCTGATGGAAGCCGCAAGCCGGGACGGGCGCGACATCACCAGCTTCAGTCAGTTCCTGATCGGGGCGACCACCGTGCCGCCCGCGCTGGTTGCCGCGAGCGAGGCGATGGGGATCCGTTGCTGCCGGTGCTACGGCTCGACCGAAATGCCCACTGTCAGCCAGTGCGGGCCGGGCGATCCGCTGGACAAGCGGCTCAATACCGATGGCCGCCCCAATCCCGGCGTCGAGGTGCGGATCGTCGACGATTTCGGGGCCGACCTGCCGGCGGGCAGCGAAGGCGAAGTGGCGGTGCGCGGGGCCGAACGCTTTACCGGCTATACCGATCCGGCGCTCAACGAGGCGAGCTTCCTCACCGGCGGCTGGTTCCTGACGGGCGATATCGGCCGCCTCGATCCCGAAGGGTTCCTGGCGATCACCGACCGCAAGAAGGACATCATCATTCGCGGCGGTGAAAACGTCTCCAGCCGCGAGGTCGAGGAGCTGCTGCTGACCGTGCCCGGCGTGCGCGAGGCCGCCGCGATCGGCGCGCCCGATGCGCGGCTGGGCGAGCGGATCTGCGCGGTCGTCACGCTGGATGGCAGCGCCGAGGTCAGCATCGAATCGATCGATGCGGCGTTCCGTGCCATCGGGGTCGCGCGGCAGAAGACGCCCGAACTGCTGGTCGTGGTGGAGGAATTTCCCCGCACCCCCAGCGGCAAGGTGCAGAAGGCCGAATTGCGCCGCGATCTTGCAGCGCAAGGGCATTTTGCCCCGCGCTGAGCGAGGCCCGGAACCGGCCTTCGGCATTCGCAACCTCCCAGGCCCGAAGGCCCGTTCCGATGGAATCCGCGAGGGACTCAATCGGTGCTTGATGTATATTACCTAGTTATATAACTGGACCGGCTTTTGGGATAGGGATGGCGGTTATGTCAATCCTGTATGACGAGGGCCAACAGGCCATCGCTGCAGAAACGCGCCGGGAGGCTGATTTCCGCCTGTTCGCGGGCGGGGCGGATGAAATGTTGCTCAACACCATTGCCGGGAAGATTCTGGGCTTGCCGCAGGATCATCGCCCGGACAAAGGAATTCCGTTCAACCAGATTCCGGCCTGAGGAGAGGGCAAGAAATGGCATTCAAGACTCGCATTACCGAGCTGCTCGAAATCGAGCATCCGATTGTCCAGGGCGGCATGCAGGGCGTGGGCGTGGCCGAAATGGCCTCGGCCGTGTCGAACGCCGGGGGCCTTGGCATCCTGACCGCGCTGACCCAGCCGACGCCTGCGGCGCTCAGCGCCGAAATCGAGCGCTGCCGGGGCATGACCGACAAGCCCTTTGGCGTGAACATGACCGTGTTCCCCACGATCAACGCGCCCGATTACAAGGCTTATGCCCAGGCGATCATCGACGGCGGGATCAAGGTGGTGGAAACCGCCGGGACGCCCGCCGTGCGCGAAATCTGGGAAATGCTGAAGCCCCACGGCATCAAGATCCTGCACAAGTGCACCGCCGTCCGCCACGCCGTATCGGCTGAAAAGGCGGGTGTGGACGTGATCAGCATCGACGGCTTCGAATGCGCCGGACATCCGGGTGAAGACGACATTCCGGGCCTGATCCTGATCCCGGCGGCGGCTGACAAGGTGAAGATTCCGCTGCTCGCCTCGGGCGGGTTCGGTGACGGGCGCGGGCTTGCCGCCGCGCTGGCGCTGGGCGCGGAAGGCATCAACATGGGCACGCGCTTCTGCGCCACGGTCGAAGCGCCGATCCACGAGAACGTCAAGCAGGCCTACTTGGACAATGACGAGCGCGGCAGCGTGCTGATCTTCCGCAGCCTGAAGAACACCGCCCGCGTCGGGCGCAGCGCCGTTTCGGAAGAAGTCGCGCGCCGCCTTGCCATTCCGGGTGCGACTTTCGACGACGTCAAGGAACTCGTCGCCGGGGCGGCGGGCCGCGAAATGCTCGAAACCGGGGACCTGTCCAAGGGCGTGTTCTGGGCCGGGATGATCCAGGGCCTGATCCACGACATCCCGACCTGCGAAGTCCTGATCAAGCGCATCGTCGCCGATGCCGAAGCCATCATTCGCCAGCGCCTGACCGGCCTGCTGGCCTGAGGAGAGAGAGCCCATGAAAATTGACAATACCACTGCCGCAGTCGTGACCGGGGGCGCTTCGGGCCTGGGCCGCGCCACCGCCGAGGCGCTGGCCGCCGCCGGCGTCAAGGTCGCGATCTTCGACCTTAACGAGGAACTGGGCCAGGAAGTCGCCAATTCGATCGGCGGCCTGTTCTGCAAGGTCGACATCATGGACGAAGACTCGGTCGTTGCCGGCTTCGCCAAGGCCCGCGCCGCCCACGGGCAGGAGCGCATCTGCGTCCACTGCGCCATGGCCAACCGCAAGGGCAAGACCGTGGGCCGCAACAAGGAAACGGGCGAACTCGTCCGCTTCCCGACCAGCGACTATGAATTCGCGATCCTCGGCATCCTGGTGGCCTCCTACCGCGTGGCCTCGCTCTCGGCGCTGGGCATGGGCAGCCTCGAGCCGCTCGAAGACGGCGAACGCGGCACGATCATCATGACCGCATCGGTCGCGGCGCAGGACGCGCAGATTGGCCAGGTCGCCTATGGTTCGGCCAAGGCCGGGGTCAACGGCCTCGTCCTGCCGATGGCGCGCGACCTGATGGACCTTGGCATCCGCGTCAACGCGATCATGCCCGGCATCTTCGGCACGCCGCTGCTTGGCCGCCTGCCCGAAAAAGTGCTCGACGGCCTCAACGCCTCGGTTCCGTTCCCCAAGCGCCTTGGCAAGCCCGAGGAATTCGCGAGCCTCGCCATGGAGCTGGTGCGCAACTCGTACTTCAACGGGCAGGCGATCCGTCTCGACGGCGCGATCCGCATGGCCCCGCGCTGAGCCGCTGAAAGCCAGTTTTTCCTTACTGAAAGGACGCCATCATGGCCGAAGCCTATATCGTCGATGCAGTGCGCACGCCGCGCGGGATCGGCAAGCTGGGGAAGGGTGCGCTTGCGCACCTGCACCCGCAGGATCTGGGCGCGGCCGTGCTGCGCGCGATCGCGACACGCAACGCGCTCGATACCGCCAAGGTTGACGATATCGTCTGGTCGTGCAGCCAGCAGCGCGGCAAGCAGGGGGGCGACCTTGGCCGCCTCTCGGCGCTGTGGGCCGGCTATGACAATCAGGCCAGCGGCGTGACGCTCGACCGCTTCTGCGGTGGCGGGATCACCAGCGTCGGCTTTGCCGCCGGGCAGATCATGGCCGGGTTCGAGGACGTGGTCATCGCCGGCGGGACCGAGATGATGAGCCACCACGCCGAGGCCGACAGCTGGGAAGTCGGCACGCCGCTTGCCACGCTGGGCCGCGCGCGCGGGAACTACGACCTCTATCAGGAACACCCGATTTCCGCCGTGGGCGTGGCCGCCGATGCCATCGCCGCGATGGAGGGCATTTCCCGCGCCGCGCTTGAGGCGCTGGGGGTGGAAAGCCAGCGCCGCGCCAAGGCGGCAATCGATGCCGGGCGGTTCGCGGGCAGCCTTGTGCCCGTCCATAACCGCGACGGCAGCCTGGCGCTCGATCACGACGAATACCCGCGCCCCGAAACCACGGCGGAGACGCTTGCCGCGTTGAAGCCTGCCTTCGTCGCGATGGAACAGGTCGCCGCCGCGCCGGATGGCACGACCATGCGGGCGATGATCGAGCGCAAGTATCCCGATCTCACGTGGGAGCCGGTCCACCATGTCGGCACGTCTTCGGGCGTGGTCGATGGTTCGGCGGCGCTGCTGCTGGCCTCGGAGGCGGCTCTCAAGGACAACGGTTGGAAGCCGCGCGCGCGGATCGTCACGGCGGTCAATGCCGGGGACTGCCCGACGCTGATCCTCAACGCGCCGGTGCCGGCCGCGAAGAAGGCGCTGGAACGCGCGGGCCTCACCGTGGCGGACATCGACGTCTGGGAAATCAACGAGGCCTTTGCCGTGGTCACCGAAAAGGCGATCCGCGACCTCGGGATCGACCGGGCCAAGGTCAACATCAACGGCGGCGCCATTGCGCTGGGCCATCCGATCGGGGCGACGGGTTCGATCCTGATCGGCATGGCGCTGGATGAACTGGAACGCTCGGGCGGGCGCTATGCACTGGTGACGATGTGCGCCTTCGGTGGCATGGCCCCGGCCATCATCATTGAACGAATTGCCGCCTGAACACGCGGCTGGAGAGGGAAGACAGACATGAGCCAGGTCGGCACCACCGAAGTCATCGACGGCATCGGCATCCTTACCATCGACTATCCCCCCGTGAACGCGCTGAGCGTCCACACCCGCAAGGCGCTCGACGAAGGCTTCCGCCAGTTCGCCGCCGATGACAACGTCAAGGCGATCGTGCTGATCTGTGCGGGCCGCACCTTTATCGCGGGCGCGGACATTTCCGAATTCGGCAAGAACATGGGCGGTCCGAACCTGCAGGACGTTTTCGACATCATCGAAAGCGGGACCAAGCCGGTCGTCGCCGCGATCCACGGTACGGCGCTGGGCGGCGGCTATGAACTGGCGCTGATCTGCCACTACCGCATCGCGGTGCCCTCGGCCAAGGTCGGCCTGCCCGAAGTCGCGCTCGGCCTGCTGCCGGGCGCTGGCGGCACGCAGCGCCTGCCGCGCATCGTCGGCATTCCCGCCGCGCTCGACCTCATCACCGGCGGCGCGCCGGTGGCGGCGAAGAAGGCGCTGGATCTCGGCATGATCGACGCGCTCGCCAAAGAGGGCAAGCTGCGCGAAGACGCGATTGCCTTTGCGCAAAAGCTGGTGGCCGAAGGCGGCCCGCTGCTGCGCGTGCGCGACCGTCAGGACAAGGTTGAGCCCTATCGCGGCAAGCCGGAAATTTACGCCGATTACCTCAAGAAGAACGCCCGCGCGTTCCGCGGCTTCAAAGCGCCGTTCAACATCGTCAAGGCGATCGAAGCGGCGGCAGAGCTGCCCTTCGAACAGGGCATAGAGCGCGAGCGCGAGCTGTTCACCGAACTGGTGACCAGCACCGAAAGCGCGGCCCAGCGCTATTACTTCTTCGCCGAACGCGAAGGCGCCAAGGTGCCGGACCTGCCCAAGGACACGGCAGCCCTGCCGGTGAAGTCGGTCGGCGTGATTGGCGCGGGCACGATGGGCGGCGGCATCACCATGAACTTCCTCAACGCCGGGATCCCCGTGACGCTGGTGGAAATGAGCCAGGCCGCGCTCGATCGCGGCGTGGGCGTGATCCGCAAGAACTACGAGAACACCGCCGCCAAGGGCCGGATGACCGCCGAGCAGGTGGAACAGCGCATGGCGCTGCTCACCCCGGCGCTTGAACTGGATGCGCTCAAGGACGTCGACCTTGTGATCGAGGCGGTGTTCGAGGAAATGGGCATCAAGAAGGACGTGTTCGGCAAGCTGGACGCCATTGCCAAGCCCGGTGCGATCCTCGCCAGCAACACCTCGTTCCTCGATCTGGACGAGATTGCCAGCGCCACCGCGCGCCCGGAAAGCGTCGTGGGCCTGCACTTCTTCTCGCCCGCCAACGTCATGCGCCTCCTGGAAATCGTGCGCGGGGCGAAGACCTCGGACGCGGTGCTCGCGACCGCGCTCAAGATCGCCAAGACCATCGCCAAGGTGCCGGTGGTCAGCCGCGTCGGCCCGGGCTTCATCGCCAACCGCGTGATGAGCCCGCGCAGCCGCGCCGCCACCGAACTGGTGCTCGAAGGCCCGACCCCGCAGGACATCGACAAGGCGCTCTATGACTATGGCTTTGCCATGGGGCCCTTCGCGATGAGCGACCTCGTCGGCCTCGACGTAATCGGGCGCGGCTCGAACGAGCGCACGCTGAACGGCGATCTCGTCAAGCTGGGCCGTCTGGGCCAGAAGCAGAACGGCGGCTTCTATGACTACGACGAGAAGCGCCAGTCCTCGCCGAGCCCGGTCGCCGCGCAGGTGATCGCCGACTTCGCGAAGTTCAAGGGCGTCGAGAACAAGGGGCCGCAGAGCGCCGAGGCGATTGTTGCCCGCCTGCTCTATCCGGTGGTCAACGAAGGCGCCAAGGTGCTGGAAGAAGGCGTGGCGATCCGCGCCAGCGACATCGATGTGGCCTGCATCCTGGGCTACAACTGGCCGGTCTATACCGGCGGGCCGATGTTCTGGGCCGATACCGTGGGCCTGCCCAAGGTGGTCGAAGGGCTGCGCGCAATGGGCATCGAACCGGCCAAGCTGCTGGCCGACAAGGCTGCCGCTGGCGGCAGCTTCACGCGCGGTTGATCGGGAAGAAGACGATGAGCCTGCCGCTCGTCGTCGTCCCCGGCATTCTGGAAGATCAGGCCAGCTGGCGCGCGGCGCTGGCTGGCCTTTCTTCTGACGTGGACGTGTTTCCCAACGAAGGGTCCTCGATTGAGGCGATGGCCGCCAGCCTGTTGGCGCGCGCGCCGGAGCGCTTCGTGCTGCTCGGCCATTCGCTGGGCGGCTATGTCGCGCTGGAGGCCGCGCTCACCGCGCCCGGGCGGGTAGCCGGGCTGATCCTTGTCTCCACGTCGGCGCGAAGCGAAACCGATGCCGCGCGGCAGGGGCGGGCAGAGCTGGTCGCGGCGGCGCAGGCCGACTTTTCCGGCGTGGTCGCGCGCCTCGCCCGTGCGGCCCTGGCCCGTGACAACCGCGCGCGCTGCCTGGCCCAGGTCGAAGCGATGATGCTGGCGGGCGGGGTGGAACGCTTTGCCCGTGAACAAACTGCCGCCGCCACCCGGCCCATGTTTGCAGACCGGATCGGCGCACTGGCCTGTCCGGCGCTGGTCATCACAGGCAGCGAGGACGCCGTGATCGCAAGTGCGGCTTCCGACGAACTCGCCGCCGCCATCCCCCATGCCCGGTTGGTGCGGCTGATGGGCTGCGGCCATATGCCCCAGCTGGAAGAACCTGCAGCCTTCCTTGCCGCCGTGGCGCGCGCGCTGCCGCGCTGATCGGACCTATTCGCGGTCCCACCCGGCGCGGCGCGAGACGCCCTTGTTGAGCGCGTCGATCAGCTTTGGCTCCAGCGGCGGGAACAGTTCGACCAGCGCCTTGCTCTGTTCGTGGGGCAGGATGGTCTCGGTCCCGGCCAGCAGCGCGTCGATGGTGGCCTTGGCGACGGCATCGATCGCTTCCTGTCCGTTGGCCGCCTGGCTCGGCACGTCGAGCTGATCGGCAAGGCGCGTGTCGAGCGCGGGCGGGAACACTTCGAACACGCGCACCGGGCTATCGGCCAGATGGCGGCGCAGCGACAGCGTGAACATGTGCAGCGCGGACTTGGTCGCACAGTACAGCGGGTTGGCATCGAGCGGGAAGAATGCGCCCGGCGTGCTGACGTTGAGGATCGCGCCGGGCGTGTCCTCGCCGCCCATCCGGCTCAGCAGGAACAGCCGCGCCAGTTCGATCGGCGCGGCGAGGTTGATCGCGATCTCGTCGGCGGCGCGGTCGGCCTTGAGCGTGAAGGCGCTGGCATAGTCATGCGCGCGCACGATAGCGGCATTGTTGACCAGCAGGTCGAGCGGCAGGCCCCCGGTCTGATCGGCGACCCAGGCCATCACCCGCTCGCGGTCGTCCGCCTTGGCCACATCGGCGCGGACCGCGTGAAAGCGCGGCTCGGCGGCCGTGGCGGCATCGAGATCGGCCTGGGTGCGCGCGCAGATGAAGACGGTGAAGCCGTGCCCCAGCAGCTCCTTGGCCAGCGCCAGGCCAAGACCGACCGAGCCGCCCGTCACCAATGCGGTGGGGGGCCGGTCCAGTTCGCGCGAAAGCCAGTTCTCGCCTGCCATGCCTGTCATTGTTGCTCTCCCGGCCGTGCGGCTTGATTTATATTACCTAGTTATATAAGTCGCGCGCAATTCGTCAATCCGGACGAGAGAGGACTCGAAGCTCCATGCGTTCAGCTTACATCATCGACGCGGTGCGCACGCCGCGCGGCATCGGCAAGGTCGGCAAGGGCTCGCTTGCCCATCTGCACCCGCAGGCGCTGGGTGCGGCGGTGCTGAAGGCGCTGAAGGAGCGCAACAATTTGAACACATCCGAAGTCGATGACGTGGTCTGGTCGACCGCCGTGCAGAAGGGCAAGCAGGCCGGCAACCTTGGCCGCACCTCGGCGCTGCTGGCGGGCTATGACGTCAAGGCCAGCGGGATGACGCTCGACCGGGCTTGCGGCGGCTCGATCACCTCGGTCGCGCTCGCGGCCAGCCAGATCGCCTCCGGGTTCGAAGACTGCGTGATCGGCGGCGGGACCGACATGATGAGCCTGCACACCACCGTGTTCCAGGAAGAGGCCGCCGCGAACCTGACGCTGGGGCCGGGGGCGGGCAACCCCGATCTCGTCGCGCTTCATCCGCTCAGCCACCAGGGCGTCTGCGGCGATGCGATTGCCGCGATGGAAGGGATCACCCGCGCCGATGTCGATGCGCTGGGCCTGGAAAGCCAGCGCCGCGCCAAGGTGGCGATGGACGAGGGCCGCTTCGACAAGAGCGTGGTCCCGGTCCTCAACAACGACGGCAGCGTCGCGCTGGCGAAGGACGAATTTCCGCGCCCCGAAACCACTGCCGAAGGCCTCGCCCAGCTCAAGGCGAGCTTCGACGGGATCGCCGACATGGCCGCCGATAAGGACGGCACCACCTATCGCCAGATGATCCAGCGCAAGTATCCGGGGCTGGAGTGGAGCGGGATCCACCACGCCGGGAACAGCTCGGGCGTGGTCGATGGTTCGGCCGCCGTGCTGCTGGCGTCGAAGGACTATGCCGACAAGCAGGGCTGGCGCCCGCGGGGGCGGATCGTGACGGCGGTCAACGTCGGCGATTGCCCGACGCTGATGCTCAATGCCCCGGTTCCCGCCGCCCGCAAGGCGCTGGAACGCGCGGGGCTGAGCGTGGCCGACATCGACGTCTGGGAAATCAACGAAGCCTTTGCCGTGGTTGCGGAAAAGTTCATGCGCGACCTTGGCATGGACCGCGCGAAAGTGAATGCGAGCGGCGGCGCGATTGCGCTGGGCCACCCGATCGGCGCGACCGGCGCGTTGCTGATCGGCACGGCGCTGGACGAACTGGAACGGACGGGCGGTCGCTACGGCCTCATCACTATGTGCGCGGCGGGCGGAATGGCCCCCGCCATCATCATCGAACGGATCTGAACAATGTCCATTCTGATCAACAAAAATACCAAGGTCATCACCCAGGGGATGACCGGCGCCACCGGCAGCTTCCACACCCAGGCGGCGCTGGATTACGGCACGCAGATGGTTGCGGGCGTGACCCCCGGCAAGGGCGGCACCACCCACATCGGCCTGCCGC
>NZ_JAYSBK010000002.1:0-92294 GCF_041915465.1 Novosphingobium sp. | reverse complement strand
GGCCTTACGCCGGGTGCCGCGCTCGATCCCGAAGCCCGCGAAGTTGCACTGAAGGGGCTGTCGCGCTTTGCCGCGCTGCTGCGGCTGATGGAGCCGGTCGACCTGAGGGTGGCGGCGACGGCGGCTGCGCGCGATGCGGCGGACGGGGCAGAGTTCCTCGAAGCGGTCAAGGCGCTGGGACTGCCGGCGCAATTGCTCGAAGGCGATGCGGAGGCTGTGGCGGCGGCCTTCGGCGTATTGTCCGCCCATCCCGGCGCACAGGGGTTGGTCGCGGACCTTGGCGGCGGCAGTCTGGAACTGGCCCGGATTGCCAACGGCGAGGTGCATGAACGGGTCTCGCTCCCCTTCGGAGCAATGCGCGTGGCTGGCGTTCGTGCACGCGGACGCGGCTGGCTGCGCAAGGAACTGCGCAAGGCGCTGGCCTCGCACGGCTGGCTCGCGCAGGTTAGCGGCGCGCCGCTGTACCTGGTCGGTGGCGCGTGGCGTGCGCTCGCGCGGGTTCACATGCACCTGGCCACCTGGCCGCTGCCTGTGCTTGGCGACTATGCTTTCGCTGCCAGCGATGCGCGCCAGTTAAAGCAGCAGGTTCGCACGCTGGGCCTGGCGCAGCTGGTGACGATCCCGGGCGTGAAGCCGACGCGCGCCGTCCAGCTCGACGATGCCGCGGCGCTGCTTGCGGCCTTGGTGGCCGAAATCGCCCCCTCGCAAGTGGTCATCTCGGCCTTCGGCCTGCGAGAAGGGCTTCTGTTCGAAGGTCTCGATCCGCGCGTGCGCGAGCTTGATCCCCTGATCGAAGGGGTGCGGCATGCCGTTGCCGGGCAAGAACAGGTCCCAGGCCATGCCGAGGCCCTGCTGGGCTGGACCGACCCGCTGTTCCCAAACGAGCCCGCTGGCGATCGCCGGCTGCGCCATGCCGTCTGCCTGATCGCGGGGACGGGCTGGGCCTCCAGCCCGGATTTTCGGGCGATCGATGGCGAAGACATGGCGCTGCACGGCAGCTGGATCGGGATCAGCCATGCCGACCGCGCGGTCATGGCGATGGCGCTGCACATCGGCCTTGGAGGCGACCCCGCCGCACCGCCTGCCTTGCTGGCGCGGCTGGCCCCGTCCGAACGGCTTGAGCGCGCCGCCGCCTGGGGCTTTGCGCTGCGCCTGTCGCAGCGGCTGGGCGGAGCGGCCGGTGCCGAACTGGGGGCGGTTCCGTTGCGGCTCGACGGAGCGGACGGCCTGGTGCTCGAGCTTGAGACTTCGCTGGCGGGTCTGGTCGACGGCGGAGCGCAGCGGCGGCTCGCCCGGCTGGGCCAGGCGCTGGGTCGCACCGCCGAAGTCCGCCTCGTTTGAAGTTTTCCACCTGAAATCGCTGCGCACCCGTCGCAGCGCGGGTGGACGCGCCGCGCAGGCTTGGGCATGAGCGGCTTTCATGTGGCAATTGTACCAATTCCCCCTTTGTCCGTTCAGCCGCAAGGTTCGCCTTCTCCTCAGCGAAAAGGGTGTGGCCTATGAGCTGTGGCGCGAGAACCCGTGGGAAGGGCGTGACGAGTTCTATGCGCTCAATCCCGCCGGGCGCACGCCGGTGCTGCACGATCCGGCCAAGGGCTTGACCCTCGTCGATAGCCGGGCGATCTGCGAATACTTCGAGGAAACGGTCGACAAGAACCCGATGATCAACGGCACCGCGGCGGGCCGGGCGGAAATCCGCCGGCTGGTGGCGCTGTTCGATGAGAATTTCTATGGCGACGTCACCGCGCCGCTGCTGCACGAACGGATGAAGAAGCGGCTGGTCTATCGCCAGTCGCCGGATTCACGCGTGCTGCGCGAGGCGATGAAGCTGGCACACGAACATCTCTATTATATCGACCACCTGATCGACCACCGTCCGTGGCTGGCGGGTGCAACGATGAGCTTGGCCGACCTCGCGGCGGCTGCACAGATCTCGGTGGCCGATTATCTTGGCGGGCTTGACTGGACCGGACACGACCAGGCGCGAGACTGGTATGCCGTGTTCAAGAGCCGGCCCAGTTTCCGCCCGCTGCTGGCAGAGCGGATGGAAGTGATCCAGCCGCCCAGCCATTATGCCGATGTAAACGCCTGAAGCGTCAGGCCGCGGCCTTGGTGCCGAAGCGGCCATGCTTGCGGTAGCGGACCATCCAGCGATCGAGGAACAGGCCCAGCGGACGCGCGCTAACGCCCAGATCGGCAATGCCCGGCAGGGTGCCCGAGGCGACATTGCCGGCCTTGAGCAGCTTCCACTGCTGGCTGGTCAGCGGCGCGCCCGGCAGCCAGCCGGTCAGGCCCGCGATCATGCCCGAGAGGGCGTCGGGCAGCGGGGCGAACACCGGCTTGCGACCTTGCGCCGCGGCAATGCGCTGATTGAGTTCCAGCACCGAAATCGCTTCCGGCCCGCCCAGTTCATAGGTCTTGCCGCCGTATGCCGCCGGATTTTCCAGCGCATTGGCGATGCCGGCGGCCAGATCGTCGACGAACAGTGGCTGGAACCTGGCTTCGGGCGCGAAGACCGGGATCACCGGCAGGGTGGCGATCAGCCCGGCGAACAGATTCACGAACTTGTCGTCGGAAGAGAACAGCACCGAGGGGCGCAGCACCGTGGCCGCGGGGAAAGCGGCCAGCACGGCTGCTTCGCCGGCGGCCTTAGCGCGGGCATAGGCGGTGTCGCCTTCAGCATTGGCGCCAATTGCGGAAACATGGACCAGCGCGGCAGTGCCGGCGGCCTTGGCTGCGGTGGCAACATTGCCCGCGCCCCGACCCATCACGGCATCAAGATCGCCAGCGAAGGCGCCGACCAGATTGACCACGGCATCAGCGCCAGCCAATGCGCGTTCAAGCGTTTCGGGACGGGTCACGTCGAGGCTGGCGAACTGGACTTCGCCAAGGTTGCCCAGCGGCTTGATCCGGAAGGCGCGCTTGGGATTGCGGCATGCAACCCGCAGCCGCGCGCCGCGCGCCAGCAGTTCCTGCGCCAGGTGGGTGCCGACAAAGCCGCTGCCACCGACCAGCACCACCAGTTTGCCGGCCAGCGTGCCCGCAACCGAATTGCCCGAAACTGCGCCCGTAATTGCCTGGCCCGTCATCGCCCGCGAATCCCTGTGAAAGACTGTCTAGGAATTGCGCGCCTTTGGCACATGCCCGCCGGCTCGCGCAACCGGTTTGCCGGGCCGCCTTGCGGACCGCAGCGGAAGTTTTCGCGCCTTGGCCGGATCGGCCATCCGAAAAACATACCGTGTTTACTGAAAAGGTGTGGCCATCGAGCAACCTTGAGGGGCGATTCTGGCGCGAGCAGGCGCTTTTAACGATCGACAGTGTGGCACTTTCGCTACGGAATCCAAGAGTTCTAACAGATCGATTAAAAGCGGTTGTCAATCGCTCGACATGATGTTCTATTCCCATCTGCAACGTCCCGAAAAAGGGGTGAGCAAAACAAGGAGAGAGGGCTGATGAGGGGTAAATTGACCCTGCTGGCAACCGTATGTGCCAGTGCATTCGCTGTTCCTGCCTATGCGCAGAACGCAGACGAAACCAACGATTCCGATGTCATCATCGTTAACGCGCAGCGTACCGGTGAAAAGCTGCAGGACGTGCCGATCGCGGTTAGCGCCTTCAGCACCGAAGCGCTCGAAAAGCAGCAGATCAAGAACACGTCGGACCTTCAGCTCACGCTGCCGAACGTGACCTTCACCAAGACGAACTTCACCAGCGCCAGCTTCACCATCCGCGGCATTGGCGACCTTTGCGTCGGCGTGACCTGCGACAGCGCGACCGCGATCCACATCAACGATGCGCCGCAGTTCGGTACTCGCCTGTTCGAAGGCGAATTCTATGACATGGGTCAGATCGAAGTTCTGCGTGGTCCGCAGGGCACCCTGTTCGGCCGCAACGCCACCTCGGGCGTGGTCAACTTCCGCACCGCGCGTCCCAGCCTCTCTGGCCTCGCCGCCAGCGCCGAAGTCGAATACGGCAATTACAACGGCGTGAAGGTCAAGGGCATGGTCAATGCCCCGATCGCCGATATTGCGGCGGTGCGCCTGGCCGGGTTCTACCTGAACCGCGATGGCTATACCAAGAACCTCTTCGACAATTCGAGGATCGACGATCGCGACATGTACGGTCTGCGCGGCTCGATCCGCATCGAACCGTCGAGCGGCACCACGATCGACTTCATGGCTCAGTATTTCCATGAACGCGATAGCCGCATGCGCATCCAGAAGCAGATGTGCCAGCGCGACCCGACCGGCATCCTCGGCTGCCTTAACGCCCGCCGCGATTTCAGCACCACCAACGCCAACACCACCTTCGTCGGTGTGCTGACCTCGAAGGAATTCTTCGCCACCCAGGGTGTTCCGACCGCGTTCGCGCTTGGCAGCATCTACGGTCCCGACGTCTATGCCTCGGTCGTCAACCCTGCCGATATGCGCACGGTCAACACCGACTTCACGCCGTCCTACTACACGCAGGAACTGGTGCTGCAGGGCTCGATCGAGCAGGAACTGGGCAGCGGGCTTAGCCTTAAGGTCAGCGGCAACTACCAGAAGGTCGATATCGACTCGAGCCAGGACTACAACAACTCGGTCCAGAGCCGGGCCGGATATGTCACCGCGCTCAACACCCTCCAGGCTGCCGCCTCGGGTCTGCTCGGTGCCGGCCTGCAGCCGTACTTCGCTCCGCTTGCCGCGGCGCTGATTCCGAATGGTCCCTCCGGTAACCTGTGCACTTCGCTGCCCGAAGAAACCGGCACGGGTGCGTTCGGCGGTCATGCGATCTGTTCGCCGACCCCGCAGGACTTTGACCGTTCGAACCAGAACCACAGCAACTGGACGGCTGAAGCGATCCTCTCCTCCAAGTGGGATGGTCCCTTCAACTTCCTGCTCGGTGGGATCTACGGCAAGGTCCACATGACCGAGAACAGCTACTACATTGACTCGTTCGGGATCGACTATTTCACCGGCGTGTTCGGCTCGTTCAAGTCGTATGGCGCCAGCCTGCCGCCGAGCTATCTCGGTACGCCGACCTATCGCAACTACTCGGCCGATATGCGGGTTACGACCTACGGTCTGTTCGGTGAAGCCTACTACAAGTTCAGCGACAGCGTGAAGCTGACCCTGGGCCTGCGTTACAACCATGACGAAAAAGAGCTTTCGGCGCGCACCACGCTCGCCAGCTTCCTGGTTCCTTATGGTTCGACCGACGCGTACAGCTCGCCGTTCATCGTCGCCTATGACGCCGATGCGGGCATTGCCGGCAATCAGCTGTTCCAGGTGCGCAAGGTCAGCTACGGCGAATGGACCGGTCGCGCCGTGATCGACTGGAACGTCACCCCGGACAACCTGCTCTATGCGTCGTACTCGCGCGGCTACAAGTCGGGCGGTATCAACCCGCCGCTGTCGCCGGTGTTCTCGGTTCCGGAAGGGTTCAAGCCGGAATTCGTCAACGCCTTCGAAATCGGTTCGAAGAATACCTTCGCCAACGGCAAGGTGACCCTGAACCTCACCGGCTTCTACTACGACTACAAGGATCTGCAGCTTTCGCGCATCGTCGCCCGTACCTCGGTCAACGATAACGTGAGCGCCAAGATCTACGGTATCGAAGCAGAAGCGATCCTGCGTCCGACCCCGGAACTCACGATCAACCTCAGCGGCAGCTACCTGCACACTGAAGTGTCTGAGGACAAGTTCCTGGCGAACCCGCGTGACTTCGGTGCTGGCCGCAGCGATGCCGTGATCATCAAGGACATCACCAACGGTGCGAACTGCGCGGTCGCTTCGACCTCGGGCAGCAAGACCGGCGTCAACGGCTATGTCAACTACGTCAACAGCCTGATCAACGCGGGTGCGATCCCGGGTCTGGCGGCTGGCGCTGGCCTCCAGCCGACGACCGCGTTCCCGGCTGACGGCGGCATCGCCTCGACCGGCGCGTTCAGCGTCTGCGGCGTGCTCGATGCGCTTGCCAGCTCGGCTGGTGGTAGCTTCGGCGGCGTCCAGGTCTACTCGTCGGGTATTCCCACCAACATCAAGGGCAACAAGCTGCCTGGCGCGCCGGACTACAAGTTCTCGGCCGGCGTGCAGTACGCTGCTGCGATTGGTGACCTGACCCTGACCCCGCGTGCGGACTTCATCTACACCGGCAAGTCGGTGGGCAACATCTTTGGCGGTACCGTCAACGAGGTGCCGAGCTTCACCCAGGTGAACGCTCAGCTCCAGCTCGATGGTCCGGACAAGAAGTGGTTCGCCCGCGCCTGGGTGCAGAACCTGTTCGACAAGAACTCGATCACCGGTCTCTATGTCACCGACCAGTCCTCAGGTAACTACACCAACGTCTTCACGCTCGAACCGCGCCGTTATGGCATCACCGCGGGCGTCAAGTTCTAAGCAAACCTGGGAGGGGATGCTTTAACCTTGGGCTCCGGGTGCAAACCCGGAGCCCATTTTCATTGCGGAGCCAGGGCGGGAGCGGCGTCCAGTGAAGCTTGATCTCGATCGGCGGACGGTGCTTGCCTTATGCGGCGCCATTCCGTTTGCCCCCGGGCAGTCGCTGGCGGCGGATACCTGGCAGGAACTCACGATATTCGAAGGCCGCTTCACGACGATGGAGCCCGCGCGCCCGCATTGCCGGTTTGTCGCGGTATCGGCAGGAACGATCATCGCGCTTGCAGACACCCTGGCCGAACTCGAGCCATGGGTGCGCGGCCGCAAGGTGGTGCATGACAACCGCCTTGCCGGAAAGGTCCTGTTTCCGGGCTTTATCGATCCTCACCTGCATCCGATCATGGGCGCAGTGCTGCTGGGCACGAAATTCATCGCTCCCGATGCCTGGAAGCTGCCGGGGGGCGACGCACCGGGCGTGCTGACACCCGCGGCCTATCGCGCCAGCCTTGTAGCAGCGCTGGCGGCTTCCGCGGCGGACCCATTCATCACCTGGGGCTATCACGAGCTGTTTCATGGCCGGATCGACCGGGCCGAACTCGACAAGCTGGCACCCGGACGCCGCGTGGTGGTGTGGCAGCGCAGCTTCCACGAACTGATCGTGTCGAGCGCGATGCTAGAGGCATGGGGGATTCACTCGGAGCAGGACTTTGCAGCAGCGTTGGCGGCGGTTCATGCCGACCCGGCTCATGGCGACTATGCACGCGGGCTGCTTAGTGAAACGGCTGGCAATGTGGCCCTTTCCAGGTTGCGCCCGGCGATCATGGCGCCAGAAAAGGTGATGGACGGCCTTGGCCAACTGCAGCAGATCATGCGGCGCAGCGGTGTGACAACCATATCGGACATGGCGACCGGGATCTTCGCCGGTTACCAGGCCGAGGCCGGGATGATCCGCGCCGCGTTTGAGCGGGCGGACGCGACATCCCGCGCAATGCTGATGCCGCTGGCAAGCGAACTGGACCATACGGACGATCTCGATGCCTGGTACCGCAATGCCGCATCGACCTGGCGCAGCCCCAATGTGCGGGTTGATCGCCGGGTAAAGTTCCTTGCCGATGGTGCCTTCTTCGCGCTCAACATGCGCATGAACGCGCCAGGCTATATCGACGGGCACGAGGGCAAGTGGCTGACCGAGCCCGATAAACTGAATGCCCAGTTCAAGCGCTTTTGGGCGGCGGGCTTTTCGTTCCACATCCATGTCAACGGCGACGAGGGGCTTGATGTGGTGCTGGACGGCCTCGCCACCCTGCCGCCGCGCACGGGGCAGACGGTCACGCTCGAGCACCTCGGCTACTCGACCGAAGCACAAAACCGCCGAATTGCCCGCATGGGCCTGATGGTCTCGGGCCAGCCCAATTACCTGCGGGTGCTGGGCGACGTTTATTCGCGCGAGGGTCTGGGGCCAGGCCGGGCTGAACTGATCGACCGGTTTGGCTCGCTTGAGCGCCTGGGAGTTCCGCTTGGCCTGCACAGCGATTTCAACATGGCGCCAGTCGACCCGCTTTATCTTGCCTGGATCGCGGCCAACCGCATTACGCTGGAAGGGCATCAACTCGGCGCGAATGAGCGCCTTTCGCTCGACAAGGCGCTTCGGGCCATCACGATCGAGGCAGCGCAGGTGATTGGAATGGATGCGCTGGTCGGGTCAATCGCACCGGGAAAGCGTGCCGATTTTGCCGTGCTTGATGCTGATCCCTATGCCCTTGGCGCTGGCAAGCTGGCCCAGATCGGGATCGCCGGCGTGGTGTTCGAGGGGCGGTTCGTTCCTGCCTGAGGGCGTTTGTGCCGATTTGATGCAGCGTTCACCGCAGGGCAATTGACTCGGCACTACCACAGGCGGAGACAAGGACCGGGGAAACCGATACCAACAATGACACAAAAGTTCCTTGAACAGCTGCAGGCGTGGCAGGACGAACTGGCTGAACTGGCCATAGACTGCGGCTGTGCTAAGCGCGAACAGGAGGCCGTGCTGCTGCGCGCCGCCCATGCTTTGCTGGAGCAGGCGCCGCTGGGATGGCGTGGTCACTTTGCGGGCGGACCAAGCCTGGCCACGATTGATCTCCTGACCGCCGCCGGAGGCGCCAACGCTGCGGCACTGGCCCTCGTCGAAGGGCGCTGCTGTTACATGCTTTCACACGGACCGCAGGGCAGGCATATCGCGACCGTTGCGGTCGAAGGACTGGCGGAAGAGGCCAGTTCGGGCGGCGAATCCGCCGCTCTCGCCCTGGTCGGAGCACTGGCAAGCTGCCTGGCAGGTCAGGTGCACGATATCGATGGGGTCTATGTGTCTGGGATGTTCAGTCCGTCGCTGCGGCTCAACTGAACATACGCTCCGCCATATCGATCCTGACCGGTCGTGATCAGGACGGCACAGGCTGAAATCCAGGTAAGAACTCTGATCCGAAAGACGGCCTGAAAAGGCGCGATCAGTTGACCAGCGAGGCCTCGATCGCAATGCGGATCGCCTCGGAGGTATGGTTGGCCCCCATCTTGTTGAGCATGTTGGCGCGGTGGATTTCCACCGTGCGCGGACTGATCGCAAGTCGTTCACCGATCATGCGGTTGGAAAGGCCATCCGCAACACCGACCAACACTTCGCGTTCCCGCTTGGTAAGCTTCTGGACCCGGCTGCGTGCCATGGCTTCGCGCAGGCGCACGCTGCTCATTGTATCAAGGCTTTCTTCCGCCACGACCAGCGCCTGCTTGACCTCGGTTTCGCTGAACGGCCAGTTGAGATAGTCGATCGCACCGGCGAGCACTGCCTGAACGACGCGGTTGGTGCAGGGGGCTTCGGAATAGGTGACGATCGGCAGCCAGTGTCCGGCCTCGGTCATCCGTTCGATGATTCGAGTGACCACGTTTTCATGGTCATGAACCAGAATTACGCCATCGCGCGGCCAGCGCATCACCAGCTCGTCGAGATCTTCAAACGGTTCGACATGGATGCCCGTTCCGGACAGAAAGTGCGAAATTGCGGCACGGCGGCGGAAGTCACTATCGACGAGAATCAGGTTAATGGGCGTGTTCATGGATTTAACCTTACTGACATCTGCTTAGGGGATAAGCCCTAACTGGATCCATTATCGTGATTCTATTCCTCCAAATTCGATACAAATTTCGATGAGCGCAGGGTGCTGGCAGAATAAGTATAAATACGTAATTTCGATATTAGATAGATCGTTGAAAGAATTAGATTCCTTCCGAAAACCTGTTTCGATCAATATTTAAAATTATGATTTTTCAACGAACTCAATTGAGTATCGCTGTTCCGATTTCGGAAAAGTCCTGACGGATCGATGAAATGGTCTGGGCGTCGAAATCGAGCACGCTGTCGAGCACGGCACGGCGGGCGGAATCATACAGTTGCATCAGCGCCGGACCGATCGGCTGGTCGTCGCTGACGCCGAGTTGCAGGGCGGTTAGCGCCGACAGTGCGCGGGCAAGCGAAGCGCTCTTGAGCCGTTTGTCACCATTCGCGGCCGCGAACAGGGCACTGCCCAGCGCCGTGGTCAGTTGTTCGAAGCATAGGGCGACGAGCTGCCGCGGGTCCGCGCCGGCAACGCGCGCGTCGAAGTCGATCCGGCGATAGGCTTCCTGGGGGGTGCGGAGCATCTGCATCTGTGCGGCCTAGTTCTTCGTCGCGTTCCAGGCGGCGATCTGGTTCTGGAGAAAGCTGAGCGTCGACTTTGAGGCGCCGACCCGGCTGTCGACTCCGGCAAACCGCGTGACCAATTGGGCGCGCAACTTTTCCTGATCGTCGGCAAGCTTGGTCGCTTCGCTGCCCAGCTTGGCCTGCAGCGCCGTGTAACGGGTTACCGAACCGGTCAGGGATCCCGGATCGCTCGCCGCGGTGACGCTGCGACTGAGCTTGTCGAGGGTCGCGTAGACGCCATAGAGTCCGGTCGTGAACATCGCCGCCACGCCCGAAGGAGACGACTTGAGCGTGGCGGCGAGCCGGGTGGTATCGAGGCGGAAGGTGCCGTCGCGGTTGGTGGCCAGGCCAAGGTCGGCCAGCGTGCTTGGGGCTCCTGTCGCGGCGGAAGGCATAACGATCGAACCCGCCAGCTGGGTCAGCGAACGGCGCAGCGCCCGCGCGCCGCTGTCGCGGGCCAGGTCGCCCGTTTTGGGATCGATTGCCTTGGAAAGCGAGGAAACCAGCTCGTTGAGCGCCGAGGTCAGGTCCTGCATGAAAGTGGTCGCCGCGCTCGACGGATCGCTGAAGCTGATCTTGGTCGGCGCGTTCTCGTTGGTTCCGGTCAGCTTCAGGCTAAGGCCCGGCACGATATCGCTGATGGTGTTGGAGGCACTGGTCATTTCCAGGCCGTCCAGCTTGTAGATCGCGCTGGCGGCGGCCGACTTCAAGCGCAGCGGATCACCGGTCGGATCCCAGGCGAGGCTGGCCAGGCCAGGATCGCCGGCGGCTTCAGTCGCTTCGAGCGAAAAGGCGTTGGGGGCACCGTCCTGGCCCTTGAGCATCAGGTGCACGCCGTCGGTGCCGGTGGCGATATAGGCACTGACTCCGGCGTTTGCGGCGTTGATCGCGGCTGCCACATCGGCCAGCTGCGAACCGCTGGGGATCGCGATGTCGACCGCCGGGTGGGTGGTGTCAGGGACAAGCTGCCCGCCCGAGATGGTCCCGAACCGCAAGGTCAGGGTGCCCGACCCGGTGGAGAGGTTGCCTGGCTGATAAGCCGGGCTCGACAGGGTCTGGCTGGCGGCAAGGCCGATGACTTCGAGGCTGTAGGTTCCGCTCCCGCTGGCCGCGCCGCGGCTGACGGTTGCGACCGCGCCATTGGCGATGATCGGCTGGGTTGACACGTCGCCCGAGCGGACCCGGTCACCGACCGACGATGCCAGCGTAAGGATCTGGTTCTTAAGGTCGGCGGCGGCCGAAATCTGGCGCTCGACCGTGTCCTTCTGGGTCGTGTTGCGGTCAATTCTGGCGGCGAACTGCGCGGTGGCAAGTCCGGTGGCCAGGGCGGTCATGTCGATGCCGCTGCCCCCGCCAAGGGTCGATACGATCGTGCTGGTGACCGATGTTGTCGTCATGGCTATGAGAACGGCAGGGCCGCGCGCGAATTAAGCGTTTGCCCGAGGGTCGAGCCGACCTTCGGCGTCGAAACGCAGCGTGACCGGAACCTCGATCGCCGGGGCGCGCACGCATTCCCCGCGTTTCAGCGAAAACACAAAGGCCAGGACCGAGGCGACGGCGGCGTAGAGCTCTTCGCGGATCACCTGGTTTTCGCGCGTGGTGAAATAGACCGAGCGGGCGAGGGCCGGATATTCCAGCGTCGGAACGCCCAGTTCGGCGGCCAGTTCGCGCATCGCCAGCGCCTTTTCCCCGCGCCCTTTGGCGAGCACGATCGGGGCATTGGCCTTGGCCGGATCGTAAGCCATCGCGACCGAGAAGTGGGTCGGGTTGGTCAGTACGAACTGCGCCTCGCGCATGGCCTTGGCCACCGCGCCGCTGGCCAGCTGGCGCTGGCGCGAGCGGATCGCGCCCTTCTTTTCGGGCGAGCCTTCGCTGTCCTTGTGCTCGTCGCGCACTTCCTGAAGGCTCATGCGCAGGCGCAGCCAGCGGCGGATGAACTGGATCGGGAAGTCAAGCAGGGCGATCACCACCAGCCCGGCCGACAAGGCGAAAAGCAGGCTGATCAGCCCATTCCAGGCAAGGGCGAGCTGCCCATAAAGCGAGGCGCCCCGGCCCAGGCCGAGCAGATCCGCAAGGTGGTTGCGCCCCCAGGCATAAGCGATCGCGCCCAGCAGCAGCACCTTGGCCAGACCCTTGCCGACTTCGATCCAGCCGGTCGGCCCGAACATGCGCTTGAGGCCCGACAACGGATTGATCCGCGACCCCTTCGGCAGCAGGTTCGCGCCCACCCAGCGCCCATCGGCGGCGCCGATCTGCGATGCGGTTACGGCCAGCATCACGCTGCCCGCCAGAATGAACACCGGGGGCAGAACGGCCCAGGCCAGCATCGCGGCGGCGCGGCCGGGGGTGAAGTCTTCCAGTGCGGAGCGATCCCAGGTCAGCCCGGCGCGTGCGCCATCGGCCAGTGCGCCCAGCAGCCACGGCCCCGCGAATTTCAGCCACGCCGCGCCGACCAGCACGGCCACCGCCGTCGCCAGCTCGCGCGAACGCAGGACATCGCCCTTCAGGGCGGCATCGCGCTTGCGCTTTTCGGATGGCGCAAATGTCTTTTCCTCGCTCATTCGCCAATTACCTGCGCGACATTGCCGACGGCTTCGGCGCTGAGGTCTGCCATCTGTTCGGCAGCGAGCGGGGCGGCGACGATCAGCGCGGCGATCCCGGCCAGCACCCCGGCCGGCAGGCCCAGCGCAAAGAGGTTGAGCGCGGGCGCCGAACGGCTCAGCACGCCGCTGGCGAATTGCACCAGCAGCAGCACCAGCGTGACCGGCAGGGCGATGGCGATGGCGGCAACAAACATCTGCGAGGCAAACCCAAGGATAAGCTCGATCTGGTCCGGGGTCAGCCAGGCCTTGCCGGGAGGCAGCGCGGTATAGCTGTCCACCACCAGCCGCAGCCAGGTAAGATGCGCGCCAAGGCCTAGGTAGACCACGGTCAGCAGCACGGTGAAATATTGCCCCAGCGCGGGCGAGTGCGCGCCGCTGATCGGGTCAGCCGTGGAGGCCATCGACATGCCCATTGCCCCGCCGATCTGCTCGGCCGCGATGATCGGCGCGGCGAACGAGAGCTGCAGCACGAAGCCCAGCGCAAGGCCCACCACCACTTCGCCGCCAATCGCCATGACTCCGGCGAGCGTGAACAGCGCGGGCGGCATCTGCACCGGGATCCAGCCGCAGACCAGTACGGAAATCGCGGCACTCATCGCGACGCGCAGCTGCATCGGCACGGCGCCTGCGCCAAAGAACGGGGCAGCAAGCAGCGCCGCGCCGATCCGCGTCATCACGAAAACCAGCCGCCACAGCTCGCCTTCGACCGCACCGAACCCGAAATCGAGCTGCATCATCGGGTGATGCCTGCGATCTGGGCGAAGATTTCCTCGGTAAAATCGCTAACCAGCCCCAGCATCGAGGCCCCGAACACGACCAGCACCAGCGCTATCACGGCCAGCTTGGGCACGAAGGTCAGCGTCTGTTCGTTGACCGAGGTCGCGGCCTGCACGATCCCGACGACAAGGCCGACGGCCAGGCTGGCGAGCAGCACCGGGGCCGCGACCAGCGCGGTCACCCACAGCATCCGGTCGGCGAGGGCGAGGAGGGAAGCGGTATCATCCATCGCGCGTCACCCGAAACTGGCCGCAAGGCTGCCCATCAGCAGCGCCCAGCCATCGACCAGCACGAACAGCAGCAGCTTGAAGGGCAGCGAAACGATGGTCGGGCTCATCATCATCATCCCCAGGCTCATCAGCACCGAGGCAACCACGAGGTCGATCACAAGAAACGGCAGATAGAGCATGAAGCCGATCTGGAACGCGGTCTTGAGTTCGCTGGTGACGAAGGCGGGCAGCAGGATCGAAAAGGGCACGTCTTCGGCCCGCGCGAATTTGCCGGCCTTGGCCATATCGGCAAACATCGCCAGGTCGCGCTCGCGGGTCTGGTGGATCATGAAGGCGTGGAATTCGCGGCCCCCTGCGGCGATCGCCTGTTCGGCATTGATCGCTCCGGCCGAATAAGGCGCAATGGCATTGGCATTTACGCGGTCGAGCGTGGGGGCCATGACGAACAGCGAAAGGAACAGCGACAGTCCGATCAGCACCTGGTTGGGCGGGGACTGTTGCAGCCCCATTGCCTGGCGCAGGATCGAGAGCACGACCAGGATCCGGGTGAAGCTGGTCATCATCAGGATCAGGCCCGGCAGGATCGTCAGCAGGCCCATGATGACGAGCAGTTGGAGCGACAGGGTCATGCCCTGTCCGCCGGTGCCGCCGGTGGCGCCAAAGGCACGGTCGAGCGCGCCGGGGATCGCGGTCTGGGCCTGCGCGGCAACCGGCAGCGTCAGCGCGGCCAGTGCTGCGATCAGGGCGGAAAGGCGCTTCATGCCTGGTCCCCTTCGGCGGGTGCCTCGGCCAGACGGGTCAGGCCATTGCGCGAGGCCGATACGAGAATTTCGCGGCCCCGGAACTCGATCACCGCCAGCTTCAGGCTGGGGGAGAGCATCGTCGTTTCAACGATCCGCACGCGTTTGGTGCCGTCCACCGGACCGCCCAGTTTCGCCTGCATCTTCTGCGCGAACTTCAGGCTGGCCCAGGCAAGAGCGCCGATCAGCGGCAGCAGGACCAATAGCTTCAGGACATACCAGATCATCAGCTTGTCGCCCCGTCGCTGGCCGCACCGGCCTGTCCGGCCAGTTCGACAATGCGCAGGCCAAAGCGGTTACCCTGGGCGACGATCTCGCCGCGCGCGATCAGCTTGCCGTTGACCATCACGTCGAGCAGCTCGTCGGTCAGCCGGTCGAGCATCACGACGCTTTCCTCGCCGAGGGCAAGCACGTCCTTGAGCTTCATGTCGGTACGGCCGAGTTCGACCGAAAGGCGCACGTCGACTTCCTTGAGCAGATCGAAGCCGCGGGTGTGGAGTGTCATGGGGGTGGGTTTCCTTCAGGCAATCTGGGTAAGTTTGATGGCGACGCGGTCATCCTGGGTGCCGACAGTGCCGTGGGCGATCACGGTGTCGCCCACGCGCACCGGCACGGCGCGCGCGACGGCGACGGGCAGGACGGTGCCGGGTTCAAGCGTCGAAATGGCCGAGAGCGGCACGGTCATGTCGACCAGCAGCGCGCTGAGCAACAAGGGCAAGTCAGCAAAGGGTGCAGCCGCAGGATCGGCATTGCGGCTGCCGGCAGAGCGGGGGAGGGCGGGGCGGCCTTCGTGGCCGAGCAGGTCGGCAAGGTGCTCCTGCGAAACCGCCACAGTCACGCGCCACGGCGCGCGGCCGCTTTCCGCGACTTCGGCCTTGAGCACGAACAGCGGCGTAGCAGGATCGAAGGCGGCCAGCTCGGCCAGCTTGGCCTCGCGCCGGATCGGTCGCACTGCAGCCGGATCCGGGCTGCCCAGCGCGCGGGCGATCTGCGCGGCAACCAGTGCTTCAAGCCGCTGGATCAGCAACTGGGCGGACATTGGAAAGTCTTCGGGAAGCAGCACCGGTGCCTCGCCTTTGCCGCCGAATGCGCGGTCGACCATGCGCAGCACGGCATAGCCATCGAGCGAGACCAGCAGCGGAATATCGTGGCTACCGGCGGCGAGCAGACTGTTGGCCGCGATCTCGTCGAACAGGCCAAGCAGGCTCGACATGGCCATTTCCTGCGGGGCAATCGCGGTGACGCGCGGTGCATCACCGCCCAGCAGGCCGGCCAGCGCCGGGCCAAGCAGCTTGGCCAGCTGCTCACCGACGCGGGTCAGCATCGGCAGCAATTCCGCCGGATCGGGCCCCTGACGCAGCAGCTCGGCGCAGTGCTGCGCCGCCGAGCGTTCGGCAATGAATTCGCGCTGGGGTTTCACTGGACCAGGAAGCTCTTGAAGTAGACTTCGTCGACGCCGCCAAAGCCCTCGGTGTTGGTCAGGACCTTGTTGATCGCGGCGGTCAGGCGCTTTTGCAGGCGCTGCTTGCCTTCGGGTGTGAAGGCGTCTTCCTCGGGCGTATCGGCCAGCACGACCAGGATCTCGCTGCGGATCGCCAGTTCGTGCTTCTTGAGCCACATCAGCACGCGGCCGTCGCGGCGGGTGGAGCAGGCCAGGCTGATCTGCACCAGCGCGCTCGAATTCTTGAGGTTCGAGGTGAAGTCCTCGGTGAAGTTGTAATAGCTGGTCTTGTACTCGCTACCGCCTTCGCCATCGACTTCGGCCGGGCCTTCGCCTTCCTTGCCTTCGGCCTTGGGGGCATAGGGATCTTCTTCGCCCTTGCGCACCAGCTTGGGCGTGTTGTCTTCCTTCTTGGCTTGCTCCTTGCCGCCACCGATCATGCCGGACTGGACCAGCGCGAAAGTGCCGCCGCCGCCCGCCGCGATCAGCGCGACGCCGCCAACGGCTTTGACCAGCATACCCTTGCCCTTCTTGGGCTTGGCTACCTTGTCCTTCTTGTCACTCATTCGGGAAACCCCCTCGGTCTAATTCAAAATCAGGCAAAAATGCCGCTGGTTGCGGAGCGGTGCGCGGCAGTGGATGCGCGCGGCGAAGGATTTTCGCGCGTTGCGGAGCGATCCTGGTGTTGCGAAGTGGAAGCGCCTCCGCCCTGTGAGGAGCCGCCTCCGCTGGCGGCCGCCTGACCCTGCTGGCGGGGCTGCGAACCGCCGCTCTGCTGGCCGCTGGCGTCGGCCGAGGTGGCCGACGCTGGCGGCGGCATCGCGGCGCTGGCGGCGCGCGCGAAATCGGGGTTGGCGCTCGCCATGGTGACGCTGAGGCCATTGTCGTCCTGATTGAAACGCACGTGGACTGCGCCGAATTCCGCCGTGGCCAGCGCGACCGAAACCGTGTGCGGCTGGGCTGCCTCGCGCGCGGCCACCAGACTATCGACCAGCGCGGTGAAATCATGCGGACGACTGGCGGGCTGGGCCAGCGGCGCGGCAGCAAGTGGCACACTGCCCGGAGCAGCGGGGTGAGAAGCATTCGCCAGTGGCGCGCCCAGCAGCGTGGTGGTGTCGGTGCCAGGCGATGCCGCGGCTTCGTTCGTTGCCGTGGCCACCGGGTTAAGCTTCAGCCGCGCGGTCACCCCGCCCGGCAGCGCAGGAGCGGCGGACGGTTCGAGCGCGGCGAGCGAGGCGGCCAGTGCGGGCGGTGCGGTGCGATCCAGTTCAAGCACCGGAAGTTGCGGCTGGCCCTGCGGCTCAGCCTGAGCTTCGGCTTTGGGCTGTGCGGCAAGGGCCGCGGGCAAAGGCATCGCTGGAGTAGCTATGCCCTTGGGTGCCGCGCTTGCCGTGCTTGGCGCCTCGGTCGGAGCTGCGGCAGCGGCCTGAGCGGAAAGCGGCGGCAGGGCATTGATGATATTGAGCAGGGGTTCCGGAGAAAGATTCGCCGGCGCATCTGTTTCGCTGTCTTCGGGCTTGGCGGGCCGCGCTTCGGGCCGAATGGCTGCTGCCTGCCTGGGCAGGTTGGCGGCGCGGCGCAGCAGGGCGACCTGCGCCTTGCCCGGCAAGGGCTGCGGCAAGCCCTCCGGCAAGATCTTGCCGCCTTCCGGCAAAACGGCAAGGTCCTGCAATTGGGCCTCCATCGGCTCAGGCACCATGGCGATCGCGACGGGACTGCCCATCGTCGGCGTCGAGGGCGTGGTTTCACTTGCAAGAATTGCGCTGAAATCCGCCGTTTCCGCGCCATCCCCCGGCTGACCCTGCACGGTCTCGGTTGCGGAGACGGTGGCAGGGGAGGCAGTCAGGGCGGAAACTTGGATCATCGGCAGGTTCCTTCGCGAACGGGTTCACCGTTAACTATTCAAGAGCCGTGCCAACTTGCCTTTTTGCCCCCAGCGCCTGCGGTGCTTTGCGCTGGATGAGGGCGCGTTCCTCCACCTTGGCGCGGTCTTCCACGGCGGCGCGGCGGCGCTCGGCCTGGGCGAGTTCCTGCTGGCGCACGTCGGCCACGCGCCGCGCGGTGGCGGCGTCCCCGGCGGTGGCAGTCGAAATCCCATCGAGCCCGGCCACAAAGGTGCCGAGCTGGCGCAGTTCCAGCCCGTCGCGCATGGCGGTGCGGCCCCGGTAATCGTCGGCCATGCGGCGGGTTCGATCCGCCAGGGCCTCGAGCTGGGCAAGCGTACCCTCGGCCCGCGCGGCTTCGAGCGCGGCGCTTTGCTTGGCGATGGCGCGGACCTTTTCGAGCCGCTGCAGCCGTTTCAGCCGAGCAGCTTCAGGCCGCATTGCCGAGGAGGCCGATCAGGGCGGCGATCGATTCCGGCAGCGTCACGGTCGAACGGGCGGGTTGGCACAGGAAATCGGTCAGTGCGCCGTGCATGGCGATGGCGCGATCCAGCTGCGGATCGGCACCGGCGCGGTAGGCGCCCATCAGAACAAGATCGCGGTTCGCCTCGTAACTGGCTGTCAGAGCGCGAAATTCACGGGCCAGAGCGGCGTGTCCTGGCTCGACGATATCGGCCATCACGCGGCTAAGCGAGGCGGCGATGTCGATCGCGGGATATTGCCCGCGCTGGGCCAGCTCGCGGCTAAGCACGACGTGGCCATCGAGGATCGAGCGGGCGGTATCGACCACCGGATCGTCCTGGTTGTCGCCGTCCGCGAGCACGGTGTAGAGCCCGGTGATCGAGCCGCCGCTGGCCGCAGAGTTGCCCGCGCGTTCGACCAGCTTGGTGATCGTAGCAAGGGCAGAGGGGGGATAGCCGCGCGCCGCTCCCGGTTCGCCCAGCAGTAGGGCGATTTCGCGCCCGGCGTGGGCGACGCGGGTCAGGCTGTCCATGATCAGCAGCACCTGCCGTCCCTGGGCGCGGAAATGTTCGGCCAGCGAGGTGGCCAGCATCGCGCCGCGCAGGCGCAGGTTGGGCGCATGGTCGGCCGGCACGGCGACCACGGCGGTGCGTGCGCGGCGGCTCCCGGCCATGTGGCGCTCGACGAAGTCGGATACTTCGCGCGCGCGCTCGCCGATCAGGCCCACGATCACGATTTCGGCTTCGGCCCCGGTCGCGATCATGTCGAGCAGGACCGACTTGCCCACCCCCGATCCGGCCATGATCCCGATCCGCTGGCCTATGCCAAAGGTGGTCAGCGCGTTGAGCGCACGCACCCCGGTATCGAAGCATTCGCGCACCGGGCTGCGATCGAGCGCGGAAGTGCGCAGGCCGCCCGCAGGCCACGAATTGTGTGCATGGAGCGGCCCCAATCCGTCGATCGGCAACCCTTCGCCATCGACCGCGCGGCCCAGGAATGCCTCGCCCACCGGGAGCATCCCGGGCCGTCCCTCCGCGCGCACGCGCGCGCCGGGCCGCAGCATCACCGTATCGCCGAGCAGCATCATCAGCGTGCGGCCGTTGCGGAAGCCGATGACTTCGGCAGTCAGCGATGCGGCCCGGCCATGTTCGACCTTGCACAATGCGCCGACTGGCGCGGAGAGGCCCGACACTTCGAGCAGGCCGCCGTCGCATGCGGTCAGCAGGCCATAGCGGCCGGGCGACAGATCGATGTACGCGCCTGCCAATTCATCCAGCAGCGGATCGAACAGCCTCAACACTGGGTCAGCGCCTCGGCAATCGCGCGGCGCCAGTGGACTGGGCCGTCCTCGACCCCGCCGCTCTGGGATTCGATCCGCAACGCGCCGCGTTCAAGTGCCGGATCGGCCAGAACTTCAAGGTCTTGCGGGAGTAATTTGCCGACCAGCTTGATGTCGTCGGGGTGCAGCCGCAGCAGCCGCTCGTCCTCGGCACGCGCCAGCATTGCGGCGGCGCGTTCGACGCGCAGCGCGAGCGCCGCCTTGTCGAGCGCCAGCGGCGCGACCGCCGCTTCGCACAGCGCCTCGACCGTGGCGAGCAGACGTTGGCGCAACTGTTCGGTCAGCTCTGCGTCGAGCCGTTCGAACGACAGCTCGATGCGCGCACGCATGGCATCGTCGGCCTCGGCCTGGGCTGCCGCCTCGGCCAATGCCTCGGCGCGCCCGGCCGCGTGACCATCGGCCCAGGCGAGGGCGATGGGGTCGGCGGGTTCCGCTTCCGGTGCGCCTGGCGTGGGCAGGATCGCCGCCGCAGTCGCCCCCCCAAAGCGCGGATCGTCCAGAAAGCCGGTTCCGCGCGCCAGTTGCGATAGCTCGGCCAGAGCCACTCTAGACATATTCGTCGTCTCCGCCCCCGACGCCGAACTGGATCACGCCATCGGCGGCAAGGCGGCGGGCCGCGGCGACGATGGCCTTTTGGGCTTCGAGCACATCGGCCATCCTGAGCCGCCCGCGCCCGGCAATTTCATCGCGCACGCCGTCTGCGGCGCGGCTCGACATCGCGCGGAAGAATACGCTGCGCTGCTCTTCGGTAATGCCCTTCAGCGCGTTGATCAGCGTATCGCTTTCGACCTCGCGCAGGAGCGCACCCATCGCCTGCGGATCGAGCACGAAGAGGTGTTCGAACTTGAACATTTCCGCCTCGATCTGGCGGGCCAGGTTTTTGTCGATCCGGCCGATTTCCGGCATGATCCGCTTTTCCGCGGCCTTGCCGGCATTGTTGATGATGTCGGCCGCTTCGCGCGCACCGCCCATCTGCAGCATCGCGCGGCCGTGGCTCTCGCCAATCCGGCGGTCGAGCAGTTCCTCGAGCATGGCGATGGCCTCGCTCGAGATCGGCCCGAGCGTTGCGACGCGGTGGACCACCTGGGTCTGCTGATCGGCCGGCAAGGAATGGAGCACTTCGGCCGCGACTTCGGGCTGCAGCTGAACCAGCAGCACGGCAATAGCCTGGGGATGTTCGTCCTTGATCAGCGGTATCAGCGCGGTCGGCGTAAGCCAGCGGGCAAGCTCGATCGCGGGGCCAGTCTCTTCGCCCTGCGGCAGAATCCGCTGCATCAGGCTTTCCGCCTTCACATCGCCGACCGCGCGATTCATCAGCGATCGCACGTGCTGAGTGCGGCCACGGGCGGTGATTCCCTGGCGGTCGGTGCTCTTGACGAAGCCGGCAATGGCCTGGGTGATCAGTTCGGGTCCGATCTCGCCCAGTGAGCACATTTTCTCGCCCAGCAGCTGAAGTTCTTCGGGGCCAAGCTGAGCGAGGATCGCGGCGGCCTGCCCCTCTTCGAGCAGCATCACCATAACCGCGGCGCGCTCGGCATCGCCAAGCGTCAGGGTGGTGGACAGGTCGGTCACTGCGCCGCCTCCTCTGCCGGGCTGGCGAGCATCTGGCGCAGTGCGTGCAGCGCATCCTCGGGCTTTTCTTCAACGATGCGCTGGGCCAGGCTGACCTGGCGCCCAAGCAACGCTGCATCGACCGCGCCGGTTAACGGATTGGCCGGTGTCGGGATTGGCTCGCCATCTTCGCCGATCAGCGCGGCTTCGCTTGCCGCAGCGGGCTCGCGTTTCAGTGCGCGGATCAACGGGCGCACGCCGAGGAGGAGCACGAGCAGCACCGCGAGCAGCGCCACACCGCTGCGCAGGGCCATCGCGAACCAGGTGGTTTCATAAAACGGCATGCTCTGGTCGGCCGTGGCATCGAAGGGCCGCAGGATCACCGTGACCTGGTCGCCTCGCTGCGGATCGGCGCCGGTCGCGGCGGCGACGAGCTGCTTGATCTGGTCGATTTCCTGCGGCTTTGCCTTTGCCATTGCGGCCTGGCTGATCGCCACCGCCACCGACAGCCGCTTGATCTTGCCGGGTGTAGAGTTGGCGACGGCCACCTCGCGGTTGAGCTCGTAGTTGCGGGTCGCGCTCGATTCCCCGTTGACCGGCGCCGGAGCCCCGGTTGCCGGGGGCGTGCCCTGCGGCGGGCCAGGCTGGGCAGTGGTGGCCGGCGGCGGGGTGTTCGATTGCGCCCCTGGCACACCGATCGCCTGGGGTGCGCCGGTCGTCTGCGACTGCTGCTGCGTTTCGGAGCGGATCACGCCGTCCTTGTCATAGGTTTCGCGCGCGGAGGTGACCTGGTCCATGTCGAGTTCGACCTGGATCTCGCTGCTGAAATTTCCGGCACCGAGCATCGGGGTGAGCAAGGCGTCGACCTGTCCGCGCAGCTTGTCTTCCATCCGCCCCTGCAGTTCGAGCCGGTCACCGTCTGCGCTGATCTTCTGGGAGAGCAGGCGGCCGTGCTGGTCGACCACCTTGACCGCATCGGGTGACATGCCTGGCACCGATCCGGCGACGAGATTGACGATGGCCGAGACCTGGTTCTCACCCAGCTGGCGGCCACCGGCCATGCGCACCATGACCGAGGCGGTCGGCGGGGAATCGTCGCGCACGAAGACCGACTTGCTGGCCTGGGCAAGGTGCACCCTGACGGATTCCACCCCGTCGATTTCCTGGATCGTGCGCTGCAGCTCCTGCTCGCGTGCGGCGCGGAGCCGCTCGCCTTCGAGCGTACGGCTGGCGCCCAGCGGCAAAGTCTCAAGTGAACTTGAGGTATCCGGAGAGGCCAGCGCGCCATCCGAGGCGACCAGCATCCGGGCGCGGTAGAGGTCGTCCTCGTTGACGCTGAGGCTGCCGGTCTCATTGTTGATCTGATAGGGAATCCCGGCCTTGTCGAGCGAGCTGACGACGCTCGCGCGGTCGGCATCGCCAAGCTCGGAATACAAGGTGCGCTGCGGCGCGG
Source organism: Novosphingobium sp. (assembly GCF_041915465.1). Taxonomy (GTDB): domain Bacteria; phylum Pseudomonadota; class Alphaproteobacteria; order Sphingomonadales; family Sphingomonadaceae; genus Novosphingobium. The sequence continues at coordinate 69,669 of NZ_JAYSBK010000002.1, read as the reverse complement.
GGGACAGCACCGACCAGGTCAGCGCCAGTGCGCCAAGGCCGCCGACCCCCAGGAACCAGGGCAGGGCGCGCTTGACGGCCGGCTGGTCCGCAAGTCCTCTCAGGCGTTCGAGCGGGTTTCCGGTCATTGCATTACTGGCAGCCAGCGGAACGGGCGGCGGCCCTTCGGCGGCGGGAACAAGCTCAGCCATTTATCAAACCCCCATCCGCATGATGTCCTGGTAGGCCGAGAGCAGGCGATTGCGCACCTGCATGGTCGCTTCGAAGGCAACACCGGCTTCCTGGCGCGCCAGCATGACCTGGGCGACATCGGTGACCTCGCCGCGTTCGTAGGCGGCCGACAGGCCCTCGGCGCGGCTCTGGGCGGCCGAGACGCCATCGAGCGCGGATTTGAGTGCCCCGGTAAAGCCCTCGCCCGGCCCGTTGGGCGCGACCGGGGCATCCGGCGCGCCGGTCGAGGCGGTGTGGACCTGCTGGAGCAGCTGCGAGCGATCGAGGATCTGCTGGCGCATCGCCATGATCTGCTGGAGCGAGCCGCCGCCCCCAGGGCCGCCAATCCCGCCGACGCCGCTCATCGCCGGGCTCCGGCGACAGCGGTGCGATCAACCGGGATACCGGCGTCGCGGAAAGCGGCAAGGCGATAGCGCAGGGTGCGCTCGGAAATGCCGAGTTGGCGCGCGGCGGCCACCCGGCTGCCGCCACAGGCGTTCAAGGTTTCGATGATCGCGCGGGCTTCGGACAGCTGGACAATGTTCGAAAGCTTTTGCTGGGCGGGCTCTTCGAACGCTGGCGTTTCGGTGGCAACCAGCCGGGCCGGCTGATCGAACACGATATGCGCGGGCAGGATTTCCGGCTTGCCATCGGCCAGCAGCAGCGCGCGGCGCATCACGTTTTCCAGTTCGCGCACGTTGCCCGGCCAGCTGTGCAGCTTGAGCATGGTCAGCGCCGCATCCGAAATCCAGGGCAGGGCCTTGCCCGGCGCAGAGTGGCGCAGCAGCATGGAGAAGGCGAGGGGGGCCACGTCCTCAACGCGTTCGCGCAGCGGGCTGAGCGAAAGCGGGAAGACGTTGAGGCGGTAGTAGAGGTCGGCGCGGAAGCGGCCTTCGGCAACTTCGGTCGGTAGATCGCGGTTGGCGCAAGCGATTACCCGCACGTCGACCTTGACCGGCTGGGTCGAGCCGATCGGCACCACTTCGCCTTCCTGCAGCGCGCGCAGCAGCTTGGCCTGAAGGCCCAGCGGCATTTCCGCGATCTCGTCGAGCAGCAGCGTGCCGCCGTCGGCCGCGCGGAAGAAGCCTTCGCTGGCCTGGGTCGCACCGGTAAAGGCGCCCTTCTGGTGACCGAACAGCAGGGCCTCGAGCATCGCCTCGGGCATCGCGGCACAGTTGATCGCGACGAACGGGCCATCCTTGCGCGGGCTGCCGGCGTGGATGAAGCGGCTCAGCACTTCCTTGCCGGTGCCGGTCGGACCGTTGATCAGGACGGGGATTTCGCTTGCCGCAAGGCGCTCCGCCAGGGCCAGGACCGAGAGGCTTTCGGGATCGGCGGCAACCGGCATGCCCGGCTGCGCCAGGGCGGCAACCAGAGCGCCCAGCGCGGCGTCGCTGGTGGGGTCGGTGTAGCTCAGGGTAAAGCGGCCGCGCACATCGCCGCGCCGCAGTTCGTTTACAGATCCGCGCTCCAGGTTAACGCAGGGGCCGGGTCCCGGTGCGATCGGCTCGCCTGCTCCGCGCACTTGCGGCGCAGCCCCTGCGAACGTGGTTCCAACGATGGCCGAAGCACGTTGCACCAACGGCGCGTTATTTCTTGCGACTCCTTCGCTGTAGCCCAGAATCGTCATTGCGTGGTCCCCTGATTAACCATGTCTCGTGGGGATATTTGTGCGCAGAACGTCAAAGGGTTCGGAAATTTAAGGCCTCGCGCAAACCCTTAGGCAAAATCGTGCCGTCGGGCGGCACCGTTTTGCCGCCTACCCTTAAACTCCGCGGGAAACTGCCGCTCTAGACCCTGCAAGCCGCGGCGGATGGTCCGACACGGCAAGCAACTCGGGACTATCCACGGGAGTATTTTTTCATGGCTGTTATCAACACCAACATCAGCGCGATCAAGGCCGCGAACGCCTCGAACTCGGCCAGCAAGATGCTGGGCACCGCAATGGAACGCCTGTCGACCGGCAAGCGCATCAACGGTGCCAAGGACGATGCCGCGGGCCTCGCCATCTCCACGACCATGACCTCGCAGGTGCGCGGCATGAGCCAGGGCATCCGCAACGCCAACGACGGCATCAGCCTGGCGCAGACCGCCGAAGGCGCGCTGTCGGAAGTCAGCAACATGCTGCAGCGCGTGCGCGAGCTGGCCGTCCAGTCCTCGTCGGGCACCTACCAGACCTCGGACCGCACCTATATGCAGTCGGAAGTGACCGCGCTGACCCAGCAGATCGGCGACGTGCTCGGCAACACCAAGTTCAACGGCAACGCCCTGTTTTCGACGACTGCCGGCACCGACAAGACTTTTGACATCCAGGTCGGCGCTGAAAACGGCGATACCGTGACGCTGACCTCGAGCGCGATCGACGGCACGAACATCTCGGCCACCGCGCTTGACGTGACTTCGGCCACCGCGGCCAGCACCACGATCGACAACGTCGATCTGGCCCTTGCCGACGTCAACGCGAGCCGCGCCGGTCTTGGTGCAGGTCAGAACCGCCTTGAGTCGGCGGTCAATAACCTGACCAACAACGTCACCAACCTGTCGGACGCGCGTTCGCGTATCGAAGACGCCGACTATTCGTCGGAAACGACCGCGATGGCCAAGGCCCAGATCCTCTCGCAGGCTTCGACCGCGATGATCGCCCAGGCCAACCAGAGCCAGCAGAACGTCCTCTCGCTGCTGCGCTAAGGCGTGACGCACTGAAATTGCCTGTCCCTTCCAGGCACGGCCCGGCGGTTCCCCTGACCGCCGGGCCCTTTGCGTTGGTTGGAACTGGCAGCGGGTGGACCGACGCGCACACCGCCCTTGCCCCGGACTCGATCCGGAGTGACGTTGGGACGGGACGATGGCGAGGCGTGCCGTGTCGTGCAAGTCCCGCGCAGACCAAGAAAAAGGGGCCGATGGCAAGCCACCGACCCCACAAGGCAGGGGGGAGAAAAGCGGTTCAGCTCTGGTTGCAGGCTGACAGCGCGGCTTCGGCCAGGGCTTCGAGCGCAAGTTCGTGCTGGACCGCGCCAGCCGCGATCGCGGCGGCGGGGGCTTCGGCCACGGTCGCACTGGCGCGGTCCTGGGCAAAGGTGTGGCAGCCGGCATCGCGCATCAGCTTGAGGCCCTTGGCACCGTCCTCGCCCATGCCGGTTAGCACTGCCCCAACGGCAGGGACCCCTGAGCGGGCGATCGTGCCGAACAATAGGGTGGCGGAAGGCCGCGCGCCATCGACCAGATCGCGCTCGACCAGTCGCAGCTTGGGCGGACTGCCAGGTTCGAAGACCGCGTGCTTGGCTGGATCGGACGCGATGTAAACATGGCCCGGCGTAAGCTGCGCGCCATCCTTGGCCGCACGGACCGAGCAGCGCAATTCCCCATCGAGCTTGGCGATGAAGGTTTGCACCAGCGCCGGTTCGGCATTGAGCGTGATCACCGTCGGCGGACACTTTTCGGGATAGCCGGCAAGCAGCGTGGCAAGCGCATCGAAGCCGCCCATCGAGGCGGCGAAGGCGGCAAAGTGGCCGTTCCACGTGAAGGGCTTTTCATCGGTCGCGGTAACGACCGGGGCCCGGCGGTGCCTGACGTTGCTGTTGGCCGCCGCAAGCACGATCTTGCCGAGCTTGCCGACGGTCTTGTTGAACTGTTCGGGCGTGGCCTTGAGCGGTTTGGGGAAACATTCCACCGCGCCCAGTTCATAGGCTTTTAGCGAAGTCTCGGTACCGCTCTGGGTAAGGCTGGAAAGCATCACCACCGGCAGCGGGTTGGTGGTCATGATTTCCTCGAGAAACTCGATCCCGCTCATCCCCGGCATTTCGACGTCCAGCGTCACCACGTTGGGACGCAGCAGCGGGATCTGTTCGCGCGCTTCGGCAGCGTTCGCGGCGGTACCGACAACCTGGATGTTGCGGGTCTGCTCCAGCACATCGGCGAACAGCGCGCGCATCGCGGCCGAATCGTCAACCACCAGAACCTTGGCTTCGTTCATCAGATTTCCTTGTCTTTGCAAAGTCTTGCTTGGCGGGCTGGAACCGGACAGGCGAGTTCGAACGCCAGCATATGGAGCGCGGTCAAGTTTCTGGTTGCGCAGGCTTAGGCATTGCCACCTAGCCACCCCGCCGCCGACCGCCGGGATCCGCGCGGCCAAGGTCGATAACGATGCCTTGGTTCGGTGCCGATCCGGCAAGCTACCTAATACGGCGGAAATCCTGAATTTGCACAGTGCGCTTAGGTGCTTGGACAGTGCCGATCAGTCCGATCCGGGATCCCGCCGAGCGAAGGAAAGAACCGAATGCCTGCAATCATCCTTCCCGAACGCTGCGATCGGGCCGCTGCCGAAGCGTTGGCGCCCGAACTGGCCGCGATGCTTGGCGGCGGGCGCATCGACATCGATGGCAGCGGCGTGCGCCAGATCGGACAGGCCGTGCTGCAATTGTTGGTCAGTGCGCGGCGCTGGGGCGAGGGCGCGCGGATTACGGCATCGGATGCCCTGCGCGAGGCCGCGGTGCTGTGCGGACTCGAGGCTGTGCTGTTCGAGGGAGACGCGGCATGACGCAGGAGGAAATCCTCGCCATCTTCTTTGCCGAGTGCGAGGAATCGCTAGAAGCCGCCGAAAATGGCCTCGCAGCCTGCCGTGACGGGACGCAGGATTCCGACACCGTCAACGCCGTGTTTCGCGGCGTCCATTCGATCAAGGGCGGGGCGGGGGCCTTCGGCTTCTCCGCGCTCCAGGCCTTCACGCATACCTTCGAAACGCTGTTGTCCGATGTGCGCGATGGCAAGATTACGCTCGGCGATCCGCTGATCCAGCTGATGCTGCGTGCGCTCGATGTGCTGAGCGACCATGTGCGCGCCGCGCACGAAGGCTCGGCCGCGCCCGACGACAGGGCGTTGCTCGCCGAACTGACCGCCGCGCAGACCGGCGGCGGAGTGCACAATGTGGCGGCCCTTGCTCCCGATCCGGTTGCGGTTGCCAACAGCGAGCCTGCGTCTGCCTTAAGCGATGCGGAAGCGGACCTCGGGTTCGACCTCGATCTCGATGCCTTGCTCGACGATATTGCCGCAGCCGTGCCGGCCGCGCAGAATCCTCACTGGACGCTGCGGCTGCGGCCCCATGCCGGGGCGATGGCCAATGGCGGCGAGCCGCTGCTCTTGCTGCGCGAACTTGCCGGACTCGGCGCGACGTGCAGCGATTGCGATGTGTCTGCCGTTCCACCGCTCGACGAAATCGACCCGTGTCAGGGCTATCTCGGCTGGACCTTCACTGTTCCGGCCGGGGTCGAGGAAAGCGACGTCACAGAAGTGTTCGATTTCGTCGGCGACGATGTCGGCCTGGCCATTGGCGAAGGCGGCGCCATGCCCGACCTGCGCATCACGCCGCGCGCCGCGCCAAAGCCCGCCCCCGCGCCGGTTGCTGCCGCCGCTCCTGCTGCTGCTGCGCCAGCGCTGGCGGCTGCCGCGAACCCGGCACCGGTCGCCGCGCCAAGCGAGGCCGCGCCGCCTGCACCGCCCAGCGCCGCGCAGTCGATCCGGATTGATCTCGTCAAGCTCGACCGGCTGATCGACACGGTCGGCGAACTGGTCATCGCGCAGGCCATGCTGGCCCAGCGCCTTGGCAACGAGGGCATGGGCACCAGCGAGGAGCTGGTCATGCTTGAAGGGCTGACCCGCGAAATCCAGGAAAGCGCCATGGCGATCCGCGCCCAGCCGATCGGCTCGGTGTTCAGCCGCGTGCCCCGGATCCTGCGCGAACTGGCCTCAAGCACCGGCAAGCACGTGAAGCTGGAAGTATCGGGCGAGGCGACCGAACTCGACAAGACCGTGATCGAGCGGCTTGGCGAACCGCTGACCCACCTGATCCGCAATGCCGTCGACCACGGGATCGAGGATGCCGAGGCCCGCCTTGCCGCCGGCAAGAGCGCCGAGGGCACGCTGCGCCTGTCGGCCGAGCACCGCTCGGGCCGGATCCTCATCAAGATTGCCGACGATGGCAAGGGGATCGACCGTGCCAGGGTGCTGGCCAAGGCGGTCGAGAAGGGGCTGGTTGCCCCCGATGCCCAGCTGTCCAAGGAAGAGATCGACGCGCTGATCTTTGCCCCCGGCTTTTCCACCGCGCAGACCGTCTCGAACATCTCCGGGCGCGGCGTGGGCATGGATGTGGTGCGCCAGAATGTGAAGGACCTGGGCGGACGGATCACGATTGAATCGGTCGAGGGCCAAGGCACGGTCTTCACGCTCACCCTGCCGCTGACGCTGGCGATTTCCGACGGGATGATCGTGACCGTGGGCGACCAGATGCTGGTCGTGCCGCTGACCCACGTGGTCGAAAGCCTGCGTCCGCAGCCGGGCGAAGTGCAGGGCCTTGGCGTCAGCTGTTCGATGCTCAACGTGCGCGGCAAGTTCATCCCGATCGTGCCGGTCGGCGATGTGATTACGGCGCGTGGCGCGGTTGATGATCCGGCGCGCGGCGTGCTGATCGTGGTCGATACCGAAAGCACCGGTCAGGCCGCGCTCTTGGTCGACAACATCTGCGACCAGCGCCAGTTCGTGATCAAGAGCCTCGATACTCATTACCGCGCCGTCGAAGGCGTGGCCGGGGCGACGATCCTGGGTGACGGCCGCGTCGCGCTGATCCTCGACATCGACGGGCTGGTGGCCCGTTCCTGCCAGACGGGGGCGGTTGTCGCACCGCAGCGGGAAGCCGCCTGATGGTCGATGCCGCCTTCCTCGAAGATCTGCCCGGGATCAGCCCAGCCGTCTATGGCACGGCCGATTTCGATGCGATCGCCAGGCTCGTCTACGACGAGGCGGGGATCGTGCTGGCGCGGGGCAAGGCGATGCTGGTCTATTCCCGGATCGCGCCGCTGGTGCGCAATTCGGGCTGCGCGACCTTTTCGGCCTATCTCGAGCAGGTTCGCGCCGACCCGGCCGAGCGAATGCGCACGGTGACGGCGCTGACCACCAATCATACCTTTTTCTACCGCGAGGAGCACCACTTCGCCCATTTTGCGGCCGAAGTGCGCCCCGACATGGTGCGCCGGCTGGAAGCTGGCCAGCCGGTGCGGATGTGGTCAGCGGGCTGTTCCAGCGGTGAGGAAACCTGGTCGCTGGTGATGACGCTGCTGGGCTCTGATCTGGCCGAAGGACGCCGCATCGCCGGGCGCGACGTGCTGGTTCTGGCTAGCGATATTGCCCCCCACGCCCTGACCAAGGCCGAGGCCGCGCGCTATGAGGCCAAGGATCTCGCCCCAGTCCCCGCCGCGCTGGTCCAGAACTGGACCCGCAGCGACGGCAGCCATGCCGAAATCGGCGGCGAGGCACGCCGGATCGTGCGGTTCCGTTCGCTCAACCTGCAGGGCGAATGGCCGATGCGCGGCCGCTTCGACGTGATCTTCTGCCGTAACGTGATGATCTATTTCGATCTGCCCACAAAAGAGCGGCTGATCCAGCGCTTCACCCAGCTGATTGCCCCCGGCGGGCACCTTTACATCGGCCACAGCGAACGGGCGACCGGCCCTGCTGCAGCAGAGCTCGAACTGATCGGGCCGACCATTTACCGGAGGAGGAATTCTTGAGCATCCGCGTCCTCATCATCGACGATTCCGCGACGATGCGCGCGCTGCTTGCGGCGCGGCTTGCGTCCGAGCACGACATCGAAGTCGTCGGCACCGCCGCCGATGCCGCGCAGGGGCGCGAGGCGATCAAGCGGCTCGATCCCGATGTGGTCACGCTCGACATCGAAATGCCGGGGATGAACGGGCTCGATTTCCTTGAAAAGATCATGCTGCTGCGCCCGACGCCGGTGATCATCGTTTCCGGTTCGACCAGCGAAGGCGCCGCCAACACGGCCCGCGCGCTCGCGCTGGGGGCGGTCGACTGCTACGCCAAGTCGGAAAGCACCGGCGGTCTGCCGATGGATGACAACGGCAAGCTCGCTAACCTCGTGCGCGAGGCGGCGCAGGTCAATTTCTCGGCACGGCGCGGCGCTCCGGCGCGCACGGCGGCGACGACCCGCGCCGTGCTGGCGCGCGATACCAAGCTGATCGTGATAGGCTCTTCGACCGGCGGGGTGGAAGCCTTGCAGGTGATGCTGCGCGAATTTCCCGCCGATTGCCCGCCGACGATGATCGTCCAGCACGTCAACGCCCGCTTTGCGCCAGCGATTGCCCAGACGCTCAATAGCGAAAGCCCGGCCCACGTCGCGATTGCCGAGCCGGACATGCCGCTGCGCCGCGGCCACGTCTACCTTGCGCCGGGCGACGATCGGCACATGATGGTCAGTGGCAAGAGCAGTTTCCACGTCAAGCTGCGGCCCGGTGAGCCGGTCAGCGGGCACCGGCCCAGCGTCGACATGCTGTTCAACTCCGCGGCCGAGGTCTGCGGCGACAGCGCGGTGGGCGTGCTGCTGACGGGCATGGGCCAGGACGGTGCGCGCGGCCTGTTCGCGATGGCCAGCACCGGGGCCTATACGATCGCCCAGGACGAGGCGACCTGCACCGTCTTCGGAATGCCGCGCGCGGCGATCGCGCTGGGGGCCGCACAGGTCGTCGCCCCGCTCCACCGCATCGCCCGCCACGCGTTGCAGAAGGCGGCCTGAGATGTTCGAAAAACCGGTCATCAACGGGCCGCCGCTGACGCGGCTCACGATCATGCAGGGGCAAGCCCGCGTCAGTGCCGGGCCGCGCGTGGAATTCTCCACCGTTCTGGGCAGCTGTGTTGCCACCTGCCTCTACGATCCCGCGATCGAACTGGGCGGCATGAACCACTTCCTGCTTGCCCAGCCCGTCGCGACCCGCAGCGTAAGCGAGGCTGACGAACACTATGGGGTCTACCTGATGGAAGTGCTGATCAACGAAATGCTCGCGCACGGCGCATCGAAGGCAAACCTGCGCGCGCACCTTTACGGCGGGGCCAACCTGCATTCCGGCATGGCCCGGATCGGCACGATGAATGCCGACTTCGCGCGGTCGTTCCTTGCCCGTGAAGGCATTCCGCTGGTTCGCGAAGACCTTGGCGGCGTGAATGCCCGCCGCGTCGATTTCCGCCCTGCTTCGGGGCAAGTCCGCTGCCGCACGGTCGAGCCCGCGCTCGCCCCGGCGATTGAGCCCGCTCCGCGCCCGCAGATGGCCTGCGGCGATGTCGAACTGTTCTGAAATAGGTGCACCGATGAACAAGACCACCCGTATCCTGACGGTAGATGACAGCGCCAGCATGCGCGCTTTGCTGAACCACGCCCTGTCGAGCCGGGGCTTCGACGTTGTCCAGGCCGACGATGGCCAGGCTGCGCTCGAATGGCTGGCCGCGAACGAGGTCGATGTCGTGATTACCGATATCAACATGCCCCGCCTGGATGGCTTCGGCCTGATCGAGCAGCTTCGCTCCGGATCGCGTCACCGCGATCGCCCGATCCTGGTGCTGACCACGGAAAGCTCCGACGAGAAGAAGGCGCGCGCGCGCTCCGCTGGGGCCACGGGCTGGATCGTCAAGCCGTTCGATCCGGACAAGCTGGTCGCGGCCGTGCGCCGCGTCGCCCACTGAGCCCCCGGGAAGGAGGACAAGTCCATGCAGATGGAACTCATCACGTTCGAGGTTGCCGACCAGTACTTCGGGCTGGACATCATGGCCGTGCGCGAAATTCGCGCCTGGACGCCCACCACGCCGCTGCCGCAGGTGCCGGCCTATGTCGCGGGCGTGGTCAACCTGCGCGGCACCGTGCTGCCGGTGATCAACCTCGCCGCGCGGCTGGGCTGGAAGCCGACCGAGGCGACCGCGCGCAACGCGATCATCGTCGCCCAGTTGGCCGGGCAGATCTCGGGCCTGATCGTCGACGCGGTAAGCGATATCGTCACGATCGAGCAGTCTGCGTTGCAAGCTCCGCCGGCTGCCGGGGCTGGCCAGATCAACCGCTTCGTCACCGGGCTGACCGCGATCAACAACCGCATGGTGATGGTACTCGATCTCGACGCGCTGGCTTCCGACGATCTGCAAGAGGCAGCGTGATGCAGGCGCGCACCCGCCAGCAGATCCAGCGGATTTCGACAGTCCTGGCCGAACTGGCGCAAGAGGTCGAAGACCTTGGCGGACGGCTGTGCGCCGATCCGGCGGTGCTGCACAAGCACATTGCCGACCTTCAGGCGATCGACCTGTTTGCCCAGAAGCTGACCTCGCTGAGCCACCTGCTCGATGCCGACTGTCTCGTTACCGCGGCCCATTCGCTGCGCCTGGAAGAGCTGCGCCAGCGCCTGCACCCGGATACGTTGCCGGGTTGAGCATGGACGGCTAGGCCAGCACCAGCACGTTGGCCTCGCGCGCGATCGGCCGTCTGGTCGTCAGCGCCATCGTCGCGGTTCCACCGGTGCGTTCGAGCAGGGCTGACAAACGTTCAGCCGCATCGCCTTGCAGGGCACTTGCCGCTGCCTGCGCCCGGGCAAGGTGCCAGAGCGAGTGGGGGTGGCTAGCCCGCTTCATCTCGATGCCGCGCCAGCTGAAAGTGATCCGCCCGACATGAGGGTGGACCTGTCGCGCGCCGTCATGGCTGACCAGCGTGCCCGGCGCGGGATCTTCAAGCCCGGCAAGCCAGCGGTCGAACTGCGCCGCATCTTCGGCGAGACCCGGTCCCCATTGGGCAAACGCCGTGCGCAGCACCGCTTCGAGCGTCTCGGGGATCGCATCGTCAGCCGGATAGGTGCCGCTCTGATCGGCATAGTCGCCGTCGGGAATGACCGCGCTGTTCATCCGTTCGGTCCAGCGCGCGACGTTCGGGGCTTCGGTTCGCATCAGGAAGGCAGGCACCGGATCGCGCGCGAGGTGGGCATAGAGCGGGGCCATGAGACCGAAGTCGGCCAGGCTCGGCCTGCCGCCCAACAGATAGGGATGGGCGCGGAAATGCTGCTCCAGAACGGCCAGCAGTTCACGGTAGCTGTCCTCCATCGCCGGGATCACTTCGGGACGGACCCCGAGGTTGGGCAGGAAGCCGTTGAACCTGTCCATCACCATGCCCGCCATGGCGAGCCGCTGGTCATAGGGCAGGGTAGTGGGGACGGCCCGGGCGAATTCGGTGCGCAGGAATTCTTCCTGCTCGGCGCGGAACGACCAGCGGTAATGCATGGCCAGCGGCAAGAGATAGTTCGATCCGAATGCGTCGATGAAATGGGCGACAACGCCTTGGACGTCCCCTGCCGGATGCAGCTCTTCGCCTTCGCCCTGCGCCTCGATATGGTCGATGATCGCGCTGGTATCCTGGATCAGTTCGCCGTCGGGAGTTTCGAGCACCGGGATCACCATGTGTCCGACTTTGGGCACGACCTCGCCGATGAAGCGCGGGTCGGATGCCATCCGCTCCTCGAAGGGTACGCCCTTCTTGATGAGATAACTGCGCGCCTTGCCTGCATAGAGCGAGTGCGGCAGGCCCCAAAGCGTATAACGCCCGTTGGCCATGATGGTGATCCTCCCAGTTGATAATTTTAGGGTGTGAACCCTAATCTTTTCGCTGAGGCAATCAAGGCATCCTTTCTGCCCGGTGCGAGCCGGTTCGCGCGCTCGGTGTAGACGGCCACCAGTTCCGCTCCTGCCTTGTCGGGGTTGCCAGCGGAAAAGGGCGGGGCGGGATCGTATTCCAGCGCCAGCTGCACCGCGCGCGCCGTATCGTCGTCCGCAATCCGCGCCATCAGCGCCAGGGCAAAGTCGATCCCAGCCGTCACCCCGCCGCCGGTCACCCGGTTGCGATCGAACACGGTCCGCGCCTGTACCGGCTCGGCCCCGAACAGGCCGAGCATGTCGTGCCAGGCCCAATGAGTCGTCGCCTGATAGCCCCTCAGCAGCCCCGCCGCGCCCAGCACCAGTGCGCCGGTGCAGACGCTCGTCACCCACTCGGCCTTACTGCCGACTTCGCGCACCCAATCGAGCGCGGGGTCGTGATCGATCACCTGAGCGATGCCCATGCCGCCCGGAATGCAAATCAGGTCCGCGCGGGGCATGCTGGCAAAGGTTGCGGTAGGCAGAATCGAAAACCCGGCGTCGGTAGGCACCGGATCGAGGCTGTCCCACACCAGGTCGACCCTGGCGCCGGGCAGACGCGAGAGGAACTGGACCGGGCCGGTCAGGTCAAGCTGGGTAACGCCGGGGAACAGAAGGAAAGCTAGCTGCATGGCCGCTTTCCTCGCATTTCCGGCTCAGCGCATCAACCGGCCTATCTCATCAGCAGGATCGAGATGCGACGGTTGCGCGGATCATCGGGCTTGTCGCGAACCAATGGCTCGCGGTCGGCCACGCCCTCGATCTTGCGGAACCGTGCCTCCGGGATGCCTTCGCGCATCAGCGCCTGCCGGGTCGCTTCGGCGCGTCCGGCCGATAGCGACCAGTTGTTTGCCCCAAGACCGCCCTTCCACGGTAGCGAATCCGTATGGCCGCGGATCGAAATCCCGCCGGACTCCGGACCGACGATCAGGGCGATCGCGTTGAGCAGTTCCGCCGCTTCGGGCGTGAGCACCGTGGTGCCGAGCTGGAACATCGAAAAGTCGGCATCGTCAACCAGATCGATCCGGATTCCTTCGGTTGTGTCGATCAGCCGAACTTGCTTGGCCAGGCGGGCCAGTCGGGGGGAGGTCTTCAGCTTTTCCGCCAGCTTGCCTTGCATCGACTGGATGCGTTTGGCCCGTTCGGCGCCTTCCTTCGGCCCGCCCGTGGTATCGCGCGGGATGCTCATGGTCTGGGTGCCGGTCTGCCCGGCGCGGTTGGGATAGTTGTCGACGTCGGTGATCGAGGAACCGCCCAGCATCCCGTTCGAGCCCGCGCTCTGTTCCTTGAGCTTGACCAGCGTCGGGGTGAAATAGTCGGCGATCCCCTTGCGCTGCTTTTCGGTGGTTGCCCCCAGCAGCCACAGCAGCAGGAAGAAGGCCATCATTGCAGTCACGAAGTCGGCATAGGCCACTTTCCACGCGCCGCCATGATGGCCGCCTTCGACCACGGTGATCTTCTTGACGATGATTGGCGGCGGCGGCTCGTTCTTGCCGCGCCCATCCTTTTTTGCAGCCATGGCTCAGCGTCCCCGCAGCGCATCGAGCAGTTCGGACAGACCCGGCCGGAAATCGTGGCCCAGCCCCGAACGCGCGCCTTCGACGACGAGCGGCTGGGGCCAGCCGTGCAGGCTGGCGATGATCACCTGCTTGACCGCGTGGAAGATCTGTTCGTCGGCTTCGAGCACCTGCTTGAGCCGCCCGGCGAGCGGCGAAACCATGCCATAGGCCAGCAGCACGCCCATGAAGGTGCCGACCAGCGCCGAACCGATCATGCCCCCCAGGATCGCCGGCGGCTTGTCGATCGAGCCCATGGTCTTGACCACCCCCAGCACCGCCGCAACGATCCCCAGGGCGGGCAGGGCATCGGCGAGGTTGGAGAGCGCGTGCTGCGGTTCGTGCAGCTCGTGGAAATGGGTTTTCATCGCATTGTCCATCACCTCTTCGACCGCGTGAACTTCAAGCGCGCCCGACGAAACGACGATCAGGGTCAGCGTGTCACAGATCAGAGCAACCAGCGCCTTGTTCGCCAGCAGCCGCGGAAATTCGGCAAAGATGGCCGAGGTGGAAGGGTCGGTGACGTGCGATTCCAGCGCGACCGGGCCTTCCGAGCGCAGCAGCTTCATCAGCTTGGTGGTCAGGATGATGACGTCGATATGGTCCTGCTTGTTGTGTACCGGGCCCTTGAAGATCTTGGCGAAGGAGCCGCCGATCGCCTTCAGGCCATGCAGTGAATTGCCGGTGATGAGCGCGCCCACGGCCGCGCCGCCGATTATCAGCATCTCGTGCGGGATGGCCTCCATCACTGGGCCCAGCGCGCCGCCCGTTATGGCAAAGCCGCCGAACACCATGACCAGCAGGACAACGATACCGATCACCGCGTACATTCAACTAACCCCCGGAATTCAGAACAGATATGGACTGCGGCGCCTCAGCGCAGCAGATCGAACAACGATAGCGAGGCGAGCTTGGTGAAGCTGGCCTGGCTGGCCTCAAGCACGGTCATTGCCTGCTGCAATTGGGTAATCGTGGTGGCGATATCGGTGCCGCCGACATCGGCCTGCTCCTGCGCGCGCAATTCGCTCTGCGCGGTGCGGCGCTGGTCGACCAGGTCGATCCAGTTGAGCCGCGCGCCGACCACGGTCTGTGCCGTGGTGATCGTGTCGAGCCCGGTGTCGAGCGCGCCCAGCGCGTCTTTCGCGGCGGCGGCGGGGTCGGTGCCGCTGACCTTGCCCTGCAAGGCGTCGGCCAGGCCCTTGACCACGGCGATCAGGTTGGTCGGATTGCCGTTCACCGCGAAGTTGAGGAATTCGGGCCCGGTCAATCCGCGGGTCACCGTCTGTCCGTCGCCCAGCGGCAGGTCGGTGGCGGCGGCCGTGCCGACATAGGCGGCAATGCCATTGGCATCGATGCTGTAGGCATCGCCGGTCGCTTCGCCGCCAAACAAGGCGTGTCCGGCACTGTCGCGGCTATTGGCAAGGCGCACCATCTCTTGCTGCACCTGGTCGATTTCAACCCCGATAGAATTGCGCTGGGCCTGGGTTAGCGTACCCGAGGCGGCCTGGGTCGCCAGTTCCTGCGCGCGGGTGACATAGCTGGCAAAGGTCGAAAGCGCGCTGTCCGCCAGGGTCAGGTCGGTCGATGCGCGTGCGGCGACTGTGGTGTCGATCGCGGCAAACCCGTCGGACCGCTGGAGGCTGCGCAGGCGCGAGGCGGCGACGGGATCGTCGGAGGACCGCTGCAATCGCTCGCCGCTGCTCACTGCGGTCTGCAACGCTTCGGCGCGCGCGCGCAGGCTCGACAGGCTCTGCGAGGAGCGTTCGTAAAAGGCGGCGGTGCTGACGTTGCTCATGGCATTGTTCCTTCAGGCGCTCATTTCAGCGCCAGCAGCGTGTCGAACAGATCGGAGGCAACCTGCATCGCCTTGCCGTTGGCCTGGAAGGCCTGCTGGTAGCGCACGAGGTTGACCGCCTCCTGGTCGAGATCGACCCCGGCCTGTTCGCTGAGTGCGATCTTGGCCGAACTGGCAATGGTGGAAAGGGCGTCGCTCGTCACCTTGCTGCCGGCGACCGCGCTGGAGACGGTGAACAGCAGACTGTCGAGCTGGCCAGAGATGTCGTGGCTATCAAGCGCGCCGCGCAAGGCGGCAAGGTTGGTGCTGTCGCGGCTGTTTGGAGCGGCACCCAGCGGCGCAGTCGCGATCAGGCTGCCCGAGGTGAGTGCAAGGGCGATCCCCGCCGCACCCGAGCCGCTGAAGAAGGGCTGCCCGGCGCTGCCGTCAAGCGCGGCCCCGGTGGCCTGGGCACCATTGGCGGCAGCGATCAGATCGTCGGCAATGCCGTTCAGCGTGGCGCGGTTATCGCGCACCGCAGTCAGCGCTTGCGCTTGCCCTGCCAGCGAGCCGGATGAAAGGGTAACCGGGCTGCCGCCGAGCGTTAACGAGATGAGCCCGTCCGCGTCCGTCGCCATGGCCAGGGTGTTGGCATTGCCGCCGGCCACCAGCGCCGGAGTGGCCAGATCGCCGAGCCGGACCTCGACCGTCTGGTCGCTGGCGATCGTGGTCTTGATTTCGCCATATTGCGACAGCTGCTGGAGCATGTTGTCGCGCGAATCGAGCAGCTTGGCCTGGTCGCTGCTGCCCGGTGTGGCGCGCGTCAGCTGCAGGTTGACCCGCGCCAGTTCCCCGCTCAGCAGGTTGATCTGGTTGATCCCGTCGCTGGCTTCGAAGCGCAGGCCTTCGCCAACCGTATCAAGGCTTTGCGAGGCGATATTGAATGTCTTGGTGAGGGTGCGTGCGTCTTCCAGCGCGGCGGCGCGCAGCGACGTGTTGGTCGGATCGGCGGCAAGCTGACTGAGCGAGGTTTCGAAGGCGGTCATCGCCGGATAGACGCCCGCCTGCTCGACAGCGGCTTCGATGTTCTGAAGCCCGCCCAGTTCGGTGCTGGCGCGCTGGGCGTCGGCACCGGTGCGGCGTACTTCGGCCTGGCGGAACAGATCGGCGTTGCGGACGAGTGTATCGACCCGTACGCCTGACAGCGACAGGTCTCCGACCCGGCTATAGCTCAGCGACGAGGCCATCTCGGCCAGGTTCAGGCTGCGCCGGACATAGCCTTCGGTGCCGGCATTGGCGATGTTCTGCGCGGTGATGTCGAGCGCGGCGCGCGCCGCCTTGATGCCGCTCGAGCTGATCGTGAACAGGTTGCTCGCCATGGCCTAGCCCTCCGGCTCGATGAAGCGCGAAAGCTGCGCCTCGATCTGGGTGGCAAGGCCGAACGATCCGCTCTTGGCGGCGATGTCGGCGAAGTTCTCGTCCTGCATGGTGCGGAAGGTGTCCATCGCCTGCCCGCCGAACAGGCCATCGCCGAACGAGGTCTGCCGGGCCGAGGCGAGCATCTGGCGCACGAAGATCGCTTCGAATTGCTGCGCGGCGGCGGCCAGTTTCCGCCGGTCGTCTCCCTGGGCGGAGACGAGGCTGCCAGTGCTGAGCGAGGGTGACGATATTGCGGTCATATCACCACCATTTCCGCCTTCAGCGACCCGGCCTGCTTGAGCGCTTCGAGGATCGCGACCAGGTCCGACGGGCTGACACCGAGCAGGTTGAGCGCATCGACCAGCTTGGCAAGGCTCGCGCTGGGCTTGAATAGGACGACGTGATTGCCTTCCTCGGTGGCCGAGAGGTTGGAATTCTGCTGGGTTGCGGTCTGGCCCCGGCTGAACGGCGCGGGCTGGACCACGGTCGGGTCTTCCTCGATCCGTACGGTCAGCTTGCCGTGGCTGATCGCGGCTGGGTATAGCCGAACCGCGCTGTTGATGACGACGGTGCCGGTGCGGCTGTTGACGATCACGCGCGCGGGCGTTTCCGCCGGGGTCACATCGAGCATTTCGATCGAGGCGATCATGCTGGCGCGTGTATCGGCGCCGGGCGGCAGGCGCAGGGCGAGCGTCACCCCGTCCTCAACCGTCGCGGTTCCAGGCCATTCGGTGTTGATCGCGTCCTTGACCCTGGTTGCGGTCATGAAATCGGCCTGGAACAGGTTCCAGCGCAGCACGTCGCCGCTGGCAAAGCCGGTATCGACCGCACGTTCGACGCTGGCACCATCGGCGATGCGGCCAACGGTCGGGATATTGACCGTCAGTTTCGATCCGTCCGCGCCCGAAATGCCAAGGCCGCCCACGGCCAGGTTGCCCTGGGCCATGGCATAGATCTGCCCGTCCGCGCCGTAGAGCGGGGTGAGGATCAGCGTGCCCCCGCGCAGCGACTTGGCCTTGCCGATCGCCGAAACGGTAATGTCGATGTGCTGACCGGGCTTGGCAAAGGCGGGCAGGTCGGCGGTGATCATCACCGCTGCAGCGTTCTTGAGGCTGGGATTGATCCCCGGCGGAAGCTGCACGCCAACCCTGCCCGAAACCCCGCGCATGGCAAGCGTCAGGTATTCAAGACTATCGTCGCCCGTGCCGGGCAGGCCGACGACGATGCCGTAGCCGGTGAGCTGGTTCGAGCGCACGCCCTGGAACGCGCCAAGATCGCGCACGCGTTCGGCAAGCGCCGGGGCGGGCAGGATCGCGGCGGCGAGGAAAGCGATGAGGGTCATCAGGCGCAACATGATATTCTCCTCAGAATGGACTGATCATGTTGAAGAACTTGCTGAGCCAGCCTTCGCGGCTGGCGCGGCTGACGGCTCCGTTTCCGGCATATTCGATCCGCGCATCGGCGACGCGCGACGAGGCGACCGTGTTGTCCGCCGTGATGTCGGCGAGCCGCACGATCCCGGAAAACTGGATCCATTCCTGGCCCTGGCTCAGCAGCAAGCGCTTTTCTCCGCGAACCAGCGCGGTCCCGTTTGACCGCACTTCGACGATGGTGACCGATACCTCGCCGGCGAGCGTGCTCGTCTGCGTGGCATTACCCTGGCCATTGAACGACGATTGGCTTGAAGCGTTAAGGGCATCGGGTTTGAGAAAGCTGAGCGGACCGGAAGCCGGAGGCGTGATCGAGGCACTGCCTGCACGCTGGGTCTTCGACCCCGCGGACTTGGATGTGCTGGTCGTTTCGACCAGCACGATCGTCAGTGGATCGCCAACCGCATGGGCGCGGTAGCCATCGTAGAGCGGCGCGTAGCCGGCGGCGGCGTTGAAGATCGAACCATCGGCTGCGCGCGGCGCCGGGGCGGGGGCGGGCAGGGCCGGTTCGAACCCCGGCTTGGGCTTCGACTTGGCGAGGGCAGCCGGGGCGAAGGCCGGGCTGGCCAGCGCCAGCGCGATCATGAAGGTCAGCTTGCGCATGGCTTACAACGTCTGGTTCGCGTTCTTGAGCATCTCGTCTACGGCCGAGATCATCTTGGAATTGATCTCGTAGGCGCGCTGACACTCGATCATGTCGACGAGTTCCTCGACCACGTTGACGTTCGAGGCTTCGAGCATGCCCTGGCGGATCTGCCCGCGTCCGGCGTCTCCGGCGACCCCGATCTGGGCGGCGCCGCTCGCCGCCGTTTCGCCCAGGAAATTGTCGCCCAGTGCCTGCAGGCCGGCCGGGTTGGTGAAGGCGGCGATCGTGATCTGGCCGAGCTGAGTCGGTTCGGACTGGCCCGAAATCGTCACCGACACGGTGCCGTCATTGGCGATGGTGATCGCGCTTGCCCCTTCGGGAATGGTGATCGGCGGCTGCACGGCATAGCCCTGCGAGGTGACTAGCTGCCCTTCGGCCGAACGGGTAAAGTTCCCTGCGCGGGTATAACCGAGCTTGCCGCCCGGCAGCTGGATCTGGAAATAGCCCTCGCCATCGAGCGCGAGGTCGAGCGAGTTGCCCGTGGTCGACAGCGTCCCTTGCGTGGTGATCGACGTGGTCGACTGGATGCCCACCCCGGTGCCGAGGTTGAGCCCCGTGGCATAGGCCGTTTCGCTCGACGATTGCTGTCCGGCGACGCGCGCGTCCTGGTAGGTCAGGGTCGAGAAGTTCGCGCGGTCGCGCTTGAACCCGGTGGTACCGATATTGGCGAGGTTGTTCGAAATAACGCGCATCCGCGTATCCTGGGCCTCAAGGCCGGTGCGGGCGACGTGAAGGGCAGAAGAGGGCATCGGGAATTCCTTTGTTCGGGGTCGTCAGGCGCGTCAGCTCAGGCGCATCAGGCTCGCGCCGCCTTCGTCGAGTTCCTTGGCAGTCGCGATCAGCTTGGTGCGCATGTCGTAGAGCCGCTGGGCTTCGACCATTTCGATCAGGACCTGGCTCGGCTGGACGTTCGACTGTTCGAGCGTGCCGGTGAGCACGCGGGCCGAGGCATCGACCGGCAGCACCCCGCCGCCGACCACCCGGAACAGCCCGTCGAGGCCCTTTTCGATCCGGCTGCCGCGCCAGTTGGCAAGCTTGATGGTGTCAAGCTTGACCAGCGGGGCCTCGGGATCGGTCTTGCTGGCCATCAGCACTGCGCCGTCCGGTCCGATCGTGATGTCGCTGCCCGGCTCGACCGCAATCGGGCCGTTCTCGCCCAGCACGGCCGTGCCTTCGCCGTTGACCAGCAGGCCATTGGGCGAGATCGAGAGGTCGCCGCGCCGGGTATAGGCTTCGCCGCCATCGGGCGCCTGGACGCCGAGCAGGATGTCGCCCTGCAAGGCGATGTCGAGCGGCCGACCGGTCTCGATCGACGCGCCCGCGTCCATCTGCGCGCCATAGACGGCGGCGTCGGTCATCGCCCGCACCTCGAGGCTGGGGCCCTGCAGCGTCATCGGCGTGAACTGCATGACCTCGCTGCGAAAGCCGATGGTCTGCGCATTGGCCATGTTGCTGGCGATCATCCGCTGCCGCGCCATCGAGGCGGACATGCCGGTAACCGCGGTCCAGATCAGCCGGTCCATTCGCTATCTCCTTGCCGGATCAGGCTCAGGTCCGCAGGTTGATGATCGTCTGCGACAGCTGGGTCGCGGTATCGATCGCCTTGGCATTGGCCTGGAAATAGCGCTGGGCCGTGATCAGCCCGACCATTTCCTCGGCGATGTCGACGTTCGACTGTTCCAGGCTGCCCGACAGGATCGTGCCGAAGCGGGCCGAACCGGGCTGGCCATAGGTCGGCGCGCCCGAAATGCCGGTGGAAAGCCAGTCCTGGCTGCCGACCTGCAGCAGGCCGCCGGGCGAGACGAAGTTCGCGAGGGCGACCTTGCCGACCTCGCTCACCGAACCGTCGGCGTAAGAGGCGACGACCGAACCGTCCTGCTTGATCGTGACGGCGACGAAGTCCGACCCGGCGGCATTGGTCAGCGGGGCCTGGCCATCCTGCGGAGTGGTCGAGGTAACGGTGCCGCTGGCATCGACCGGCAGGATCTGCACGCGGTTGCCCGAGGTATCCACGACATAGCCCGAGCCATCGAGTGAGAAATTGCCGTTGCGGGTGAAGAAGGTCTTGCCCGAGATCGGGCTGACCTTGGCAAAAAAGCCTTCGCCGTTGATCGCCATGTCGAGCGCCGAGCCGGTCTGCTGGATCGGTCCCAGCGAAAAGTTCTGGTCGACCGACTGCACGGTCGAGCCGATGCCCTTGACCAGCTTGGGGTTGGTCGAGGCGCTGCCGGCGACGATGTCGGCAAAGTTGATGCGGCTCTTCTTGAAGCCGGTGGTTTCCGCGTTGGCGAGGTTGTTCGAGATGACCGAGAGTTCGGTCTGGGCGTTCTTGAGGCCGTTAAGCGAAGTGTAGAAGGACATGGCGGTTCTCCGGCGTGCGGGGTTAAGCGGTAGGTGAAGTGCTGGCCGCGGCGGCCTGGGCGGCTTCGGTGGCGGCGTTCTGGGCCGACACGACCTGGTCGAGCTGGGCCGAAATCGCCTTGAGGTTGCCGTTGATGTCGTTGATCCCCGAGAGCGAGGAGAACTGCGCCATCTGGGCGATCATTTCCTTGTTATCGACGGGTTCGAGCGGGTCCTGCATCTTGAGCTGGGTGGTCATCAGCTTGATGAATTCGCCCTGGCCGAGCGTCTTGCTGGCGGCAGAGCCGGCGGCGGCGGAGGTGTTGGCCGCATTGGCCGAGGTTATGGAGCTAACGGTCATTTCATCCTCAGGGTTTCGAGCATCAGCTGCTTGGCGGTGGACAGGGCTTCGACCAGGTTCTGGTACTGGCGCGAGGCATCGAGCATCTCGACCATCTCGGCATTTTCATCGACCGGGGCGGTCCAGATATCGCCGTTGGCGTCGGCCAGCGGGTGATCGGGGTTGTGTTCCTTGATCGGTGCTGCGCTGGAGCGCTCCACGCCCGCGACGCGCACGGTGGAAAGGCCGGTCGAGCGGTCGAGGTCTTCGGCAAATACCGCACGGATCGGGCGATAGGCTTCGCCCTCGCTGCTCGCGACGGAACCGGCGTTGGCGAGGTTCGACGAGGCGGCGTTCATCCGCACCAGCTGGGCCGACATGCCGCGCTGGGCGACATCGAACAGGGAATAGGGCATGGTCTATTCCCCCTTCAGCGCGCGGGTAACAGTTTCGACCCGCCCGCGGATGAAGCTGAGCGTGGCGGTATAGGCCACGACATTTTCGGAAAAAGCGGTCTGCTCCGTCGCCATTTCGACCGTGTTGCCGTCCATGCTGGGCATGACGGGCACGCGAAAGCGGGTGGCCTGACTGACGGCCTGATCGGTGCCCGCGCCTTGCGAGCTGGCCTTCAACGCGGCGGCGAAATCGAGATCGCGGGCCTTGTATCCAGGGGTCCCGGCATTGGCGATGTTCGAGGTGATCATGCCCATCCGCTGCGAGCGCAGCTCGAGGGCGACCCCATGAATTCCAAACAGGCTTTCGGCCATGGTCGTGGCTCCGGTTCAATTGCGTGCCCGTGTCCTCGCAAATGCCGTGCCAATTTTCGCAATGGCGCAAATCCGCGCGTTTCGAAGGAGGGGCTGGCACTTGACCGGCAAAGTGTTGCCGCCGACCGGCAAATGTCGTCCGCCCGCTGAAATCGCGCCGCCGCTGCCGTTCTTGGGTGTGGAAGGAAGCCAAGCCCCATGAACCTGATGAACCTGATCGACGGCCCATCCGCTGCCATTGTGCTGGGCGGAACGCTGGTCGCAACCTGGTTGCGGGCGGGCAATCGCGATTGCCGCACGACGCTGCGCCAGCTTTGCCAGCTGGGCCGTCGCCGCTTCGATGCCGCTGCGACCCGCGCCGAACTGGCATTGCAGGTGCAGGAAATCCGGCAAGACGGCCTGCTGCGCGCCCAGCCGCACCGGTTTGGTGACAGCGAGTTCGACGATGCGACCGATGCGCTGATCGGCCGCCGTTCGGTCGGCGCGCTGATCGAGGCGCACGAAGCGCACCGCGCGCGCCGCATCGCGCAGAGCGAGCGCGCGGTGCGCACGCTGGCGCAGGCGGCCGAGCTTGCGCCGGTCTTCGGTCTGGCGGGAACGCTGGTTTCGCTCAGCCAGCTTCCGTCCGAGGGGCTGGCGCGCGGGGCTTTTATGGGCACGATCTCGATGGCGGTGGTGACGACGCTTTACGGCCTGCTAGCCGCCAACCTGGTCTTCGCGCCGCTCGCCCGCATCCTTGAGCGCGCAGCCCAGGCGGAAGAGGCCGAGCGGCAGGAGGTGATCGACTGGCTCGCCGCGCAGGTCAGCGAGGCGCTGCCGGTTCAGCGCAGGCAGAGGCGCGAGTATCCAGGGTCGCTAAATGGCGACTTGCCGCCCTACGATATCGAGAGCGCGGCGTGATCGCGCGGATGGGCAGCGGCTGGCAAGTGGTGCTGGCCGACCTGTCGATGATCCTGTTCATGATTACCGCCGCCGCCGTGGCAGAGGCCCCGCCGGATTCGCCGGCTCCAACCGCACTTGCCGCAAAGCCATCGCTGCCCGCGCTCGCCGCGCCGGTGGCGTTGTGGCAGGGCGGGGCAGGGGCGCCGCCGCTGGCCGACTGGCTCAAGACCCAGCCTGCCGATCCGCGCCTGCGACTGACGATCGTTGCCCCCTTGGACCGGGCTGAGGCAGCGCTGGCCCTGTCGCGCGCGGCGGGGCGATCCGCGCGCATCGTGCTGGAATCGGACCTCGCCGGGCCGCCGGTTGCCGCGCTCACCTATGACCAGGCAGAACCGGGTGCGCCCGGGCTGGCACAGCCCTTGCAGTCTCAGTCGGCAAACCTTCCCGCCAAGGAGCCGAACCGATGAACACCCGCTTTCCCCTAAGGCCGCTGATGGCCGGCCTTGCCGCCACTGTAATGGTGGCGGCAGTCCAGCCCGCCCGCGCGCAGGCGCTTGCCGATCTTGCCGCGATCGACCGCGCCGTGGCCGACTTCACCGGCGCGCCGCTGGGCACGGCTGGTGGCGCGGCCTATCCGGTCGACCGGCGGCTGCGGCTCAATCCCTGCACGGTTCCGCTGTCGCTCAATTGGTACGGCGCGCGGCAGGATAGCGTTGAAGTGACCTGTCCGATGACCGGCGGGTGGAAGCTTTACGTCCCGCTTGTCGCGGCTCCGCGCGCGGCCTCGGCTGCCGCCGAGCCGCCTGCGGTGACGCGCGGCGATGCGGTGACGATCACGGTGAACGGCGACGGCTTCGCCGTTTCGCAAAGCGGCGAGGCGCTTGAAAGCGGCCCTGTCGGCGCCTGGATCAAGGTGCGCGGGCTGTCCGACAAGGCCCCGGTAATCCGCGCGCGGGTGATCCGCCCGGGCCTCGTCGGGGTCGATCTCGGCAACGCTGTGCCGTGAAGCGGCATCTTTCTGCCGGGGGGGCTTAAACACTCAAGGCAGGTGCCGTCCTAGTTGCTGAGAAGCAATTAGGAGCATTGTCATGCCCCCCATCGAACTTGGACCGTCCGGTCCCCACGCGCCCCGCGCCGTTGGCGGTGTGGATGCACGGATCGTCAAGACTGCCGCCGACGCGCCCGAACGGCGCACCGGCGCTGCCCCATCGGCCGCGGGCTCGACCACGGTCGTGCGCAGCGATGCGCTCGATGCGGGCGCGCCGCCGATCAATGCCGAACGCGTGACCGAGATCCGCAAGGCGATCGAAAACGGCAGCTATCCGGTCATCCCGATGCGGGTGGCCGATGCCATGATTGCAGCGGGCCTGCTGCTGAGGAGCGAAAAATGAGTGCCAGCGGCAACCTTCGTGAAAACCTGCGGCAGATGATTGCCGTCCTGCAGGCCGAACGGCAGGCGTTTGCCGGGCTCGACCTTGACGCGATCATGGGCTGCACGCGCGACAAGATCGCGCTGTGCGGCACGATCGACGAATGTGGCCCTTTTGTCGATGGCAGCGAAATCGATGAGGAATGCCGTGGGCTGCTCGACGCCGCGCGCCGTTTGAACGAGGTAAACCGCCAGGTTCGCAACCTGATCGCCGCCAATGTCGCCTCGCGCCTTGATGCCCTGACCGGCGGCCCGGCGCTCTACAAGGCGGGCGCGGTGCAGCGTCCGGCCTATGGCTATGCGGGGCCGCGCAGCTGATCCACTGCGCAGTTTGGCACGACCCTTGCTGAAGTCCGGAGCGAAGACACTCGTTCCGGGAGCTGGGCGTGAGCCAGACCGTACCAAATGCCGTAAATGCCTATGCTGCCGCGCCCGCTCGTCCGGACGTACAGGGCGCGATTGCCAATGCGTCGGCGGCAACGGGCATCGATTTCAGCTATCTGCTGGGACAGGCCAGGATCGAATCCAGCCTTGACCCGGCTGCCCGCGCCTCGACCTCCAGCGCGGCCGGCCTGTTCCAGTTCACCTCCTCCACCTGGCTGCAGATGGTTGACCGGCACGGCGCCGAATACGGGCTTGGCTGGGCCGCGGGTGCGATCGACAATGGCAAGGTGGCGGATCCCGCCATGCGCGAGCAGATCCTCGCGCTGCGGTTCGACCCGCAGATTTCATCGCTGATGGCCGCCGAACTGGCGTCGGAAAACAAGGCTGCCCTGACCGGGGTGCTCGGTCGCGAACCCGATTCGAGCGAACTTTACATGGCGCATTTCCTGGGCGCGGAAGGTGCAGGCCGGTTCCTTACCGCGCTGGCCGCCGATCCCACCCAGAGCGCGGCGGCCATCCTGCCGCGCGCGGCCATGGCCAATCGTGCGATCTTCTATACCGATAGCGGGGCGCCGCGCAGCGTCGGTGAAGTCATGGACCTGATGCGCACCCGCATGGCCGGGGCGATGGGCGATGGCGCGATGCCGGCCGGGACCACCGGTTGGGCGGCCTATGACGGCCAGTTCTATGGCGGCCAGCAATACGGGTCGCAGTGGGCCGGCGCCCCCGCGGCTCAGGCTCCGGCGCGGCCGTCCATGGCCGAAACGCTGGCCGCAACCTTTGGTCCGGCCGACGGTGCCGGGATGCCAGGGCACGTCCGTTCGGCCTATGGCAAGCTGCAGGCGTTCGGGCTGTGAGCGCGCTGAACTTCAAGGCGCTCGGCCGCTTCAACCCCAGCGCATTCGCGCTTCCGGCGGGGATCCTGACGCTCATCTGCCTGATGATCGTGCCGACCCCGGCGGTGCTGCTCGATGTGTTCTTCGTGCTCAACATCGCGCTGTCGGTGGCGATCCTGATGGCTGCGATGAACGCGGAAAAGCCGCTCGATTTCTCGTCCTTCCCTTCGGTCCTGTTGTTCGCGACGTTGCTGCGTCTGGCGCTCAACGTCGCCTCGACCCGCGTCGTGCTGGTCAACGGGCACGAGGGCGGGGCGGCTGCGGGCCACGTGATCGAAGCCTTCGGCGCCTTCCTGATCGGCGGCAATTTCGCGGTCGGCCTGTTCGTGTTCATGATCCTGATGATCATCAACATGGTGGTCGTGACCAAGGGCGCGGGCCGCGTTTCGGAAGTTTCGGCACGTTTCACCCTCGATGCCTTGCCGGGCAAGCAGATGGCGATCGACGCCGACCTTGCCGCCGGGCTGATGGGCGCGGACGAGGCCAAGGCGCGCCGCCGTGAAGTGGCGACCGAGGCCGACTTCTATGGCTCGATGGACGGTGCCAGCAAGTTCGTGAAGGGCGATGCGATCGCCGCGCTACTGATCCTGGGGGTCAATATCATCGCGGGCTTCTGCCTTGGCATGATCAGCCACGGGCTGAGCGCCGGGGAAGCGGCGGAAAAGTATGTCACGCTGGCGGTTGGCGATGCGCTGGTGGCGCAGGTGCCGGCGCTGCTGCTGTCGATCGCGGCGGCGGTGATCGTCACCCGCGTGTCGGACAGCCGCGACCTTGCGGGCCAGATCGGCGGCCAGCTGGGCAGCCCGGGCACCTGGCTGCCGGTTGCGGTGATTCTGGGCGCCATCGGTGTGATCCCGGCAATGCCGCAGACGATCTTCCTGCCTGCTTCGGCCCTTGCCTTCTGGCTTTGGCACGCGCTGAGCAAGCGTGCGGCGCGGCCCGTGAAGGTGGAGGAGACCGCTCCGCCGCCCGATCCCGGCAGGATCACTCTCGACGACGTGTCGGACCAAACGCTGGTCACGGTCGAGTTGGGCTATGGCCTGGTCCACCTCGTCGATGACCGGCGCGGATCGCCGCTGGTCGCGCGGATCACAGGCGTGCGCAAGCAGATCAGCCAGGCCTTCGGCTTTGTCGTGCCGCAGTTCCGGGTGCGCGATTCGATCGACATGGCGCCCAACGACTATCGCATCATGCTGGGCGGGGTGCCGCTGGGCGGGGGGACGATCCGCACCGACAAGATCCTGGCGATCGATGCGGGCGAAGTGCGCGAAGGCCACCGCCTGACCGGCGATCCCACGCTCGATCCCAGTTTCGGCTGTCCGGCCCTGTGGATCGATCCGGCCCTGCGCGACCATGCGATTGCTGAAGGGTTCCTGACCGTCGATGCCAGCACGGTCATCGCGACCCATCTCAACCAGCTCTTGGGCGAACGTCCGCAGGCGCTGCTTGGCCCCGACGAGGTCCGCGCGATCATCGACCGCGTGAAGGAGCACTCGTCGGGCCTGATCGAGGCGATCCATCCCCAACCGCTTTCGCTGGCGGCGCTAACGCGCCTCTTCCGCGCGCTGCTGGAAGACGGGATCCCCATCGCCCATCCGGTGCCGATCCTGTCCAGCCTGTCGGTCGCGGTGCAGCAGACCACCGATCATGACCGGCTGGTCGAACTGTTGCGTGCGGACTTGGGCGGCCTGCTGGTCGGGCGGATTTGCCCGCCGGGCGAGCGGCTCCCGGTCATCACCCTCGATGCGCAGCTCGAAGCCGCGATTGTCCAGGGCCTGACCGATCCTTCTACTGGCCAGCCCGTCATCGAACCCGATCTCGCCCGCACCATCGGCGAGCACGTTTCCGGCCTCGTTGCGAGTCGCGGAGGCGGGGCATCGCCGCTGGCGCTGATCGTCCAGCCGCGAGCACGCCGCGCGCTTGCCGCCTTGCTGCGGATTCGCGCGCCATCGGTGCTGGTGCTGTCGATTTCCGAACTGCCCGTCTCGCAGCCGATCGAGGTCGTTGCCGTGATTGGCGGTCCGCAGCCGCCACAGGCCGCGCTTCCGCAACCCCATGCCATTCCCGAAACTGAAAGTGCTTACGCATGATCCAGGATCACAAGAGCTTCTCTCCGCGCGCCGGTGCCCGCGCCGCTGCGCAAGACGCCTATCGGGCCGATGCGGCCGACCGGATTCGCCGGTTTGTGCCGATGGTCCGGCGCCTCGCCTGGCACGTTCACGGCGGTGGGCGGCCCGGAATCGAGTTGGAAGACCTGATGCAGGCCGGCATGGTTGCGCTGACCGAAGCCGCGCAGCGCCACTCCGGGCCGGGTGAGGACGGCTTTGCCGCCTATGCCAAGCTGCGGGTGCGCGGCGCGATGGTCGATCTGATCCGCCGTCACGTGCCGTTGTCACGCGGCGGGACCGAACGGCGGCGGCAGTTGCGTGAAAAGGAGCGCGTGCTGAGCGCGGCGCTGGGGCGCGAACCCAGTGTTGCCGAACTGGCCGAAGCGATGGGGATGGGCGAGGCCGAGCTTGAGGCAATGCGCTCGTCAAGCGAGCCCCTGCGCTTCGAATCCATCGACGAGGTCTATTCCGACAGCGACATCGCCTTTGCCGACCAGCGGCCGGACAGTCTCGAATTGCTTGCCGGGGAAGAAATTCGAGAATCGGTCGCAAGTGCCATTTCCGCCCTTCCGGAGCGCCTGCAACTGGTTGTGCAGTTGTACTTTGTCGAAGAGCTAAACCTTTCGGAAATAGCCGAAACCTTGCAAGTTTCGGTCCCTCGGGTGCACCAGCTCAAGGCCCAGGCAATCGACAAGCTCAAGGCCTCGCTGACGGGGATTGCGGACATCATCTAGCTTGCGCGACGGCGGCGTTGACGGCATAGCCCTGCGATTATGTCCGCCTGCGATACCTGCGTCGTGCGCAACCGCGCCATTTGTTCCTCGCTTGATAACGAGGAAATCAAGATGCTGAACGCCATCGGCCGGCGTCGAAACCTCGAGCCGGGCGAATCGCTCATGTGGGAAGGCGAGGATTCCGTTCTGGTCGCTAACGTGATCGAAGGCGTGCTGAAGCTTTCGACCGGGACCGAAGATGGCCGCGAACAGATCGTCGGTGTCGTCTATCCTTCCGATTTCATCGGCCGCCCGTTCGGGGCAACCTCGGGCCATGGCGTCACCGCCTTGACCGATGCGCGCGTCTGCGTGTTCAGCCGCAAGGACTTCGACGCATTTGCGCGCGAACATCCCAGCCTTGAACACAAGTTGCTCCAGCGTACGCTCGCCGAACTGGACCGCACGCGTGCATGGATGCTGCTGCTGGGCCGCAAGTCAGCCAGTGAAAAGGTCGCCAGTTTCCTGCTCGAAATGTCGGAGCGGCTGGTGCAGCCGGGCTGCATCGATGCGCCCGACCTGCCGATGCGCCGGTTCGCGCTGCCATTTTCGCGCCAGCAGGTGGCCGATGTGCTGGGCCTGACGATCGAAACGGTCAGCCGCCAGTTCACCCGGCTCAAGGCCGACGGTCTGATTGACCTGCCCTCGCGCCGCGAAGTCGTGATCATCGACCGCGAAGGACTGGCCGCCGAAGCGGGATGAAAGCGGTTCGCCTGGCGAACCGTTTCGGGCATTTCTACATAACAAGGGCCCGTGTTCGCCATGCTGGCCGGACCGGGCCTGAACTGTGAAAGCGGGGCCGGACATGGCGTCCGGCCCCGGATCACGTTTGGCTCAGAAGTTGAAGTACACACCGCCCGAGAGGACCCACGGGTCCAGCTTGTGGGTGGTCGACAGGGCTTCCACGCCGCCAGCGGTGTAGAAGTGGGTCGTCGTCTTCATGAAGTACTTCTTGGCGTCGAGCGAGATGCCCATCTTTTCACCGACGGGCATGTCGAAGCCGGCCTGCAGGGCCACGCCGACCTTGTTGTCCATCTTCAGCGTGGCGGCGCCAAGGGCCTTGGCAGTCGCGCCCGGCTTTTCGTCGAAGTAGAAGAAAATGCTGGGGCCAACGCCGACGTACGGCTTGATCGGACCGGCGTCGAGGTGATACTTCAGCGTAAGTGTAGCGGGGAGAATGAGCACGTGCTGCGCAACGTCCGCGCCTGCGATCGCACCGGTGCCGGTCACGTGATGCTGGGTAAAGCAGCAGATCGTTTCGACCGAGACGGACGGCGTCACATAGTAGTCGATCGCCAAGGTCGGCACGACGTTGTCGTTCGCCTTGGTGTCGGTCCCGGCGGGCAGACCCACCGCGTTGATGTTGACCTTGTCGATCTTGCCGTCGGGCAGCACGCCCGTTGCCATCAGCTTTACCTGAATGGTGCCGGCTTCGGCAGCGTTGGCCGGGCTCGTGGCCAGCATGGTAGCGGCACCGAGGGCCGCAGCGATGGTCAGTTTCTTCATGATCCCTCATCCTGCGCCGCAGTGGTCGCCCGATGCGACCCTGGCTATTGCGGCGTCAGGGGGGCCTTTGCTCCCATGCTGCGGCTGCAAACATTGATCCTGCGCAATTTTGTGCGCTTTTTTGGGTATTTTGGGAATTCCACAAGCAATTTGATCCCCGTCAATGTCGCACTGCGGCGCGCGGTTGAAAGGGGTCTGTAACCGTTATATTAGCATCTTCTCAATTTACCCGAACATGAGGGGGGACAAGGTCTCATGGAATCCGTAGTCGCACGCGCTGGCCTTTGGCTTGTCGCGCTCTTCTTCGCCATATTCATGTTCGCAAACGCCGTTGATACCGGCTTTGCGATCCATATGGCGATCTTTGGCCTGGCGGCGCTTGCCGGCTTGGCCATTTCTCTCACCAAGACCAACTTCCTGGCGGTTGCGACCGGCACCAAGGTAGTGGTCGATCAAGGCAAGTATGACGACGACCTGATCAGGGCCGGGGCAATCCTGACCACGTTCTGGGGCGTGGTCGGCTTCCTCGTCGGCCTGGTCATCGCCTTGCAGTTGGCCTTCCCGCTGCTCAACTTCGAGCCCTTCCTCAACTTTGGCCGAATTCGCCCGCTGCATACCTCGGCGGTGATTTTTGCCTTCGGGGGGACGGCGCTGATTTCGACGTCGTTCTACGTCGTCCAGCGCACCTGCCGCGCGCGGCTCGCCTTCCCGGGGCTCGCCCGGTTCGTGTTCTGGGGCTACCAGCTGTTCATCGTGCTGGCCGCCACCGGCTATGTCATGGGGATCACCCAGGCGAAGGAATATGCCGAGCCGGAATGGTACGTCGACCTGTGGCTGACGATCGTCTGGGTCGCCTATCTCGCGGTCTTCGTCGGCACCCTGATGAAGCGGACCGAGCCCCACATCTATGTGGCCAACTGGTTCTATCTGTCGTTCATCATCACTATCGCGATGCTGCACGTGGTCAACAACCTGGCCATTCCGGTCAGCTTCTTTGGCGCGCTCAGCTATCCGGTGTTCGGCGGGGTGCAGGGCGCACTGGTGCAGTGGTGGTATGGTCACAATGCGGTGGGCTTCTTCCTGACCGCCGGCTTCCTCGCCATGATGTACTACTTCGTGCCGAAGCAGGCCGGACGTCCGGTCTACAGCTACCGTCTGTCGATCGTGCACTTCTGGGCGCTGATCTTCCTCTACATCTGGGCGGGTCCGCACCACCTGCACTACACCGCGCTGCCTGACTGGGCGCAGACCCTGGGCATGGTCTTCTCGGTGATGCTGTGGATGCCCAGCTGGGGCGGCATGATCAACGGCCTGATGACGCTGAACGGCGCCTGGGACAAGGTCCGCACCGACCCGATCATCCGCATGATGGTCATGTCGGTCGCCTTCTACGGGATGTCGACCTTCGAAGGCCCGATGATGTCGATCAAGTCGGTCAACTCGCTCTCGCACTACACCGACTGGACGATCGGCCACGTGCACTCGGGCGCGCTGGGCTGGAACGGGATGATCACCTTCTCGGCGATCTACTACCTCGTTCCGCGCCTGTGGGGTCGTGAACGGATGTATTCGCTGCGCATGATCAACTGGCACTTCTGGCTCGCGACCCTGGGGATCGTGTTCTACGCGTCCTCAATGTGGGTTGCCGGGATCACCCAGGGCCTGATGTGGCGGGAATACGGTGCCGACGGTTACCTGGTGAACTCGTTCGCCGAAACCGTGGCAGCGCTCCACCCGATGTACATTCTGCGTGCCTTTGGCGGGCTGATGTACCTGACCGGCGCGCTGATCTGGGCCTTCAACGTGTGGCAGACGATTGCCGGCAACCTCCGTCAGGAGGAACCGATGCGCCAGGCTGCCTATGACCCCGCTGCCGATCGTCCGCTGGCCAAGCCGGCTGCCGTCGCCGCTGCCGAATAAGGGGGACCGAAAAATGACTGCTGATACTCCCAAGGAACCCTGGGCCCGGCACAAGAAGCTGGAAAAGAATGTGGCCCTGCTCGGTGTGCTCGCCTTCGCGGCGGTCACCGTGGGCGGGATCGTGGAAATCGCTCCGCTGTTCTGGATCGACAACACGATCGAAAAGGTGGACGGGGTTCGCCCCTACACCCCGCTCGAGCAGGCCGGCCGCAACATCTACGTCCGCGAAGGTTGCTACCTTTGCCACAGCCAGATGATCCGTCCGTTCCGTGACGAGACCGAACGCTATGGCCACTACAGCCTTGCCGCGGAATCGATGTACGACCATCCCTTCCAGTGGGGCTCGAAGCGTACCGGTCCGGACCTTGCCCGCGTCGGCAAGAAGTATTCCGACGAATGGCACGTCCAGCACCTGATCAATCCGCGCGCCGTGGTGCCCGAATCGGTCATGCCGACCTATGCCTTCCTCAAGGACCGCGATCTTGATGCGGGCGACATGTCGGCCAGCTTGTCCACCCTGGCGCTGGAAGGTGTGCCTTACACCAAGACCGACATCGCCAAGGCCAACGAGGACCTCAAGGCTCAGGCCGATCCGACCGCCGATACCACCGACCTCGTCAAACGGTATCCCAAGGCACAAGTGCGCGACTTTGACGGCAATCCGGCCCGCCTGACG
The DNA here is from genome assembly GCF_041915465.1 of Novosphingobium sp. Lineage (GTDB taxonomy): Bacteria > Pseudomonadota > Alphaproteobacteria > Sphingomonadales > Sphingomonadaceae > Novosphingobium. The sequence continues at coordinate 37,118 of NZ_JAYSBK010000002.1, read as the reverse complement.
GAAATGGATGCCCTGGTCGCCTACCTGCAGGTTCTGGGCACCATGGTCGATGTCGACAGTGCCGCGGCACAGGAAGAACTCGCCAAGCAGGAGAAGGGCCGGTGAGCCCGCACTCCACTTACGAAACGCTGCGGCAGCTTGCCGACAGCTGGGGGCTGGCCGCGACGTTCGTTCTCTTTCTGGGGCTGATTGCCTGGCCGTTCCGGCCCGGCGCCCGCAAGGAGAACGACGCGGCCGCGAACATGATCTTCAAGGATGAAGAAAATGGCGAATAAGCGCATCGACGAGCCGACCGGCGTCGAGACCATGGGTCACGAATGGGACGGTATCGAGGAACTCAACAATCCGCTGCCGCGGTGGTGGGTCATCACGACTTACCTGACGATCATCTTCGCGATCGGCTATATGATCGTCTATCCGGCGATCCCGCTGCTCCACTCGGGTACCGAGGGGCTGTGGGGCTGGTCCAGCCGCGGACAGCTCGACGCCGAGCTCAAGGCGGCCAAGGACGCCAAGGCCGAAACCCTGGCCGCGATCGCGGCAACCCCGATCGAGCAGATTTCCGGTAACAAGGACCTGCTCAACAAGGCGATCGCCGGCGGCAAGGCCGCGTTCCGCCAGAACTGCGTGCAGTGCCACGGTTCGGGTGCGAACGGGTCGATCGGCTATCCCAGCCTCAAGGACGATGACTGGCTGTGGGGCGGCAATATCAAGGAAATCGAGCAGACGCTCACCTATGGTATTCGCCAGCCTGGCGTTGCCGAGACCCGCATGAGCCAGATGCCTTCGTTCGGCAAGGACGGGATCCTTGCGCCGGCCGAAGTGAACAATGTTGCAAGCTACGTGCTCTCGCTCTCGGGCGCGGCACCGAACGACGCCTCGGCCCAGGCCGGCGCGGCGATCTTCGCGGCCAACTGCGTGGCCTGCCACGGCCCAGACGCCAAGGGTAACCGCCAGTTCGGCGCGCCGAACCTGACCGACAAGGTCTGGCTCTATGGCGGCAAGAAGGAACAGGTCGTCGGCAGCATCACCAATGCCCATGCGGGCGTCATGCCGGCCTGGGGGGGCAGGCTTGATCCGGTGACGATCAAGATGCTGGCACTTTATGTCCACTCGCTGGGGGGCGGTGAGGACTTCGTTGAAGCTCCGAACACTCCTGCAGCAGCGGACACTGGAAATGCTAAGCCCTGAACCTGCCAAGCAACCCGCCAGCCTTTACGAGAAGCGCAAGGCCGTCTTTCCCAAAGCGGTAGACGGCCGCTTCCGCCGCTTCAAATGGCTGGTCATGGCGCTGACCCTCGGCGTCTACTACATCACCCCGTGGCTGCGTTGGGACCGTGGTCCCTACGCTCCGAACCAGGCGGTGCTGGTGGATCTCGCCCACCGCCGGTTCTACATGTTCTCGATCGAAATCTGGCCGCAGGAGTTCTACTTCGTGGCCGGGCTGCTGATCATGGCCGGGATCGGGTTGTTCCTGATCACCAGCGCGGTCGGCCGGGCCTGGTGCGGCTATGCCTGTCCGCAGACCGTCTGGACCGACCTGTTCCAGCACGTCGATCGGCTGGTCGATGGCGACCGGAATGCCCAGATGCGGCTTGAAGCGGCGCCGTGGGGGCCGCACAAGATCTTCAAGCGCGCCTTGAAGTGGACGATCTACTTCGTCATCAGTTTCTGGACCGGCGGCGCTTGGATCATGTACTTCGCCGACGCGCCGACCCTGACGGTCGATTTCTGGACCGGCCATGCCGCCGGCGTCGCCTATGCGACCGTTGGCGTGCTGACCGCGACGACCTTCCTGCTTGGCGGGTTCATGCGCGAACAGGTCTGTGTCTACATGTGCCCGTGGCCGCGCATCCAGACCGCGATGCTCGACGAAAAGTCGCTGATCGTCACCTACAAGGACTGGCGCGGCGAACCGCGCGGCAGCGTCAAGAAGGCAGAGAAGAACCCGGGCGCGGTGGGCGACTGCGTTGACTGCAACCAGTGCGTCAACGTCTGCCCGACCGGGTATGACATCCGCAACGGGCCGGATATCCGCTGCATCACCTGCGCGCTGTGCATCGATGCCTGCGACAGCGTGATGGCGCAGATCGGCCGTCCGCGCGGACTGATCGACTATGCCACGCTCGAAGACTGCAAGCTCGAAGCCGAAGGTCAGCCGCCTCGGCCGATTACCAAGGCGCTGTTCCACACCCGCACCCTGATCTACACCGGGGTCTGGGCCGCGATCGGGTTCGCGCTGCTGTTCGCACTCAGTGCACGCACCCGCATCGACGTGGCCGTCCAGAAGGACCGCAATCCGCCCTACACGCTGCAGTCGAACGGCGAGGTCCGCAACGACTACACCGTCAAGCTGCGCAACATGGAAACGCGTCCGCGGCCGATGGAGCTCACGATCGAAGGGCTTCCCGGCGGTGTGATGTGGACGGACGATACCGCCCGCGACACGGCTTCGCGCAGCCTCAAGGTGATGGTTGCCGCAGACCGGGTCGAACCGCTGCGCGTCTATGTCGTGGCCCCGGACGGAACCGAGCCACAGCACTTCAAGTTCGTGCTCAAGGCCAAGGACGCCGAGGGCGGCGGGGATACCAGCGAGGTGCGCTTCGACGCACCGGGTGAGGAAGAATGATCAAGGCTTTCACAACCGGCCCCTTCACCGGGCGGCACATCACGGCAATCCTCGTCTCGTTCTTCGCGGTCGTCTTCGCCGTCAATTTCCTGATGGCGCGCGATGCGATTAGCACCTTTGGCGGCGTGGTTGTCGAAAATAGCTATGTCGCGAGCCAGGAGTACAACAAGTGGCTGGGCGAAGCGGCCAGGGAAAAAGCGCTTGGCTGGAAGGCCGAGGCCGGCCGTGACGCCGATGGGCGGGTGACGGTCAAGCTGACTGGCGCTCCGGCCAAGGGTGTCACCCTGACCGGGGATGCCTGGCACCCGCTGGGCCGCCTGCCCGATCAGCCGCTGCGCTTCACGCAGCAGGCCGATGGCAGCTACCTCTCGGATGCGACGCTTCCCGCCGGGCGCTGGAAGCTGCGGATTCAGGCCGTGGCCGGCAAGGACAAGTGGCGCGAGGAACAGGATCTGCTGTGACTGCGCTTGCCCGCCAGTCTGACGATCAAGGCCAGGTGTCGACCGTGCTGGTCGTGCCTGGCATGCACTGTGCGGGCTGCATGGCCAAGGTCGAACGGGCGCTTGGCGCGCTCGAAGGGGTCGCCTCGGCGCGGGTCAATCTGACCGCGCGGCAGGTGCGGGTCGAACATGATCCGGCAGTGACCATGCCCGAACTCGTCGATGCGCTCGGGAACGTGGGCTTTCCCGCGCAGCCGCGCAATGACAGCGCGGTGGAAGCGCCCTCAGCGGTCAAGCCGCTGCTGGCACCGCTGGCCGTGGCGGCCTTCGCCTGCATGAACGTGATGCTGCTCTCGGTCAGCATCTGGTCGGGGGCGGAGGGTTCGACTCGCGACCTGTTCCACTGGCTTTCCGCCGGGATTGGCGTTCCGGCGATCGTTTATTCGGGCCGGCCATTCTTCCTTTCGGCCTGGGGGGCGCTGAAGCACGGCACCACCAACATGGACGTGCCGATTTCGATCGGCGTTGTGCTGGCTACCGCGCTCAGCCTCTATGAAACCGTGAACCATGGCCACGAAGCCTGGTTTGACGGCACCTTGATGCTCTTGCTGTTTTTGCTCGTCGGGCGCGCGCTCGATGCTGGCATGCGCGATCGCGCGCGGGCCGGGGTCGATGCCCTGCTGCGCCAGGCGGCTCCGGGGGCGATGGTCCTTGCGCCGGGCGGGGGGCTCGATTGGCTCCCGGCGCAGGATATCGTCCCCGGCATGACCATGCGGGTTGCCGCCGGTGAGCGGCTTGCCGCCGATGGCGAGATCGTCTCGGGCACGAGCCGGTTCGACCAGTCGCTGCTGACCGGAGAATCGGCACCCGTTGCTGCCCACGAAGGTGACCGGGTGCTAGCCGGCACGCTCAATATCGAAAGCCCCGTCGACGTGCGCGTCAGCGCTGCCGGGCAGGGGACGACCTTGGCCGAAATCGCGCGCCTGATGGAAGCATCGGGGCAGGTCCGCTCGGCCTATGTGCGCATCGCCGACCGCGCCTCGCGGCTTTATGCTCCAGCCGTTCACACGCTGGCGGCGCTGACCTTTGCCGGCTGGATGATCGCCGGGGTCGGGATCTATCAGTCGCTGGTCTATGCGATTGCCGTGCTCATCATCACCTGCCCCTGCGCGCTCGGGCTGGCTGTGCCGGTTGCGCAGGTCGTGGCTTGCGGCGCATTGATGAAGCGCGGGATCATGGTCAAGGGCGGTTCCGCGCTGGAACGCATTGCGACAGTCGATCGGGTCCTGCTCGACAAGACCGGTACGCTCACCATGGGGCGCCCGCTACCCGATGCCGCGGTGATCGGGGCGCTGCCGGCTGATGCTGCGGCTGTGGCACTTGGCCTCGCCTCGCACAGCCGACACCCGCTTTCGCGCGCGCTGGCCGAAACGCTGGGCGGGCGCGGCGTGCGTCCCGCATTGCTGAGCCAGGTTCAGGAAGAAGCCGGGCAAGGCGTACGGGCCCTGTGGAACGGCCAGCCGGTGGCGCTGCGCCGTCCGGATAGCGCCAGCGGAATTGCCACCACGCTCGACATCGCCGGTCAGCCGACCTGGCTGATCCCGTTTGCGGATCGCCTGCGCCCCGGCTCTGCCGAAGCCTTGCAAAGGCTCAAGGCTCAAGGCGTCGAAGCCGAGATCCTTTCGGGCGACAATGTTGCCGCTGTAGCCGAAGTGGCGCGCGAAACCGGGCTGAGCGGACGCGGCTGTGCTTCGCCGCAGGCCAAGCAGGAAGCGATCGCCAGGCTCCAGGCGGAGGGGCACAAGGTGCTGATGGCAGGCGATGGGCTTAACGATGGCCCGGCGCTTGCGGCGGCCGACGCCTCGATTGCGCCAGGTACCGCCAGCGACGTCGGACGTCAGGCCGCCGACCTTGTATTTCTCGGCGACGGGCTCGATGCGATCCCGCGCGCAATCGCGGCCGGGCGGCGGACGATGCGCGTGGTGAAGCAGAATTTTGGTATGGCGGTTGGCTATAACCTGCTGGCCGTGCCGCTCGCCATGGCGGGTCATGTCACGCCGTTGATTGCGGCAGCGGCGATGTCGCTGAGTTCGTTGGTCGTGATCGGCAATTCGCTGCGCCTGGTTGGTGCGGCGCGGTGAACGGCCTGGCGCTTTTGATCCCGGTCGCACTGGGCATGGGCGGGCTGGGGCTTGCCGCGTTCTTCTGGGCGCTGAAGCGCGGCCAGTTCGACGATCTCGACGGTGCGGCGGCCCGGATCCTGATTGATGATGAAGAGGATGACGCGGCGTGAAGGGCCTGACCGAATTCTCGATGCTGTCATTGCTTCCCGCCGCGCTGAACCTCGCGGTTCCGGCCTCGGGCGCGACCTTGGTCATGCCGTTCTGCACCGGCGATGGACTGGTGCGCTCGGTCGAGGTGCCGGTTGGTGGCCAGAAAGTGCCGGGCAACGACAGTTCGGGCACCTGCTGCGCCAAGGGCTGTCATTCAGGCTCGTCGCGCAAGCGGCATTTGAAGGAATTTGAGCCTTCGCAATGAATCGGCAGAGATAAGCGGCAATATCGCTGCCTATGTGGCCCTATTATCCCGAACTGCTCGAAACACCCGTTCCGCGGTACACGAGCTTCCCGACCGCTGCGGAGTTCACTTCCAAAGTGGGTGCGGCTGAGCTCGACACCGCGTTGCGCGGTGCCAAGGGCGACGTTTCGCTCTACGTCCATATCCCGTTCTGCGAGCAGATCTGCTGGTATTGCGGCTGCAATACCGGCCGCGCGAACAAGACCCAGCGGCTGCATAGCTATCTCGATGCGCTCCACCGCGAAATCGCGATTACCGGTGCGCGGCTGGAAGATCGCGTCGCGGTGCGCCGGGTTGCCTTTGGCGGCGGCAGCCCCAACGCCATTTCACCGACCGACTTCGTGCGCCTGGTCGATGCGTTGACCCTGCAGATGGCGCTTGCCGATCCGACCTGGTCGATCGAACTCGACCCACGCACCCTGACCCGTGAATGGGGACAGGTGCTGGGCTGGGTCGGCGTGACCCATGCCAGCATGGGGGTGCAAACCTTCGCTCCGGAATTGCAGGCGGCGATCGGCCGCGTCCAGCCCGACGCCGAAATCGTGCGCGCCACCGAAATGCTGCGCAAGGCCGGCATTTCGTCGCTCAACTACGACCTGATGTATGGCTTGCCTGGCCAGACGCTGGAGCAGCTTGAAGCGACCATCGCGCGGACCATCGAGCTGGGCGCGGACCGGATCGCGCTGTTCGGCTATGCCCATGTGCCGCACATGCTGCCGCGCCAGCGCCGGATCGACGCCACCGCGCTGCCTGGTCAGGCCGAGCGTTTCGCCATGGCCGACTATGGCTATCGCCGCCTGACCGAGGCAGGTTACGTGCCGATCGGCTTTGATCACTTCGCGCTGCCCGGCGACCCGATGGCGCGTGCCGCCGAAGCTGGCCGTCTGCGCCGCAATTTTCAGGGCTTCACCGACGATCAGGCCCAGACCCTGATCGGACTTGGCGCTTCGGCGATCAGCTGCTTCCCAGAAGTGCTGGTGCAGAACGAAAAGAATGCCGGTCGCTACCGGATGCTGCTGTCGCAAGACCTTCTCTCCGGCTCGCTGGGCGTGCAGCGCAGCGCGGACGACCGTCGCCGCGGCGCGGTGATCGAGGCGCTGCTGTGCAAGAGCGAAGCCGCGCTCGATCCAGACCTGGCGGCAGAGGCGGCGGCCCGGATCGCGCCTTTCGTGCAGCGGGGTCTGGCCTTGCTTGGGAACGGTAAGCTGGCGATTACGCCTGACGGGCGGCCCTATGCCCGCACGATCGCGGCCCTGTTCGATCCCTATCGCCAGGATTCGGTGCGACGGTTCAGCTCTGCTGTCTGAACGCATTCAATTTTCTGGACAAATTTTCCCGCTGAAGCTGCCGCTTTACAGGCCGCATTTTCGCGCTAGTTTCGCGCGAGTGACTCGCAATCTCGAAATTGCGGGCAAAAAGAGAGCGGCAGTTCGGTGAACCGCCGCTCCAGGTGGGGAGAACTGGTGCGTGTCAGGCGAAGGTGGGCGTATCCACCTTGGCAGCCGTGCCACTGGCCTTGGCGTCCTGGGTCTCAAGGACCATGACAGCCGCCGCCGTATTCGAAATCGGAATGTGATAGGACCGCGTGACTTCGCTCGCGCTGGCGCCCAGCGCGCCGCGTGCCGCAATCCAGTTGAGGATTTCGACGCCTTGCGTGCCCGACAGTTCGACGATCTCGTGGACCGAATGGCGGGTCAGTGCGTCGGGATCGGTGGACAGGTTGTCCATGCAGAACTTGTCGTATTCCGGGTTCATGAACCCGGCGCGTTCGCCGTCGAGCTGGTGCGACAGGCCTCCGGTGCCCATCACCATGATCTTTTCATCGCCTTGCCATTCGGTCAGCGCCTTGCCGACCGCGCGGCCCAGTGCCAGACAGCGCTTGGCCGAGGGCAGCGGGTGCTGCACGGTGTTGATCGTGATCGGCACGATCTTTACCGGCGCAGTCCGGCCCGGCCAGGCGAGCGCCAGCGGGATCGAGGCCGCATGATCGACCAGCATGTCCTGACAGGTCGTGATGTCGAATTCTTCCTCGACCAGCTTTTCGATGATCGCCCACGACAGGTCGGGATGACCATCGGGGATCGGGAAAGCGGGCAGGCCCCAGCCTTCGTCCTCGTTGCGATAGGTCGCCGCCGCGCCAACCGCGAAGGTCGGCATCTTGTCGAGGAAGAAGTTGAGGCCGTGGTCGTTGTAGAACATGATGACCACGTCGGGCTGCTGCTCGCCCAGCCATTCGCGCACCGGCGGCCAGGCATCGAAGAACGGCTTCCAATAGGGTTCGTTCTGCGCACCGCGGGCGATGGCCCCGCCAATTGCGGGAACGTGGCTGGTGAAGACCCCACCGATAACCTTAGCCATGGGCCGTCTCCACTTCCTTGAGTGCGCCAGTCTGGATCTTGTCGGCCTGATCGATCAGCATCTGCTTGAAGGCCTCGACGCTCATCCCGGTCTGCTGCGCGCCGACGTCCTGAACGTTGAGCCCGAAGATCCCGGCCAGCTTGGCGAGGTAATAGATGTTCCCGCCCGCCGCGATCATCTGCAACACGTTGCGTGCCGCAACGGCTGCGCGCTGCTCTTGCGTCAGATTGAAACGGTCAAGGTAGGCTTCTTCGTCGCGCAGGAACGCATCGCGGTTCTCGGCGTGGTTGAAGGAGAAGCACATGGCATTGAGGGCATAGCCCTTCTGTGCGGCCGCGCCGTCGAACAGGTGGGTGCCCGGAATGGGCCGGTTTGCCTGACTGGTCGTCATGAGCCTCTCCTTTCTTTCTCAGGCTTTCTCTCCCGGTTGCGGCATTCAAACCTTGACCGGGATCAAGAAACGCAAATTTTTGTAAGTTCTGCTTACGAAATTCGTGGAGCTTGGCCTCTTGACCCCATGCCAGCGGCAGGCTTTGGGAGAATTGAGGGATTTGAGAGAGGCATCAACACGCATGGAACTGGCATTGAACGGGCGCGTCGCGCTCATTACGGGGGCATCTTCGGGGTTTGGCGCGCATTTCGCCCGCCTGTTCGTGCGCGAAGGCGCGCGAGTCGTCATTGGCGCGCGCCGGACCGACCGAATCGCCGCCCTGGCCGAGGAACTGGGCGAGGCGGCGCTGCCGGTGGCGATGGACGTCAACGACGAAGCCTCGATCATCGCCGCCTATGATGCTGCCGAGGCAAGGTTCGGCACGGTCGACACCGTGATCGCCAATGCCGGGATCTCCGCCGATGGCCGCTCCACCGTGGTTCCTGCCGCCGACGTGGCGGGCCTCGTCGCCACCAACTTCACCGGGGTTTACCTGACCGCGCGCGAAGGTGCGAAGCGGATGATCGCTGCGGGCTTCAAGGACAGCGAGCGCGGCCGCATCGTGCTGATCGGCTCGATCACCGCCGAACTGACGGCGCAAGGCGATGCCGCCTATGCCGCCACCAAGGCTGCGGTCGCCCACCTCGGCCGCCAGTTCGCGCGCGAATGGGTGCGTCAGGGCATCAACGTCAACACGATCCAGCCGGGCTACATCCAGACCGAGATCGCGGGTGACTGGTTCCAGACCGAAGGCGGGGCCAAGCAGATCGCCAACTTCCACCGCCGCCGGCTGTGTCCGATCGAGGCGCTTGATGCGCCATTGGTGTTCCTGAGCAGCGACGCCTCGCGCCATGTCACCGGCGCGACGATCACGGTCGACGATGGGCAGGTGCTGTGATGAGCGCTATTCCCGACAACACCCCCGTCATCATCGGCGTCGGCCAGTTTTCCGAACGGGTGGGCGAACCCGGTTATGCCGAGCGTAGCCACATGGACCTTGGCGGCGCCGCGCTGGCCGCTGCGATTGCCGATGCCCAGGCAGCCTCGCCGCTGGCCGGCGCGATCGACGCGATCATCGCGATCCGCCAGTTCGAGATTTCGGCAACCCGCTTTCATGCGCCCTTCGGCCATGCCGACAACACCCCGCGCGCCTATGCCAAGCGCGTCGGTGCCAATCCCGAGCGCGCGATCCTGGAAGTGGTCGGCGGGCAGGGGCCGCAGCGGCTGGTGGGGGAATTCGCCGCCGAAATCGCGGCGGGCCGCTCGAAGATGGTGGCAATCGTCGGGTCAGAGGCGATTTCGACCGTGCGTTCGATCATGGGCCGGGGCGAAACCCGCGACTGGTCGGAAGAAGTGGGCGGCACGCTGGAAGATCGCGGACCGGGCTATGAAGGCGTGGTCGACATGACCGCGATCCGCCACGGCGTCGGCGCGCCGATCGGCGGCTATGCGCTGGCCGAAAACGTGCGGCGCGAATGCCTCGGCCTGTCGCTCGATGCCTATCGCCTTGAAATCGGCAAGCTCTTCGCGCCCTTTACCGAGGTGGCGGCAAAGAACCCGCATTCTGCCGCGCCGACTGCGCGTTCGGCTGAGGAACTGGCGACGTTGACCGAGCGCAATCGGCTGGTTGCAGAACCCTATGGCCGCCTGGTCGTGGCGCGCGATCAGGTCAATCAGGGCGGGGCGATCCTGCTCGCCAGCGCAGGCGAGGCCCGCCGCCTTGGTGTGCCGGAAAGCCGCTGGGTTCACATCCACGGCGTGGCCGACTGCGCCGAACCGGCGATGCTGACGCGCGAATCCATCGAAAAGAGCCCGGCTGCGGTTTCGGCGATTTCGACCGCGCTCGACATCGCGGGGACGGCCTGGGACAAGCTCGGCGCGATCGACCTCTATTCGTGCTTCGCGATCCCCGTTTTCAACCTGCTCGATGCTTTCGGGCTCGACCGCGACGACCCGCGCGGCTGGACGCTGACTGGCGGCTTGCCGTTCTTCGGCGGGGCCGGGAACAACTATTCCGCCCACGGCATTGCCGAGGCGGTGGCGCGCTGCCGCGCCGCGCCGGGCAGCCTGACGCTGGTCGGGGCCAATGGCGGGATCATGAGCAAGTATGCCGCCGGGGTTTACTCGACAAATGCGGCCGACTGGAGCCAGAGCCGCTGGCAGAGCCTGCCCAAGGTCAAGCCCGCGTGGAACGTGATCGACGGCTACACCGGCGATGCGGTGGCCGAAACTTTCACCATCCAGCCGGGCAAGGCGGGCGAAACCGCCACGATCATCGCCCGCGTGGGCGATGCGCGCGTGGCTGCGATTTCGACCGACCCCGCAACCTGCGCTGCGCTGCGCTCGGACAAGGTGTTCGGTCGCCCGATCCGGGTCGAAGCGGGTGAGAAGGACGTGAACTCGTTCTGGTTCACTTGACCAGATCGGCCAGCGTGGCGGGCGTCAGCACCTGCGGCAATTGCTGCGGCGCGCCCCCGCCGGCGGGATACCAGAGGTAAAGTGGCACGCCTGCCGCGCCCTGCGCGGTGAGGAACCGGGTGATCGCCGGATCGCGCCGGGTCCAGTCGCCGCGCAGCACCACCACGCCGGCCTTTTCGAAGGCGGCGCGGGTATCTTCGCGCTCGATCGCGGCGGCTTCGTTGACCTTGCAGGTCAGGCACCAATCGGCGGTGAAATAGGCGAAGACCGGCTTGCCCTCGGCCCGCGCCTTGGCCAGCGCGGCCTCGCTGAACGGCGCTGATGGCAGTACGCCCGCCGCTTCGGCCTGCGGCTCGCGCACCATGCCGGGCAGGCCCAGCGCGGCGATCACGACCAGACCGGCCAGCGCCGCCCATACCGGCCTGCCGCCCGCGAGGCCATGGCGCTGTCGCCGCCCCAGCAAGACCAGCACCGAGACGAGGATCACCGCGAGCAGCGCCGCGGCAAAGGCAAAGCCCGATCCGGCGAGCCGACTGGACAACCAGATCAGCGCGGCGACGGTCAGTCCCATCAGCACGGCCATCGCTTGCCGGAACCGGTTCATCCACGCCCCCGGACGCGGAAGGCGGCTGCGCAGCGCGGGGACGTAGGCGATGGCGAGGAAGGGCAGGGCAAGGCCCAGTCCCAGCGCGGCGAACAGCGAGAGCGCCTGCGCGGTCGGCAGCAGCAGCGCCGCGCCCATGGCGGCGGCCATGAACGGCCCGGTGCAGGGCGTGGCGACGAACGCGGCGAGCAGGCCAGTGGCAAACGCGCCCTGCGGCGAGCCTTCGGCGGCGAAGCCAGGCACGGAAAGTTCGTAAACGCCAAACAGGTTGGCCGTGATCGCTGCGGCCAGCAGCAGCAGGCCCGCCACGACCAGCGGCTCTTGCAGTTGGAACGCCCAGCCCACTTCCTGTCCGGCGGCCCGCAGTGTCAGCATCAGTACGCCGAGCGCGAGGCAGGCGAGCACCACGCCCGCGCTATAGGCCAGTCCTTCGGCGCGGGCCTGCGCCTCGCTCTCGCCCGCTCTGGCCAGGCTCAGCGCCTTGAGGCTGAGGATCGGGAAGACGCAGGGCATCACATTGAGCAAGAGTCCGCCGAGCAGCGCCGAGATCAGCAGCATGGGCAGGCTGACCGCAGGCCGGGCTGGCGCCTCGACCAGCGGTTCTCCAGCTGGCGGGACAACGCCCGGCGCAGCGTCGATCCATACCCCGTCGCCCGCCTTGCCCAGTCGCAAGACGGCGCTCAGCGCGGTGGGGCTGCCGGGCTCGAACTTGGCGCGGTCCAGCTCGACGATCAGCATATCGCCGCGGCGCGAGAAGGCTTGCGGGGCGGCATAATCAGCCGTGCGATCGGTGGCGATGAACAGGTGCGGGGCCTCCAGCTTGACCGAGGCCGGCAGCGGAATCGCAACGCGCAGACGCTTGCCGTCCAGCGCAAAGGTGGCCTTGCTGCCAAGCGGAGCGGGGAGCGCGGCGAGCCACTTGTCGAACCGCGCATCGCGAGCGGCGGGTGCACCAACCATGACGCTGCCCGTCAGCTGGGTGCTTTCGGGCACGCAGATCTGCTCGGTACAGGCCAGCCACTGGGCCTTGGCGCTGATCGGGAGGATCGCGCCGGGGCGGGCATCGGCGGGCAGGGTGAGAGGCACCAGCACGGCATATTCGTGCTCGTAAACGTGATTCATCAGCCCCGCGATCAGCAGGGTGTCGGGCACCGGATATTGCAGCGCCCCAGCCTTGGCGCCGGCGGGCAGGGTCCAGTCCAGCGTCATGCCAAGCCCGGCATCGCCCGGATTCTGCCAGTAACCGTGCCAGCCCGGTTCGGGCGTCATCCGCACGGCCAGCATCACCGTCTGGCCCGGCTGGGCGGCCGACTCGGCAATCAGTTCGGCGCTGATGTGATTGGGCGCGGCGAGTGCTGGACCCGCGAGCCACAACGCGCAAAGGTGCAACAAGACGGCAACAAGGCGCAGGTAGCGGGGCATTAACGGCATTCTCCGTTGGTCGGGCGCGGCGGGCCTTGCGCTTGGCCTGCGCTCCCGCCATCAGGGCTGTGCCGTCTTTGACGCGAATTTTCAAGGAACCCCGATGCGCCGTTTCGTTGCTCCGTTGGCTCTCACCCTTTCGATCGCCCTTTCCGCCTGCGCGCCCGGTGCCAGCCCGCCGCCGGTCAGCGCCACATCGACGCCCGTGGTGACGGCGACGCCGACGACCCCGCCAAAGCTGATCGTCGCCGTTTCGGTCGACCAGTTTTCGGCCGACCTCTTTGCCCAGTACCGCCAGCACTATACCGGCGGCTTTGCCCGGCTGATGACCGGCGCGGTGTTCCCCGCTGGTTTCCAGTCGCACGCCGCGACCGAAACCTGCCCCGGCCACTCCACGCTGATGACCGGCGCGCATCCTTCGCGCACTGGGATCATCGCCAACAACTGGTTCGATCCCGCCAGCCCGCGCGGCGACAAGCCGATCTACTGCGCCGAGGATGAAAGCGATCCCGCCTCCAGCGCGCGCAATCCGGTCGTCTCCGCCGTCCACCTCAAGGTGCCGACGCTGGGCGAGATGATGAAGAAGGCCAATCCCGCCACCCGCAACGTCGCCGTTTCGGCCAAGGACCGCGCGGTGATGATGATGGGCGGGCACGATATCGACGCCGCATACTGGTGGAAGGGCGCGGGCTTTGTCACGCTTGGCGGGCGCGAGCTGTCCCCGGCGGTCCAGGCGGAAAACGCCGCCGTCACCGCCGAGCTCAAGCGCGGGGCCCCTGCAATCGCCGCGCCCGCCTGGTGCGCGTCGAACGATCATGCCGTCAACGTTGGCAAGGCCGCGGTCGGCACCTACCGCTTCGATCTTGCGCCGGACAAGCCCGACCAGTTCCGGATTTCGCCGCGCATGGACGGGGCCACGGTAGACCTCGCCAACAGCCTGGTTGACGAAATGCAGCTCGGCAAGGGGCCGGCCACCGACGTGCTGTCGGTCAGCCTTTCGGCCACCGACTATATCGGCCACGCGACCGGCACCGAAGGCGTCGAGATGTGCATCCAGATGGCGCAGCTCGACCAGAACCTTGGCCGTCTGTTCGATCACCTCGATTCGCTGGGGATCGACTATGTCGTCGTGCTGAGCGCCGACCATGGCGGGCTCGACACGCCCGAGCGGGCCGACGAGCAGGCCTTCCCGCGCGCGATCCGGGCCGACAAGTCGCTGATGCCGGCGGAACTGTCCAAGGCCGTTGCGGCCAAGACCGGGATCGTTACCAAGGGACCACTGCTGATCGCCGATGGCCCGTTCGGTGACTTCTACGTCAGCCGCGAAATCGGACCCGACCAGCGCGCCGTGGTGGTCAAGGCGCTGGTTGCGACGCTCAAGACCAATCCCCAGGTCGCGGCGGCCTTCACCCATGACGAGCTTGCCGTTACGCCGATGCCCGCCGGCAATCCGCAGGACTGGACCCTGAAGGACCGCGCCCGCGCCTCGTTCGATCCCGCGCGTTCGGGTGACGTGGTGGTGCTGCTCGACCGCGCGGTGACCCCGATTCCCGAGGCGATGCCCGGCATGTACATCGCCACCCACGGCAGTGCCTTCGACTATGACCGGCGCGTGCCGATCCTGTTCTGGCGCAAGGGCATCCACGGTTTCGAACAGCCCCAGCCGGTCGAAACGGTCGATATTGCGCCGACTCTGGCACAAATCGTCGGCCTCAAGGTGCCCGATGGTACGTTTGACGGGCGCTGCCTCGATGTCGATGGTGGACCGGGCAATACCTGCGAGGCGAATAAATGAACGAACGACGGGACCTGGTAATACTCGGCGGCGGACTGGTCGGCATGACGCTGGCCCTGGCCGCCGCGAAGCAGGGCATTTCCAGCCACGTGGTCGACAAGGCCCGGCCCGAGGAACTGACCGCGGAAGGCGTCGATGGCCGCGCCTCGGCCATTTCGACCGCCAGCTGGAACCTGTTCTGCAACATCGGTCTTGAGGAACGCCTCGCCCCGCTCGGCTGCCCGATCGAGGCGATTGCCGTGACCGACGGGATGAAGCCCGGCCGGATCGACTTCAAGCCCGAACCGCACGAAGGCACGCTGGGGCGGATGTATGCCAACCGCGACATTCGTCTGGCCCTGTTCGAGGCGGCGCGCGACGAGCCGCTGATCAACTGGGCGAGCGGCGTCGAGCCGGTGGAACGCCAGCGCGGCGAACACGGCGTTGCGGTGACGCTTGACGATGGCCGGGTGCTGGAAGGCAGCCTGCTGGTCGCCGCCGAGGGCCGCCAATCGCCCACCCGCACCGAGGCGGGCCTTAATTCCGCGCGCTGGGACTATCGTCACCGTGCCTTCGTTACCGCGATCACCCATGAAAAGCCGCATGGCGGCGTAGCCTGGGAAATCTTCTTCCCGGCTGGGCCGCTGGCGCTGCTGCCGCTGCTTGACCTGCCTGATGGCCGCCACCGCAGCGCCGTGGTCTGGACCGTCGACGAACAGGACGCCAAGGGCGTGACCGCGATGAGCGACGCGGTGTTTACCGGCGAGATCGCGAGCCGCATGGCCGACATTTTCGGCAAGATCGAACTCTGCGCCCCACGCGCATCCTGGCCGCTGACCTTCCACCACGCGCCGCATATCGTCGAGCAGCGCCTCGCGCTGGTCGGCGACGCCGCGCACGGGATGCACCCGATCGCAGGGCAGGGCCTGAACCTAGGGCTGCGCGATGTCGGCACCCTGGTACAGGTCCTGGCCGACGGGATGCGCCTCGGCCTCGACCTTGGCGATGCGCAGGTGCTGGCGCGTTATGAGCGCTGGCGCAGTCTCGACAACATCTCGGTCATGGCCGCTACCGACGCGCTAGTGCGCCTGTTCGGCATTCCGGGGCGTTTGCCCTCGCTGGTGCGGCGCATGGGCATGGGCGTGGTCCAGCGTTCGGGCTGGCTCAAGAAGTTCTTCATGGACGAAGCGCGCGGCATGTCGGGCGAGATGCCGGACTTGCTGAAGTTTTCTTCGGCGGCTTGAGGGGGATTGGAGATCGAGTGAGCCGCAGCAAGCACCAGACCCTCAAGGGGATCATGGACGGGCAGTCCAAGCGCGAAATTGACTCGATGTTCCTGGAAAGGGACCACGATGCAATGGAGTGGGTCGCCAAACGGAACATCAAAAAAGAAGAACTCCGACAGCGTAAGGTGGCAAAGAAGACTGGCGAGCAGGGTTGAAAGCTAGCATCCGTTTCTCCGGCCATTCCTGCCATTTCGCACTATTCGCCACACATCGTCACCCCGGGCCTGACCCGGGGTCCCGCTTGCTCTGGCAGCGTATCGGATCCTGTCGATGACCGAACAAGGCAGCGGGACCCCGGATCAAGTCCGGGGTGACGGGAAAGAGGTGGCCTCCGCCGCCCACCCCCAACCCCTCCCGCAAGCGGGAGGGGAGCGAGACTAGCCGGGGCGCAGCCCCGGCTAGTCGCAGCGGGGTGGGCTGCCGCGCGCTCCTACATCCCGTCCAGACCCTTGCTGACGAGGATGTTCACCGAAACGCGGCGGTTCTGGGCGCGGCCTTCGGGGGTGTCGTTGCTGGCGGCGGGGTCGGCCTTGGCCATGCCGGTGGGGGTGAGCATCCGGTAGGGCTTCCAGTGGCAGACCTGCTGGAGATAGTTGATCACCTTGCCCGCGCGGCGTTCGCTGAGGTCCTGGTTGTAATCGTCGCTGCCGACCGAGTCGGTATAGCCAACCACGAGCAACAGCGCGTTGTCGGTTGCCTCGGCCTGGGCGGCGACGGCGCAAAGATCGTTCTTGGCGGTGTAGGACAGGTCGGTCTTGCCGGTGTCGAAATAGACGTTGGTCGTGGCCTTGACGTTGTACTTGTCGATATCGGCCATGCGCCCGCGCAGTGCCTCGGTCGCGGCGGTCTGCTCCTCGAAGCCCTGGGCGGTGCCATTGCGGATCATCGCGGCGGTCTTCATGTCGCCGCTCTTGAAGCTGATCTGGCTTGCGAGCAGGCCGCTGTCCGACTGCACGGTCTTCACCGTCACCGGCAGGCCGTTGAGCAGGGACTCGGTGGTGTATTTGTTGGCCTTGCCCCCACCGAACAGGCCGCCGCCTGACTTGAACTTCGTGGCATCGTTGACGAGGATCACCGTGCTGGTGCCATCGGCGGCGGTAACGCGGATCTTGTCGCCGCTGCGGGCCGAAATGATGCCCTTGATCTCCGGTCCCGCGACCATTTCGGGGGCGTTGACCACGATGTTGGGATTGGCGGCGGCAGGGTTGGCGGGTTCGGTCTGCTGGGCAGACAGGCTGGCCGGGGCGGAGACGGCAAGCATGGCCGCCAGAATGAGTGCTCCTGACCCGATGGAACCGTTGCGCATGTGGTTGCTCCTTATATCTGCACAGGTTTGCAACCCGCCTGTTCAGCCAAGTATTGCTCAAAAATGAACGTGCCAGCGCCAGCTCCCGCTTAAGCAGGCAGCTTGGGCGTCACTTGCGGTGAGCCGTTGCGGCTATTGCTGCCTTGGGGCGGCCGGGGATGCCGGGCCGGGCTGCGGGCTGGAGGGGGCCTGCTTCACGGGATCGGCCAGTGCCGCGCCCTCGATCTGGTCGAGCGCGCGGCTGGTCGTGGCATAGCGCCGGGCATTGGCGATCCACGCGGCCGCTTCCGGGCTGGCAGGCATGAGCGCCACTTCGTCGGCGGCGGCATCGACCTTGCCGGTGCGCAGCAGCATGCGGACGCGCTCGATCCGGTCGGCCGGACGCGGCGAGGCAACTTCGCCGTGGCGGATCACGAACAGCGAGCCCAGCTCGCGGGTGAAGCGGTCCCAGCCCGTTTCGTCTTGCGGCGTGCCGATCAGCGCGGGGGCAAGCGCATCGAGCTGCTGGAGCAGCTGGTCGAGCGTGAGCGGGTTCTTCGCCGCCTCGATCACGGTCTGCACCGCGCCGGGCTGACTATTGCCGAAGCGCGACTTGAGCTGCCCCTCCAGATTGCCAAGCGGTGTGCCGCGTTCGATCGCGCGGCGGGCGGCGAAGGCCACCAGCAGGGCTTCGGCGTGGACGGCATTGCCTTCGGCGGCATCGGCCTGGCCTTTGATCTGGATGAGCCGCGCCTCAAGCGCGGCAAGGCGCTGGTCGAGCACGCTGACGGCCGCGTTGCTGGCGGCTTGCGAGGGCAGTGCGGCCTGACTGGCCGCAGGGGCGGCGGGGGTGGCGCCGCCGATTTCGATCCGCCCGTTCCAGACCAGGTAACCGACCAGGAGTGCCCCGCCGACAAAGGCGAGCAGCGTCACCCCGATCAGCGCGCGCAGCGAAGTTCCGCCGCCGCGGGGAGTGGCCAGGGGCCGGGCAAACATTTCATCGGGCATCGGGCTGCCTCATATTTCTCTATTTTGGGCGACCGTTCGGCGCAGGGTCTTGGCACATCTGGCGGGCCAATGCCAGCAAAGCGTGATCGCTGGCCAACGCGGCGATCGCCACTTCGCCCCAGCCGGTGCCCGCCGCATTGGCGATGCGCGGGCCAAGTGCCGCGATCCTGATCGGCGCGCGGCGGATCCCGTGGGTGACGCATTGCGCGGCGAGATGGCGCGCGGCCTCGGCCGAATGGAGCGTGACGATCGCGTCCTGCCGCAGCATCGTCGCAAGTTCCTCGGGCAGGGGGCAGGCCTCGCTGGCATAGACCACGCGTTCTTCCAGCGCGACGCCGGGCGGCATGGCCAGGGCGATGCGTTCTTCCCCGGCCAGGCGCAGCAGCCGCTTGTGCGCCGGCGCCAGCTCGCCCAACACCGCCTGCAGCCCGCCGGTGCCCGAATAGGCGACCTTGAAGCCCGCCGCGCGGGCCGCCTCGGCCGTCGTGTCGCCAACCGCATAGACCGGCAGCCTGCGCAGCGCCGAGAGCCCCGCACCGGCGTGGCGGAACACATTGGCGCTGCCCGCCAGCATCGCGTCATAGCGGGCCGGATCGGGTACTTCCCACTTGCGCGGGCTGACCGAGAAGAGCGGAAAGCCATGGGCTTCCAGTCCCGCCGCCCGCGCTGCCGCCACCGTGGCGCTGTTGCCGGGTTCGGGACGAATGACGATCAGCGGCGACATCGGGGTCAGGCCTCCATCGGTCCGGAAAAGTGCACCCTGACCACTTCCGGCGCGGCCTCCAGCAGCCGCGCGGCAAGGCCGGCCGGGCCAGCGGGATCGCCAGCGGCAAAGCGCGCGGTCGCTTCCACCTTTTCCGCGCCGTCCGGGCTGTAGATCGCCGCGCGCAGGATCAGGTCCTCGCCTGCGTGGGTGGTGAGCACGGCGATCGGGCTGTGGCAGTTGCCGCCCAGCCCGGCCAGCAGCGCGCGCTCGGCCAGCACGGCATGGCGGCTGGGCGCATCGTCGATCGCGGATAGCACTTCGCGCACCTTTGCGGCATCGCGGCGGCACTCGATCGCGATTGCGCCCTGACCCGGCGCGGGGAGCCATTCCTCGGCATCGAGCGGGTGGCCGGTGCCGTGTTCGCCCAGCCGATTGAGCCCCGCGCGGGCGAGCAGGGTGGCATCGGCCTCGCCCGCCGCGAGCTTGGCAAGGCGCGTGGCGACATTGCCGCGAAATGAGACGACCTCGCAGTCGGGCCGGGCGTGGAGCAGCTGCGCGGCGCGGCGCGGGGCGCTGGTGCCCACCCGCGCGCCCTGCGGCAGCGAGCGGATCGAGGCCGCGCCGACCAGCACGTCGCGCACGTCTTCGCGCGGCAGGATCGCGGCGATGACCAGAAAATCGGGCCGGATCGTCTCGACGTCCTTCAGCGAATGGACCGCAAAGTCGATCTCGCCACTCTCGAGCCAGTGGTCGAGCTCCTTGGTCCACAGCGCCTTGCCGCCGATCTCGGCCAATGGGCGGTCCTGGATCTTGTCGCCGCTGGCGGTGACGGGAACGATCTCGATTGCAAGGCCGGGATGGGCGGCGATCAGGCGATCACGGGTCTCCTCGGCCTGCGCCATGGCAAGCGGGGAGCGGCGGGTGCCAAGCTTTAGTGGACGGTTGAGCATGGTCGCTTGTGCTAGTCTGCAATCTCGGTAAGGGGAAGTCGGGATGGGGATTGTCCTCGGAATTGAATCGTCTTGCGACGAAACAGCCGCCGCGCTGGTGGACAGCGAGCGGCGCATCCTTGCGCAGCGGATCGCTTCGCAGGACGAGGCGCATCGCCCCTATGGCGGCGTCGTTCCCGAAATCGCCGCGCGCGCCCATTCCGAACGGCTCGCTCCCTTGATCGAGGCAACGCTGGCCGATGCCGGGATGACCTTGGCCGATATCGATGCGATTGCCGCCACAGCCGGGCCGGGGCTGATCGGCGGGGTGATGGTCGGGCTGGTCACGGCCAAGGCGCTGGCGATGGCGTCGGACAAGCCGCTGATCGCGATCAACCACCTTGAAGGCCACGCGCTTTCGCCGCGCCTGGCCGACGCCAGCCTTGCCTATCCCTATCTGCTGCTGCTGGTTTCGGGCGGGCATTGCCAGGTGCTGCTGGTCGAAGGGGTGGGGCGCTATCGCCGCCTGGCCACCACGATCGACGATGCGCTGGGCGAAGCCTTTGACAAGACCGCCAAGATCCTGGGCCTCGGCTATCCCGGCGGCCCGGCGGTTGAGCGTTTGGCGCGCGAAGGCGATGCCCGCGCCGTGCCCCTGCCGCGCCCGCTGGTTGGCAGCGGCGAACCGCATTTCAGCTTCGCCGGCCTCAAGAGCGCGGTGCTGCGCGCACATCAGGCCGGAACGCACAGCGCGGCTGACCTTGCCGCCTCGTTCCAGCAGGCCGCGATCGACTGCGTGATCGACCGCACCCGGATTGCCCTGCGCGCCGTCGACGGTGTCAGCGCGCTGGTGGTGGCGGGCGGCGTGGCGGCCAATCAGGCAATGCGCGGCGCGCTGCAGGCGCTGGCGGGCGAATTTGGCCTGCCCTTTGTCGCTCCACCCTTGACCTTGTGCACCGACAACGCGGCGATGATCGCCTGGGCGGGGATCGAACGCCTTGGCCAGTCCGATCCGCTCGACACGGCGGCGCGTCCGCGCTGGCCGCTCGATCCGGATGCGCTGCCGGTGCGCGGAGCGGGGGTAAAGGCATGAGCGGCGCGCAGGTTGGCGTGATCGGCGGCGGGGCTTGGGGCACGGCCCTGGCGCAAAGTCTGGCGAGCGACGGCACGCCGGTCCTGCTCTGGGCGCGCGAGGCGGAACTGGTCGCGGAGATCAACACCCGCCATACCAACAGTCTGTTCCTGCCGAGTGCCGAATTGGCACCCAGTATCACAGCAACGAACCAAATTGGTGATTTGGCCGCCCTGCCGGTCTTGCTGGTGGTTTGCCCAGCACAGCATCTGGCGCGGGTCCTGTCCGGCCTGCCCGATGCGCCCCGCGATCTGGTGCTCTGCGCAAAGGGGATCGAAGCTGGCACCGGGCGGCTGATGGGCGATGTCGCGGCTGCCGCTGCGCCTGCCGCCACGCTTGCGGTCCTGTCGGGTCCGACTTTCGCGCACGAAGTCGCCGCCGGGCTGCCGACCGCCGTCACGCTGGCCTGTTCGGGCGGACAGGAACAGTGGGAGCGGCTCTCTCCCGTGATTTCGCGCCCGGCGCTGCGGCCATACTATTCTGACGACGTGATTGGCGCGGAAATCGGCGGCTCGGTCAAGAACGTGCTGGCGATCGCCTGCGGCGTGGTCGAGGGACTGAAGCTGGGCCAGAATGCCCGCGCCGCACTGATCGCGCGCGGCTATGCCGAAATGCTGCGCTTTGGCCTGGCACGTGGCGCGCGGGCCGAAACGCTGTCTGGCCTGTGCGGGATGGGCGATCTGGTGCTGACCTGTTCGTCCACCTCCAGCCGCAACTTCTCGCTCGGCAAGGCGCTGGGCGAAGGCTTGACCATGGCCGAGGCGCTGGCGGGCAAGAACAGCGTGGCCGAAGGCGCGCATACCGCGCCGGTGCTGGCGCAGCTGGCTGCCCGCGAAGGCGTGGACATGCCGATCGTCGATGCGGTCTGCCGGTTGCTCGCAGACGAGGCGTCGGCCTCCGCGGTGGTGGCGCAGTTGCTGGCCCGCCCGCTCAAGTCCGAGCTGGAAGGGCCGCAGTGAGCGAGGCTTCGCAGCAGGATATCCAGGCGCTTGCCAAGGGTGGGCGCACCAACTTCCTCGGGTTCGTGCTGCGACTGGGCGGCACGGCGCCGTTCCTGTTCATCGCGGGACGCTTTTATGGGGTGGAAGCGCTGGGGCGTTATGCCTCGGCGCTGGTGATCGTCGAACTGGTCGGCCAGATTTGCGCGCTCGGACAGCGGCGCGGGCTGGCCCAGCGGCTGTCGGAAGACGGGCGCGATGGCGCTCATGTCGTCGCCGATGGACTGACCCTGACCTTCCTGCTGTCGGTGTTTGCGGCCGGTCTGCTTTACCTCATCCCGGCGCCGATGTTCCCCAGCGGCGAATACAGCCAGTGGGACCGCTTGCTGCCACTGGCGATCATCGCCACTTCGCTTACGGACATCGCGCTTTCGGCCCTGGCCTATCGCTACAATGTCGGCGCAACGGTCCGCGCGCGGTCGCTGGTCGAGCCGTGGGTTCAAACGCTGGCGGCCGTCGCCTTCCTGTTCATCTACCAGGAAGCTGGGCTTGCGCTGTCATTCATCATGGCCAAGCTGGCGGCGCTTGCCGTCTCCCTCTGGCCCCTGGTGCGGGCCTATGGCTTGCCAAGTCAATGGCGGCCGCATCCGATGCGGATCATGCGTCTGGCCGTGCAGTCCATGCCGCTGGCCGGTGCCGACATGGTCGAATGGGGCACCCGCAAGCTCGACATCGCGCTGCTCAGCTATTTCAGTACGCCAGCGGCCGTTGGGGTCTATTACGCGGCGCAGCAGGTTGCTTCGCTGCCGCAAAAGCTCAAGACCAGTTTCGAGCCGATCCTTGGCCCGGTGATCACCCGTAACCTCAAGGAAGGCAACTACGCGGCGATCGCGCGGCAGGTGTCGCAAGTGGGCTTCTGGATCATCGCCGCCCAGGCGGGCATCGCGCTGGCGCTGGGCATTCCGGGCGAAGGCGTGATGGGCCTGGTCGGGCCGGCCTTCGTCGGGGGCACCGGGGCGCTGGCCTTCCTGCTCGCGGCCGAAGTTGCCGCGGCCACCGCCGTGGTGAGCGAGGCCGCGCTGGTCTATGTCGCGCGGCTCAAGAACCTGTGGGTTTCGCTGTTCACGATCGTGCTGCAGGGCGCGCTGACCATCGGCGGCATCGAACTGGTGATGCACCTGGGGCTGAACTACAATTTCCGTGCAGCCGCAGCTGCTGCGGCACTGATGCTGTCGCTTGCCACCGCTTCGCTGATCAAGGCCTGGATCCTCTCGCGCGTGCTGGATGAACCGATCCGATCGTGGCGCTGGCCGCTGGTTTGGGCTGCTGCACCGGCAACGCTGGTCGGCTGGCTGGCGACGAACTTTCTGCCGGAATGGGCAGAGCTGATCATCGGCATTCCCGCGATCCTGCTCGTCTATGGCTACATCATCTGGCACAAGGGTTTCGGCCCCGAAGACCGGGTGCTGTTCCGCCGCAATGTGGCGAAGACGGAAGGCTGAAATGGAGCGCACGACGATTGCGGTGGTGCTGGGCGGAGCCATGGCGGCGGGATTGCTTGCCGTTGCCGGGGTCCAGACCGTGCGCTCCGGCGGGCTCCACCGCGCTGCACCGGTGCAGGCCGGCGTTGCCCATTGCCAGAGCACGATCGACGGCATCCTCAAGACCCGCACGATCCGCTTTCAGGAAGCCAGCGCAGCACTCGATCCGGCAAGCGAGGTCTTGCTCGACGAGGTCGCTGCCGCGCTGCGCCCCTGCGCGGGCGGGCGCGTGGCGATCACCGGCCACACCGACGCCCGTGGCGATGAGGCCGCCAATATCGCGCTCAGCCTTGACCGTGCGCGCACCGTGCGCGAGGCGCTGGTGCAGCGCGGCATTGCGCGGACGGATCTTCGCGCGCGCGGAAAAGGCTCATCGCAGCCGGTCGACGGGCTTGATCCGACCGATCCGGCTAACCGCCGCATCGAATTCGCGGTGTTGACCCCGGCGCGGATCCATCCGACCCTGATCGATACGCCGTCGGTGCCCTGAGGTCGTCGATTGAGGCTTGAAATTGCCGCCGTCTTGGGGCTTGCCTTGGCCCGAACCTGCAACGGGAAACGAAATCGATGCTGGAGTTGATCGAAGCGAATTCGCTGGTGTTTGGTGCCGCGCTGATGCTGGTCCTGCTGGTCGGCTGGTGGCTGCTGCGGCGTGGCAGCAATGCCCCGCGACGCGAATACCGCCCCGACGTGCTCGATGAAGGCGCCGCGCCTGCCGCGCGCAACCAGGCACTGATCGACGCCGCCCCTGCCGCCGCGATCGTGCCGCCGCCGATGGCCGGCGGCATGGCCGGGATTGGCGAGATCATCGCCGTCGCCGCGCAGGACGAAGTAGAGGATCTGGCCGCCGCTGCGCCGCAAGCCGCACCCGAACCCCCCGCTCCAGCCGCCGGCGATGACCTGTCCAAGATCAAGGGCCTCGGCCCCAAGCTGCAGGCGCTGCTGCCAACCCTCGGCATCACCACCTATGCCCAGATTGCCGCGCTGGACGACGCCGCGCTCGATGCGCTCGACGCCAAGCTCGGCGCCTTCGCCGGTCGTCCGCGCCGGGATAGCTGGGTGGAACAGGCCAAGTTCCTGGCCGCCGGGGATACTACCGGGTTCGAAGGGCAGTTCGGTAAGCTCTAAGCGCTTACCGCCCCCACTTCTGCTGGCGTTTGCCGAACCGGGTCTTCCGCGTCCCCGGCTTGCCTTCGTTGCTGCGGCCCACCAGCGGCGCCTTGTGTTCGCCTTCCGGCAGGCCGAGTTCGGTTGCCTCGAGCCGCCTGATTTCGTCGCGCAGCCTTCCGGCTTCCTCGAATTCCAGGTCGGCGGCGGCGGCGCGCATGCGGCCTTCTAGTTCCTCGATATAGGCGCGCAGGTTGTGGCCGACGAGGTTGTTGCGCGCATCGTCCTCGATCTCGACCAGCACGCCATCGCGCGCCGCGGTGTCGGCGACGATGTCGTGGATGTTGCGGCGGATGCTTTCGGGCGTGATCCCGTGCGCCTCGTTATAGGCGCGCTGCTTTTCGCGGCGGCGGTCGGTCTCGGCGATGGCGCGTTCCATGCTGCCGGTCATCCGGTCGGCATAGAGGATCACTCGTCCATCCACATTGCGCGCGGCGCGGCCGATGGTCTGGATCAGCGAAGTTTCGCTGCGCAGGAAACCCTCCTTGTCGGCATCGAGAATGCAGACGAGGCCGCACTCGGGAATGTCGAGCCCTTCGCGCAGCAGATTGATCCCCACCAGCACGTCATAGACGCCAAGCCGGAGATCGCGGATCAGTTCGATGCGTTCCAGCGTTTCGACGTCGGAGTGCATGTAGCGTACGCGCAGGCCCGCCTCGTGCATGAATTCGGTGAGGTCCTCGGCCATCCGCTTGGTCAGGGTGGTGACGAGCGTGCGATAGCCCTTGGCCGCCGTTTCGCGGCATTCGTTGATGCAGTCCTGGACCTGGTCCTCGACCGGGCGGATCGTCACCGGCGGGTCGATCAGCCCGGTGGGGCGGATCACCTGTTCGGCAAAGACTCCGCCCGACTGCTCCATTTCCCATGAGCCCGGTGTGGCCGAAACCGCCACGGTCTGCGGGCGCATCGCGTCCCATTCGTTGAAGCGCAGCGGGCGGTTGTCGATGCAGCTTGGCAGGCGGAAGCCGTATTCGGCCAGCGTGATCTTGCGGCGATGGTCGCCCTTCGACATCGCGCCGATCTGCGGCACGGTCTGGTGGCTTTCATCGACGAACAGCAGGGCGTTGTCGGGCAGGTATTCGAACAGGGTTGGCGGGGGTTCGCCCGGCAGGCGGCCGGTCAGGAAGCGGCTGTAATTCTCGATCCCCGCGCAGGAGCCGGTGGCGGCGATCATTTCGAGGTCGAAATTGGTGCGCTGTTCCAGCCGCTGGGCCTCCAGCAGCTTGCCCTCGGCCTGCAGCTCCTTCAGCCGCTCGGCGAGTTCGAAGCGGATCGCCTCGGCCGCCTGCTTCATCGTGGGGCCGGGGGTGACGTAGTGCGAATTGGCATAGACCCGCACCGAACCCAGCTTGGCCCCGGCCTTGCCGGTCAGCGGATCGAATTCGGCGATTTCCTCGATCTCGTCGCCGAAGAAGCTGATCCGCCAGGCCATGTCCTCATAGTGGCTGGGGAAGATTTCGAGGTTGTCGCCGCGTACGCGAAACGTGCCGCGCGCGAAGGCGGCATCGTTGCGCTTGTATTGCAGCGCCACCAGCT
Source organism: Novosphingobium sp. (assembly GCF_041915465.1). Lineage (GTDB taxonomy): Bacteria > Pseudomonadota > Alphaproteobacteria > Sphingomonadales > Sphingomonadaceae > Novosphingobium. Next base: position 10,938 of record NZ_JAYSBK010000002.1, on the reverse strand, counting down.
TGCGGATCAGTTCGCGCTGATCGACGCTTTCGCCGCGCTTGATGTCGAAGATCATGGCCGAATAGGTTTCGACCGAGCCGATGCCGTAGAGGCACGAAACCGAGGCGACGATGATCACGTCGTCGCGTTCCAGCAGCGCGCGGGTGGCAGAATGGCGCATCCGGTCGATCGCCTCGTTCACCGAGCTTTCCTTCTCGATGTAGGTGTCGGACCGGGGAACATAGGCCTCGGGCTGGTAGTAATCGTAGTAGGAGACGAAATATTCCACCGCGTTGTCTGGGAAGAAGCTCTTCATCTCGCCATAGAGCTGCGCGGCAAGGATCTTGTTCGGCGCAAGGATCAGGGCAGGGCGCTGGGTCGCCTCGATCACCTGGGCCATGGTGAAGGTCTTGCCCGAGCCGGTGACGCCGAGCAGCACCTGCGTTGCTTCGCCATTGTTCACGCCTTCGACGAGATCGGCAATCGCGGTCGGCTGGTCGCCGGCGGGCTGGTATTCCGAAACGATCTTGAACGGCTTGCCCGCTTCGGTCTTTTCCGGTCGCGCGGGTTTATGCGGGACGAAGTTGCCCGAGGTATCGGGTTCTTCCAGTCCGCGGCGGATGACGAGTTCGGCCATGCGGGACATATGGCGAACATTGCTCCGCCTTGCAACGTGTCAGCCAAGGCGCGGCGAAACGGGGCGGTGGTGCGCCGGAACGAATCCGGCAAGGCTGCGTTCATGACATTTTTGTGAAATCCTGAACTTTATTCCGCTGAGGAGTCGCTGATTGATGATTGCAGTCGCCCAGAACCGCATTGCCCGCCCCGCTGCCGCCTTGCTCGGCCGTGCGGGGGAAATGCGCGGTGAGCTGGCGCGGCGCACTGCGCTGGCCCGTCAGGAGGCGCCTGAAGGCGTGCGTGGCCCGGCGTTGCCGCTGCTGATGGGCGAAGTGGCCGCCTTGTGGCCGGGCAACCGGCGCGAGCTCAAGGGATATGAGGCTCTCCGGTCGCGCCCCGTAATGGTACTGCCGGGCTTCGGCGCGCACCCGGTGCGGATGCGGCCGATGATCAATTCGCTGAGCCGGGCGGGTCACCGCGCGAAGGATTGGGGCGAGGGCCTGAACCTGGGCGTCAGCGAAGACTTGATGGAGCGCCTGCTTGACCGGCTTGAGCGCCGCCACGCGCGCGAGGGCGAGCCGCTTTCGCTGGTCGGGTGGAGCCTGGGCGGCCTGATCGCGCGCGAAATGGCCAAGCGCGCGCCCAATGCCGTGGCGCAGGTGATCACGATGGGTTCGCCGATTTCCGGCAACCCGCGCGCCAACAATGCCTGGCGGCTCTATCAGTTCGTCACCGGCCACACGGTCGACGCGCCGCCGGTAGAAACCGAGATCGCCGCCAAGCCCCCGGTGCCGACCTATGCCCTGTGGAGCCCGCGCGACGGGATCATCGCCCCGCGCGCGGCCAAGGGTCTGCCCGGCGAGCGCGACCAAGCGATTGCCCTGCGTTGCCGCCACCTTGGTTTTGCCAGCGATCCCGAAGCCGTGCTGGCCGTGCTCAAGGTGCTCGACGCGGACGACTGAACAGCGCGCGCGCCCAATGGCGGGATTACGCGACTAGGTTTGAGTCGATCGATGTGGCAGGGTTCGACGTGCGGCGTCCTGCGCGCTTGCGGGGGTTTGCGACATGGCGCAATCGATCGAAGCCGAAATCAAGCTTGTGGCAAGCACCCGGATGCTTGCGCAACTGCGCTCGGACCCATTTCTGGCCGCTACCGAAACCATCGCGTCTCAGGTCACGACCTACTTCGACACCCCCGATCAGCGGCTCTACCGCGCCGGAGCGAGCCTGCGTCTGCGCACGGGGGACGGTCCGCACCACCAGACGCTAAAGCTCGCGCGCGGCGGCGCTGCGGTTCGGCGCAGCGAGTGGAACCGGCCCGCGTCTGGCGATTTTCCCGATCCATCGGCGTTTCCCCTCAGACCGCAGGCCGCATTGCAGCGTCTGCTCGGGGATGCGCCGCTGGTGCCCAGCGCAATCACCCGGATCGAGCGGACCACGCGGCGGATGCACTTCGGCGGGTCGGAAATCACGGTCACTTTCGACCATGGCACCTTGGTTGCTGGCGGCCGCGAGCAGGCGATCGACGAGCTTGAGCTGGAACTGTCCAGCGGGCGGCTCGCCGACGTGCTGGCGTTGGCGCTCAAGCTTCCGCTGGGGCCGGAACTGGGCTGGTCGCTCGAAAGCAAGGCGGCACAGGGGCACAGGCTGGCCTTCGATCTGCCGCTGCAGCCTGCGCGCGCGAGGCTGGTCGGACTTACGCCGGACATGCGGATTGCGGCTGCGTTTCAGGCGATCGGCTGGAACTGCCTTGCGCAATTGCTGGCCAATTCGTGGACCATCCGGCGCGGTAAAGGCGTGGAGGGCGTGCATCAGGCGCGGGTCGCGATCCGCCGCCTGCGTGCGGCGCTCAGCCTGTTTGGCAAGCTCGTCGATGAAGCAGAGGCGGCCGCCTTGGAAGCCGAACTGAAGGCTGCGGCGCGCACCCTTGCGCCGGCGCGCGAGCTGGAAGTGCTGGCCGAGCTGGTTGGCCGGACCTTGCCGGCCGAGCCCGGCGAGCACGATCACCGTGAACTCTACGATGCGCTTTGCTCTGCTCGCGACAAGGCGGCGGGGGATGCGCGCGAGCTGTTGGCACAAGCGCCGTTCCAGCAACTGATGTTGCAGGTGGCGCAATGGCTAGAGGCGGGCGAATGGCTGACCCGCCTGCGCGGGGCCGGGCTCGACCAGCCGGTCGCACCTTTCGCCAAGCGAATCCTGAAGCGCCGCACGCGCAAGCTGAAGCGCGCAGGCCAGCACCTGCGGGGGATGTCGGCCAAGCAGCGGCACCGCTTGCGGATCGCGGTCAAGGAACTGCGTTATGCCAGCGAATTCTTTGCCGGCGTGTTCGGTGCGGCAAGCGAGCGCGGCCCGGCGCAGAAATTCCTCGTGGCGCTAGGGCTGGCGCAGGATAGGTTGGGCGAACTGAACGACCGCGCCGTTGCCGGGCGCGATCTGGAGGCGCACTTCGCCGGGCTCGATCCGATCATTGCCGCGCGGCTTGGCTCGCAACTGGCAGGCCTGCTCGCTGCGTCCGGAAAGTCGCACCGCCGGTTGCTGAACGCGGCGGCTAAGGCATTGGACCGCGCGCTTGACGCGCCACCGAGGTGGAGCGCCAAGCGGGCTTGAGACAGTCCGGCTCAGGCCGGCAGGGTCAGCGCTTCGTAGCGTTCGAGGTGATAGTCGGCGCTGCCGAACTGGCCCTCGATCATGGTCGAACGCTTGAAGTAGTGGCCGATGCCCAGTTCCATGGTGATACCGATGCCGCCATGGGTCTGGATCGCGCTCTGGCCGACGAACTTGATCGAGCGGGCGACCTTGGCCTTGGCCAGGCTGACCGCGGCCTTGCGGGCTTCGGCCGGGGCATCGAGCTTGAGCGTGCCCATCAGCGTCATCGAGGCAATCTGCTCGCCTTCGACCAGCATGTCGGCCATGCGGTGCTGGAGCGACTGGAACTTGCCGATCGGCTGGCCGAACTGCTTGCGCTGCTTGGTGTATTCAACCGTCTGGCTGAGCATCACGCGGGCAATGCCCGTGGCTTCGGCGCAGACCGCCATGCTGGCTTCGTCGACCACGCGCTCGACCAGGTCGATCCCACCGGTCAGCAGGGCCTCACCCGGAACGGCGACGTTTTCGAAGTAGACTTCGCTGGCCATGAAGCCGTCGACGGTCGGGTAATCGCGGCGCGAGATGCCGGGGCTGTTGGCTTCGATCAGGAACATTTCCACGCCGGCGCGTTCGCGGCGGCTGCCGCCGGTGCGCGCGGTGACCAGCAGGTGCGTGGCCCAGGGCGCGGCATAGACCACGGCCTTGTGACCGTTGAGCAGGTAACCGGCGCCATCCTGCTTGGCGGTGGTGCCGATGTCTGCCAGGTTGTAGCGGCCCTGCGGTTCGGCATAGGCAAAGGCGATGATCGCATCGCCCGCGATGATCGCGGGGATGGTCGCATCGGCCAGCGCGCCGCCGGCGGCCTTCAGCGCGCCGCCGCCGATGACCACGGTCTGCAGCCACGGTTCGACCGCGATGACCTTGCCGAATTCTTCCATCATGATCATGTTTTCGATGGCGCCGCCGCCCATGCCGCCGTGTTCTTCGGCAAAGGGCGCGCAAGTCAGGCCGAGTTCGCTCGACAGGGCCTTCCAGATGCCCGGATCGCGCCCTGCGGGGCTGCTGAGCATCTTCTTGCGGGCTTCGAAATCATAAGTGTCGGCCAGGAAGCGCGCGAGCGTGTCGCGCAGCATTTCCTGCGTTTCGGTATAGCTCAGATCCATTCTCAAATCCTCTCGTGGGGCTAGGCTGCGGTTCGGCTCAGAGCCCCAGAACCATCTTGGCGATCACGTTGCGCTGGATCTCGTTGGACCCGCCGTAAATCGTGGTCTTGCGCGTGTTGTAATAGGTCGGCGCGGCGCGGTTCGACCAGGCCGGGCCGATCGGATGCTCGTTGTCGCCTTCGCCAAAGCCGCGGAAATAGGGCGCGCCATAGTGGCCGGCCATTTCCAGCGTCAGCTCGGTCAGCCGCTGCTGGATTTCCGAGCCCTTGATCTTCAGCACCGAGCTTTCCGGCCCCGGACCCTTGCCCGCGGCTTCACCGGCCAGCGTGCGCAGTTCGGTATATTCGAGCGCGGTCAGGTCCATTTCCAGTTCGGCCACCTTGCGGCGGAAGAACGGGTTGGCGAGCAGCGACTTGTCGCCGTCCATTTCGGTCTGCGCGATCTGCTTGATGCGTTCGATCCCGCGCTTCGAGGCGGCAACGCCCGCGATGCCGACGCGTTCGTGAGCGAGCAGGAACTTGGCGCAGGTCCAGCCCTTGTTCTCTTCGTAAACGCGATTGGCCATCGGCACGCGCACGTTGTCGAGGAACACTTCGTTGACTTCGTGCTCACCGCCAAGCGTGATGATCGGGCGCACTTCGATGCCGGGCGACTTCATGTCGATCAGCAGGAACGAAATGCCTTCCTGGACCTTGGCATCGGGATCGGTGCGAACCAGGAAGAAGCCCATGTCGGCGTGCTGGGCCATGGTGGTCCAGGTCTTCTGCCCGTTGACGACGTAGTGATCGCCGTCGCGCTCGGCCTTGGTGCGCAGGTTCGCAAGGTCGGAGCCGGCGCCCGGTTCGGAATAACCCTGGCACCACCAATCCTCGCCCGACAGGATGCGGGGGAGGTAGTAGGCCTTCTGTTCGGGGGTGCCGAAGGTGTAGATCACCGGGCCGACCATGGTCAGGCCAAAGGGCATCAGGCGGATGCAGTCAGCCCGGGCGGTTTCTTCCGACCAGATATAACGCTGGGTCACGGTCCAGCCGGTGCCACCGTATTCCACGGGCCAGGCCGGGGCGACCCAGCCCTTCTTGTGCAGCACCTTGTGCCACGACAGGAAGTCTTCCTTGGAAAGCTCATCCCCTTCGTCCTGCTTCCCGCGCAGTTCCTGGGGGTAGTTTTCGGCGATGAAGGTGCGCACTTCCTGCTGGAAGGCGAGATCCTCCGGGCTGAATTCGATGTCCATTGCCTCTCTCCGGATGCGTTGCCAAATGCGTTGGTTGCAGCGTGTCTGGCCCGGTTTTGCGCCACTTTCAAGGGCCGGTTGCGAATTGCGACTCTTTGCGCCGCGCAATCGGCCGCGCATTTTTACCCTTAATGGGAAGGGTTGCCGTGCCGTTATCCATTTCACTTGCGAAGCTGCCGCTACGGCAAGCGGCTTCGGCATCAACTGGAGGATTGCATGGATTGCGACAACATTCGCGCGCTGCGGCGTTCGCCGCGCCTTGCTCTGGTGCTTCCCGCCAAGTGCCGATCGCGCTCGGGCTTTGTCGATCAGGTGATAATTTCGGACATTTCGGACGGCGGTTGCCGAATCGACAGCCTCGGAATCGTCTTTCACGTCGGCGACATGGTGGTGGTCCGTCCGCAGGCGCTCGAGGGGCTGTGCGGGGTGATCCGCTGGATCAAGGACCACTCGGCCGGGATCGAGTTCGATCGCCCGCTCTATGCCCCCGTGGTCGAGCACCTGCACCGCACTTACCTGCGCTTCGTCGATCATCCCGCACCGGGGGCGATCCGGCCTGCGCTTCGCGCCGCTGCCTGAGCGGCAAGCTTGCCGCGCGGAACAATTGGCAGCGCGGCTGCCTGATGCTAGCCTCCGGCGCATAAGAACATGCAGGAGGCGTTCATGCGCAAGACCTTGATTCTGACTGCGGCCGTTGCCGTCCTGGCACTCGGCGCGTGCGGCAAGCAGGGCGGCGATGAAGCCGCGGCAGCGGGTGGCAACGGCGGCGATGCCGCCAGCGCCGCAAACAAGGCGGCCGAAATGGCCTTCCGGTTTCAGCCGGGCCAGTATCGGACCACGATCGAAGTGCAGAAGATGACCATGCCGGGCCTACCCGCCGCGGCGCAGGAGCAGATGAAGGGGATGTTCGCCAAGGGCATGACCAGCGAATATTGCATCAAGCCCGAAGACGCAGCCAAAGGCGTCGAGGAAATGAAGAACCAGATGGCCAAGGGCGACTGCCAATTCGAAAAGTTCGAGGCATCGGGCGGCACGGTGAAATCCGTCTTCACCTGCAAGAACCAGGGCATGGAAATGCATTCGAGCTCGGAGGGAACCTATACCGACACCGGCTCACAGGTTGCGATCGTCGCCGACATGTCGATGCCGGGCGGTAAGGGCATGCACATCGAGCAGACCGTGAAGACCGAACGGATCGGCGAATGCAAGTAACCGGCCGGGCGGGCTAAGCCATGCCGCGCCTGTTCGACTTCACCGATGCGATCGTGCGCCGCCCGGGGGCGAGCGTGGTGCATGGCCTGCGTGCGTGCGGCGGTCCCGATCCGTCGCTGGTAGGCATTCTGGCTGAACACGCGGCCTATGTCGCTGCCCTGCGCGATGCCGGGCTGGCCGTGACCGTGCTCGATCCGCTGGAGGACTTTCCCGACGCGATCTTCGTTGAAGACCCGGCGCTGGTCTTTCCCGGAGCCGCGATCATGCTCAACCCCGGTGCGCCCAGCCGCGCGGGCGAAGCGGCCCTGTTGCGTCCGGTGCTGGCCGCGCGGTTCGAGCAGGTGCTGGGCCTGGACGAGGGTCACGCCGACGGGGGCGACGTGCTCGTCATGCCGGACAAGGTGTTCATCGGCCTGTCGGCACGGACCGATCGCACGGGCGCGGCGGCGCTGGCGCGGTTGCTGGAAGGGCTGGGCTACAACCCGGTCATCGCCGAAACCCCGCCCGACGTGCTGCACCTCAAGACTGCAAGCTCGCTCATCGACGAGGAGACCGTGCTGGCCACCCGCACCCTGGCAGAGAGCGGGATCTTTGCCGGTTACCGCGTCATCGCGGTTCCCGAAGACGAAGAGGCCGGAGCCAATGTGCTGCGGGTGGGCGACCACCTGATCCTTTCAAGCCGCTTTCCGCGCACTGCCGACCTGCTGGATCGTTGCGGCGCGCAGCTACTGCGGATTGCCAATGCCGAGATCGAGAAGATCGACGCGGGCTTTACCTGTATGTCGCTGCGCTGGCGCGCGGCTTGACCGCTTGCTCTTCGAGTTCTACTGTATTATCTTAGCAATACAGTAGGGCGAGGGGCATCGATGAACCTGAGCGATTTCAGAACCCCGGCGGGCAAGCGCGCCGTGGCCGGCTATCTGACCCTCTGGGGGCTTTCCACCGCCTACCTCGCGTTGCGCGGCGCGGATTGGGGCTTTCCGATCATCGCGCTGGTGTTGTTCGCGCTGGGGTTTGGCTCGCTCGGCTGGTTCCTGACGCGGCGGGCGGATGCTCCGGCTGTTGCAGTGGCCGCACCGCACAAGCAGGCGGCGCTGCTGCTCGGCTATCTGGTGCTCTATGCCTTCGTGCTGGTGGGCTAGGGTCTGGGGGCGGTCAAGACCGCGCTGCCGCCGGGGCCGCTGCACGAATGGGGCGTGTTGTGCTGCAAGTTGCTGATCCACATCGTGTTTCCCGCCGGCTTGATCGCCTGGGCCGGCGGCTCGCTGACCGACACCTTCGATGCGGGGCTGCGTCGGCGCGGCGTCGTTGCCGCACTGGTGGTGCTTTCGGCGCTGATGTTCGGCCTGGTCGCGCTGCTCTCGCCCGCGCTGCGCGAATTGGCGAAGCTTGGGATCACCGGCGGTGCCGTCGTGCCGTGGGTACTGGCTTCGTGGGCCTGGATGTCGGTCGAGGCGGGGCTCTGCGAGGAATACCTGTTCCGCGCCGGGCTGCAGTCGCGCCTCACGACATGGCTGCAATCGCCGATTGCCGCGATTCTGATCGCTAGCGTGATCTTTTCGCTGATGCACTGGCCGGGACTATACCTGCGCGGTGGCCCCGGCACCGATGGCTGGTCGACCGACCCGATCGAGGTTGCAGCATTCTGCATCGCCTCGCTCTCACCGATCGCCATTCTCTTCGGTGTGTTGTGGGCGCGCACGCGTAGCCTGGTCCTGGTTGTCCTGGTGCATGGCGCGGTCGATGCGCTGTCCAACGCCGCCGATCTGGTCAGCGCCTTTCGCTGATCGGTGACAGCGCTCGGCCGGCGCGAACATCCGCGCCGCCTGTTCGCGCGATGCCTGCCCGTAGTTCGCCTGATTCCTGCCTTGCGCTTGATCAAGGCAGCACAGATGCGCCGCCTTTACAGGCCTTGACGAGCTTTTTTTCGCAGGTGCAGCATAAGATGCTTGACTCTGTTACGTCACGCGTCAGTCATACAGTCCGGATGGGACGCAAGGCATGACTCAATCGCCCTCGTCGTTCGACGAGATGATCGCTCAAGACGGTTCGGTTCGCGCGGCTTATGCCGGCTATTGCGACTGGTACAATGCGCAAGACCCCTCGGCGCTGCGCCGCAAGGGCAACGAGGCGGAAAGCTTCTTCCGCAAGACCGGGATCACCTTCAACGTTTACGGCGACGATGCGGGCGAAGAGCGCCTGATTCCGTTTGACATGGTGCCGCGGATCATCACGGCATCGGAATGGCGCAAGCTGGCGCGCGGGATCGAGCAGCGGGTGCGCGCGCTCAATGCCTTCCTCCACGATATCTACCACCGCCAGGAAATCGTCCGCGCCGGGCGGGTGCCGCAGCGCCTGATTGCGGAAAACGCTGCCTTCCTGCCCGAAATGGTCGGCATGGTCCCGCCGGGCGGGGTCTATACCCACATCGTCGGGATCGATCTGGTCCGCACCGGCCCTGACGAGTTCATGGTGCTGGAAGACAACGCCCGCACGCCCTCCGGCGTCTCCTATATGCTGGAGAACCGCGAGACGATGATGGCGATGTTCCCGGAACTGTTCACCAAGGTGCCGGTTCGCCCGGTGCAGGACTATCCCCGCCGTCTCGCCAAGAGCCTTGCCGCTTGCGCGCCGTCATGTGCCGGAGAACGCCCGGTCGTCGCGGTGCTGACGCCGGGGATCTACAATTCGGCCTATTTCGAGCATTCGTTCCTGGCCGACCAGATGGGCGCCGAACTGGTCGAAGGCAGCGATCTGCGCGTGATCGACGGCCGCGTCGCGATGCGCACCACGCGCGGCTATACCCCGGTCGACGTGATCTATCGCCGGGTCGATGACGAATTCCTCGATCCCTTGAGCTTCAATCCCTCCAGCGTGCTGGGCGTGCCGGGGATCAAAGACATCTACCGCGCGGGGCGCATCACCATCGCCAATGCGCCGGGCACCGGGATTGCGGACGACAAGGCGATCTATTCCTTCATGCCCGAGATCGTGGAGTTCTATACCGGCGAGAAGCCGCTGCTGCAGAATGTGCCGACCTGGCGCTGCTCCGAGCCGGACAGCCTGGCCTATGTGCTCGACAATCTGGCCGAGCTGGTGGTCAAGGAAGTGCATGGTTCGGGCGGCTATGGGATGCTGATCGGGCCGACATCCTCGAAAAAGGAAATCGCCGCATTCGCGCAAAAGCTGCGCGCGCGGCCCGACAACTATATCGCCCAGCCGACGCTGGCGCTGTCGACCGTGCCGATCCTGACCAAGGCGGGCCTTGCGCCGCGTCATGTGGATCTTCGGCCTTTCGTGCTGGTTTCGCCCAAGGGGATCGACATCACGCCGGGCGGGCTGACCCGCGTCGCGCTCAAGAAGGGCTCGCTGGTGGTGAACTCGTCGCAAGGCGGGGGCACCAAGGACAGCTGGGTGCTGGAGGACTGATGGCGATGCTGGGACGCACTGCTGCCGGGGTCTTCTGGATGGCCCGCTATCTCGAACGCGCCGAAAATACCGCCCGTCTGCTCGACGCGGGCTTCCGCATCGCGCTGACCCGCGATGCCGCCGCCAGCCATGAAGAATGGCGCTCGGTGATCCTTACCGTCGGCCAGACTGCCGATTACGAAGCCGCCCACGGCAACGATTACGCCGGTGAAAAGGTCTGGAACTACTTGCTGCGCGACAAGGCCAACGCGGGCAACGTCCTGTCCATGATCGAGGCCGCGCGGACCAATGCCCGCGCGGTGCGCACCGCACTGACCCGTGAGGTCTGGGAGGCCGTCAACGAAAGCTGGATGCAGCTCAAGGATGCGCTTTCGCGTCCGGTGCGTGAAGCGATGCTGGGCGATGTGCTGGCGCTGATCCGGCGGCAGATGACCATGGTACGCGGTTCGATGGACGGCACCATGCTGCGCAACGAGATTCACAATTTCACCCGGATCGGCACGTTCATCGAACGCGGCGACAACACTGCCCGCATCCTCGACGTGAAATACTATGTGCTGCTGCCCTCGCTTGCCTGGGTCGGCTCCAGCCTTGACAACGTGCAGTGGGAAGGGGTGCTGCGCTCGGTTTCGGGTGAGCGCGCCTATCGCTGGCTCAATGCGGGTTCGGTCGATCCGCGCGGGATCGCCAGCTTCATGATCCTCGATCAGCGCTTTCCGC
>NZ_JAYSBK010000001.1:0-117552 GCF_041915465.1 Novosphingobium sp. | reverse complement strand
GCCCATTCGAGGAATTCGCCCGCTTCGACCATCCGGTCAAACTCGGCCTGGTCGACGAAGAAATAGTCTTTCCCGTCCACTTCGCCGGGGCGCATCGGGCGGGTGGTGACCGAAACCGACATGCGGATTTCGCCGTCGTGGGCCAGCAGCTTGCGCGCGATGGTGGTCTTGCCCGCGCCCGAGGGGGACGAGAGGATGAACATCAGGCCGCGGCGCTGGAGCGTGTCGGGTGTGCTTACCATGCGCCTCAATCGCGCAAGGGGGGCCTGCGAATCAAGCCTTGGGCGATTCTTTTTCCGCCTTCGCGGCAGTCTTGGCGGCATGGCGCCGGTCATAGAGCCGCTTGGCGAGCAGCGAACCGCCAACCACGATCGCGCCCGGCACCGAGCGGGTGGCAAAGCGCACCGCCATTGCCCCGGCGATGCCGCCGATCAGCGTCTTTTTCTTCTTGGGAGCAGTGCCTTCCTCGGCCACGGCGGCGGCCACCGGCAGCACCTTGTCAATCGCGGCGTTAAGCAGCTTGCCGCCGCCCTTGCGCGCGATTTCGGCAAGGAGCTTGTTGTCGGCCATTACTTCTTCCGGCCGAAATCCACGGTCACGACGTTGGAGCCATCTTCCTTGGCGGCGGCGTCCTCGGGGCTTGCCTCAGGCGCTTCCGGTTCGACCACTTCGGGCACAACTGCCTGGAATTGCAGGCCGAAATCGACCGCCGGATCGACGAAGGCGGTAATCGCGGCGAAGGGAATCACCAGCTTGCTGGGCAGCTGGTTGAACGACAGGCCGACCGAGAAGTGATCGGGCGCGACGGTCAGATCCCAGAACTTGTTCTGGAGCACGATCGTCATTTCGTCGGGGAAGCGTTCGCGCAGGTGGCTGGGAATATCCACGCCCGGCGCACCGGTCTTGAAGGTGATGTAGAAGTGGTGCCCGCCCGGCAGGTTGCCGCCGTTCGCCTCAACCTGGCCAAGCACGCGGCCAACCACGGCGCGCAGGGCTTCCTGGACGATCTCGTCATAGGGGATCAGGCTATCGGGCATTTCATCGCTCATGGCCGGACAAGTGGCCCCGCGCTTCGGCAGGGTCAAGGGGCAAAGCGCTTGCGCGCGCGCGATTCCGGCCTATAGGCCCAGCCCATGCGTACAGGTCGGATCGCCCGCAAGACCCACGAAACCGACATCCTCGTCGAAGTGAACCTCGACGGGACCGGCAGCTATGACGTTGCCACCGGGATCGGCTTCCTCGATCACATGATCGAACAGTTTTCGCGCCATTCGCTGATCGATATCACCTGCAAGGTGAAGGGCGATCTCCACGTCGACCAGCACCACACCACCGAGGACAGCGCCATCGCGATCGGCCAGGCGATTGCCCAGGCGCTGGGCGACAAAGGCGGGATCGGCCGCTATGGCGAGGCCCACTCGGCGATGGACGAGGCGCTGAGCCGCGTCGTGCTCGACATTTCGGGCCGCCCCTGGCTGGTGTGGAACGCCCGCTTCACCCAGGAACGCCTGGGCGAAATGGACACCGAACTGTTCGAGCACTGGTTCCAGTCGATTGCCCAGGCGGTCGGCATCACGCTGCATATCGAACTGCTTTACGGCACCAACAACCACCACATCTGCGAAGGCATCTTCAAGGGTTTCGCCCGCGCGATGCGTGCCGCCGTGGAACTCGATCCGCGCAAGCAGGGTGCCGTACCCAGCACCAAGGGGCAGCTCGGTGGCTGAGGTGCGTCTTGGCTGAGGTTCTGGCGCTGATCGACTATGGCGCGGGCAATCTCCATTCGGTCGCCAATGCGCTGAAGGCTGCCGGGGCAGAGGGCGTCAAGGTTACCGCCGATCCGCAGGTCGTGCGCGCGGCGGACCGCATCGTCCTGCCCGGCGTCGGCAGCTTCAAGGCCTGCGCGGCTGGCCTTCGCGCAATCCACGGCATGGAAGAGGCGCTGGCCGAACGCGTGCTGGTGGGCGGCGCGCCGTTCCTGGGCATTTGCGTGGGCATGCAGCTGCTTGCGACGCGCGGGGTGGAACACGGCATCACCGAAGGGCTGGGCTGGATCGAGGGCGAGGTGCGCCTGATCGAGCGCACCGATCCCGCGATCAAGATTCCGCACATGGGCTGGAACGACGTGATTCCCGCCCCCCACGCCCCGTTGATCGAGCCGGGCGAGGCCTATTTCCTGCACTCCTATCACTTCGTCCCCGAAGACGGCCATCACGTGGCGGCGATGACCGACCACGGCGGCGGGCTGGTTGCGGCCGTTGCCCGCGACAATATCGTGGGCGTGCAGTTCCATCCCGAAAAGAGCCAGGCCTATGGCCTCGCGCTGCTCGCCAACTTTCTGGAGTGGCGCCCATGATTGGAGACTTGGCGTGATCGTATTCCCCGCCATCGACCTCAAGGGCGGTCAGGTCGTCCGCCTGTCCGAAGGCGATATGGACCGCGCCACCGTCTATGGTGACAACCCCGCCGCCCAGGCGCAGCTCTTCGCCGAGGCCGGGTCGCAGTTCCTCCACGTGGTCGATCTCGACGGCTCGTTCGCGGGCCGCGCGGAAAACCGCGCTGCGGTGGAAGCGATCCTCGAAGCGTTTGATGGCCACGTCCAGCTCGGCGGCGGTATCCGCACGCGCGAAGCGGTGGAAGGTTGGTTCGACCTTGGCGTCAGCCGCGTGGTGATGGGCTCGGCCGCGCTGAAAGACCCCGAATTCGTCCGCGACATGGCACGCGCCTTCCCCGGCGGGATCGTCGTGGCGGTCGACGCCAAGGACGGCATGGTCGCGACTGAAGGCTGGGCCGAAGTGTCCGACGTGGCAGTGGTCGATCTCGCCCGCCGGTTCGAGGATGCGGGCGTTGCCAGCCTGCTGTTCACCGACATCGGCCGCGATGGCTTGCTCAAGGGCGTCAACATCGACGCGACGGTGGACCTTGCCCGCCGCGTGGACATTCCGGTGATCGCCAGTGGCGGTGTGAAGGGCCTCGACGACATCCACATCCTCGCGCTCCATGCGCACGAGGGCATCGAGGGCGTGATCACGGGGCGCGCGCTTTACGAAGGCCGGCTCGATCTGGCCGCGGCGATTGCGATGGCGAACCGGGGATGAGCGCGCTGGTTGCAATCATCGCTGCCGGTATTTTCGACTTCGCATTTCTCAGTAGCGTGATTGGACTAGTGAAAGATCTCCGCAGCGGGGTCAGCACAGGTCATGGCCAGCTCCGAGAGGTAAGGCGTGACTCCGAACCCAGGCTTTACTGGTCGAGAATTTCTGTCGTTGTGTTCACTACGGTAATCGTGGGCATCCTCGCCGTGGTCATGACCGTTCGCGCATTCGGATTGCTGCAATGACCGCCCTGATCCGCGTCATCCCCTGCTGCGATCTTGCCGATGGCCGCGTGGCTAAGGCCGTGATTGCCAACCGCGCGCTTCCTGAAGAGCGGCTCGATCTGGCCACAGCGATTGCGAACCGGGTATGAGCCCCGCCATAGTATTTCTGGCCTTAGGATTGCTATGGTTTGGTTGGTCGATTTCACAGGCTGTGCGCGAATTTCGCGCCGGCTATGTGACGAGATTTCTGCCTTTGTCGACCAAGTCTCTCAAGCATTACCGTGTCGCAGAACCAGCCAGATTTTGGCGCCACACCTTGTTTCGAGCTCTTGCGTTGCTCTTTCTTACTGCTCTTTACTCGTTCATGCTGGTGCGCGCATTATGACCATCCGCGCCCGCGTCCTCCATGAAGGGCGGCTCGATCTGGCCGCGACGATTGCAACTGCGAACCGGTTATGAATCAGCCAGAGACAATTATCGCTTCGGCATTTGTAGCTGGAAGTTGGCTGATCCTTGCCGCTGGGCTATTCCATGCGCTCAAGACCGGGGTCGATCCGGCCCAGGGCAGGTATGCCGAAGCCAGCCGCGCGGCGAACCCGTTAGCGTACTGGGTGCGGGTTTTGGCGATGGCGGGCGGCTTGGTATTCTTTAGCATCCTGGCCTTTGCGCTCGTCCAGCAATTCACTGGAGTTTCCGAATGACCGTCCGCATCCGCGTAATTCCCTGTCTCGACGTTGCCAATGGCCGCGTGGTCAAGGGCGTGAACTTCGTCGATTTGAAGGACGCGGGCGATCCGGTCGAACAGGCGCGCGCCTATGACCTCGCCGGCGCGGACGAGCTGTGCTTCCTCGACATTACCGCCAGCCACGAGGCGCGCGGCACGCTGCTCGATATTGTTCAGCGCACGGCGGAAGTCTGCTTTATGCCGCTGACCGTGGGCGGGGGCGTGCGCACCGTGGACGATGCCCGCGCGCTGCTGCTCGCCGGGGCGGACAAGGTCGCGGTCAATTCCGCCGCCGTCAGCCGCCCCGAAGTGGTGAACGAGATTGCCGAGAAGATGGGCAGCCAGTGCGTCGTCGCCTCGGTCGATGCGCGGCGCACCCCGCGGGGCAACTGGGAAATCTTCACCCACGGCGGGCGCAAGCCGACGGGCATCGACGCGGTGGAGCACGCCATTCGCCTGGCCGAGCTTGGCGCGGGCGAACTGCTCGTCACCTCGATGGACGGTGACGGAACGCAGCGCGGTTATGACCTCGAACTCACCCGCACCATCGCCGATGCCGTTTCGGTGCCGGTGATCGCCAGCGGCGGGGTGGGGACGCTCGATCACCTCGTCGAAGGGGTGATAAAGGGCCATGCCAGCGCGGTGCTGGCCGCCTCGATCTTCCATTTCGGCACCTATTCGATCGCCCAGGCCCACGCCGCGCTGCGCGCCGCCGGATTGCCTGCCCGCGGGTAAACTGTCGGTCCGGTTTACACCCTAACCAGCGGCCAACTCCTTCTTAACCATCCATCACCGGGACTCTTCAGGATTCTGGGGCAGGTGGCACGCAATTTGCGTAAACCACGATTCATGAAGGATTTTTCGAAGGGTCGCGCCTTGATGCTCCGAACCGGTCTGATGCTGGCGGCCTTGGCTGCTGCCTCTCCCGCGCTGGCCAGCGCGGGCACTACCATTCCCGATCCAACCGATCTTGCGCTGTTCGCGCTGGGCGTGACCGGGCTGATCCTTGGGCACTACGGCGCCCGCAACCGCCCACCTCTCGACTAAAGCCGCCCAGTTCGGCGCTTGACCCGCGCGGCTGCGCGCAGCATGGCTCTGCCCCATGCCTAGCTCAACGCCAAGCCCCGACACGCTGACCCGCCTCGCCGCGACCATCGCAGAGCGCCGCAATGCCGATCCGGCGACCAGCTGGGTCGCCAAGCTAAACGCGCGCGGGGTTCCCGTGATCGCCCGCAAGCTGGGCGAGGAAGCGGTCGAAACCGTGGTCGCCGCGCTATCGGGCAGCCGCGAGGACCTGGTGGGCGAAGCCGCCGACACGATCTTTCACCTGATGGTCCTGCTCGACGCCAAGGGCGTCGATTTCGCCGAAGTGCTCGCCGAGCTCGACCGCCGCGACGGGGTGAGCGGGATCGCCGAAAAAGCCGCAAGGAAAGCCGACTGATGCCGATCGACCCGAAGCAGCCCTACGATCCCGACAACATCTTCGCGAAGATCCTGCGCGGGGAAATCCCGAACAAGACCGTCTACGAAGACGAATGGGCGCTGGCGTTCCACGACATCAACCCGCAAGCTCCGCTGCACGTGCTGGTGATCCCCAAGGGTCCGTACGTGAGCTGGGACGACTTTTCCGCCAAGGCCAGCGCCGAGGAAATCGCCGGCTTCGTCCGCGCCGTCGGCCACGTCGCGCGCGAAGCGGGCCTCGTCGAGCCGGGTTACCGCCTGCTCGCCAATATTGGCCAGCACGGACACCAGGAAGTGCCGCACCTGCACGTCCACGTGTTCGGCGGGCGGCAGTTCGGCGCGATGTTGCCACGTTAGAGCGGTTTGCGCGCTTGCCCTGCGACTCACCCTGCGGTTAAAGCTGCAGGCTGCATGACGGCATTTCCCGCCCCTCCCTCCGGCCTGATCGACGGTTCGACGCACCGCTTTGCAGTGCGCGCCTACTTCGAGGACACGGACCTTTCCGGCGTGGTCTATCACGCCAATTACCTGCGCTGGTTCGAGCGCGCCCGGTCGGATTTCGTGCGGCTGCTGGGGATTGACCAGCGCGCCGTGAACGAAGCGGGCGAGGGCGCCTTTGCCGTGGCGGACCTGTCGATCCGCTACATCTCGCCCGCGCGGCTGGACGATGGCGTCCAGATCGCCACCACCTGCACCGAACTGGGCGCAGCTTCCTGCCGGATGCACCAGCAGGCCTGGCGCGAAAGCGATGGCGCGCTGCTGTCGCAGGCCACTTTCCGTGTCGGGTTCGTTTCCCCCGATGGCCGTCCGCGCCGGATGCCCGCCGCCTGGCGCGAGGCCTTTGCCAAGATCGTTATAGAAAGCCCCCAATGACCACCCTTGCCCTGCTCGCCGCCGCTGCCGAAGCGCCGCGCCACCTCAATCCGGTGAAGCTGTTCCTCGATGCCGATATCGTCGTGCAGGTCGTGATGGCCGGGCTGATCCTGGCGAGCGTCTGGGTCTGGACGATCATCTTGTCCTTCAGCCTGCGCTATGCCCGCATGGCCAAGCGCTGCGACGCCTATGAGCGCGAGTTCTGGAAGGCGAGCGACATCGACGCCTTCCAGGCCGAACACACCAAGGCCGACACCCCTTCGGCCAAGGTCGCCGCTGCCGGCCTTGCCGAATGGCGCCGTTCGACCGGTGGCAAGGGGCTTGACCGCGACGGCACGCGCCAGCGCCTCAGCGCGGTGATGGACACCGCCGTTGCCCAGGAAGCCGAGCGTCTGTCCGACCGGCTGAACTTCCTCGCCACGGTCGGCTCGGTCGCGCCGTTCGTCGGGCTGTTCGGGACGGTCTGGGGGATCATGAACAGCTTCTTCCAGATCGGGCAGCAGCAGAATTCCTCGCTCGCGGTGGTGGCCCCCGGTATTTCCGAGGCGCTGTTTGCCACCGCGATCGGCCTGTTCGCGGCGATCCCTGCGGTAATCGCCTATAACCGCTTCTCCTACCGGGTGGACCAGATGGAAGCGCGCCTGCAGCGCTTTGCCGACCGCTTTCACGCCAGCCTCAGCCGCGAGCTGGAGGGGCAATAACGATGGCGATGGGCATCGCCCGCAAGGGAAAGAAGCGCCGCGGCCGCGCGCCGATGGCTGAAATCAACGTCACTCCGCTGGTCGACGTGATGCTGGTACTGCTGATCATCTTCATGGTCACCGCCCCGCTGATGAGCGCGGGCGTGCCGGTCGACCTGCCCGACAGCAACGCCAACGCGCTGGCGCAGGAGCCGAGCCAGATCAACCTGTCGATCGCCAATGACGGGCGGATCTACATTGACCAGAACGAGGTCGATCCCGCCGCGCTGGGCGATGCGCTTGCCGCGATCCCGAAGGGTGCCGATGGCAAGCCGCCGCTAGTCATCCTGCGCGCCGATCGCAGCCTCGACTATGGCCGGGTGATGGGCGTGATGGGCGAGCTGAACCATGCCGGGTTCAACTCGATCTCGCTGGTCACCAATGGTTCAGTTAGCGCGCCCTAGCCCTTAAGCATGGCTGCAACCGTCCTCCGTAGCGAAGAACGCATCGGCCTTGGCGTGGCGCTGTTCGCGCACGTGGCGCTGTTCGCGTGGCTGGCGCTGGCACGGCCCGCCGCGCCGCCGCCCCCGCCCGAGCGGATGACGGTGACGCTGAGCGACGAGGTGGGTCTGACCGCCACTTCGCCCAATCCCGCGCCCGAGGCGGCACCCGACAAGGGGCCGGAACTGGGCGAACCCGCGCCGGAACCCGAACCGCTCGCCAAGGTCGAACCGGCCAAGCCCGAACCGATCAAGACACCGCCGCCCAAGCAGGCCGTCACCCCTCCGAAACCGGCGCCCGCAGCCAAGGTGCCCGCGCCGCCGGTCAAGCCGCTGCCCAAGCCGCAACAGCAGCCGGCAAAGGCTCAGACCACTCCGGTGAAGGGCCCGAAGCCACCCGCCAAGAGCCGGGCGAGCAGTTTCGACCAGGCCTTTGGCAAGGGTACGCCCGGTGCGCAGGGCAAGAACCAGACCCAGGCCCCCACGGCCTCGGCGTTCGGCCCGCAACAGCAGAGCGCGCTGCGTTCTGCCATCTTCCGCCAACTGAAGCCGCACTGGGTGTCGCCCCAGGGTATCGAAGTGGAGAAGCTGGTCACCGTAGTGCGTTTCAGGCTCGACCAGAACGGCCGCTTGATCGGTGAGCCGGTGATTATCAGCCAGACTGGACAGACCCCCGCCAACGCTGCCCAGGTGAAGCGCCACGGCGAACAGGCGATCCGCGCGGTCAAGCTGGCCCAGCCGTTTATCCTGCCACCGGATCTCTATCCCTACTGGCAGACCGTAACCTCGACTTTCGACAGAAGGCTATCGCAATGAAACTAGTTGCAACTGTGCTGATGACGGCGCTGCTGGCCGGAACGGCGCTGGCGCAGGACGCCGCCGTTCCCGCAGCCCCGGCCACCGAAGGCCCGGGGATCGACGTGACGGTCTCTGACGACAGCGACTGGCAGGACCTTGGCATCGCCATTCCGGCCTTTGCGACCAACGCCGATGTCGCGACCCAGACCAGCGCCGGATCGACCGGGCAACTGGGCTTTGCGCTTGCAAACGTGATCACCGCCGATCTCAAGAACAACGGCCTGTTCAAGCCGACCGGACCGGGCAGCCTGCCCCGCCCGGCGCTGAGCGAGATCCAGGCTCCGAATTATCCGACCTGGACCGGCCGCAAGGCCGACATGCTGGTACAGGGCTATGTCCGCGCCGAGCCCGATGGGCAGGTGACGGTGGGCTGCTATCTCTATGATGTCGCGCTGGGCCAGCAGCTGGGCAAGGCGGGCTGGACGGTGGCGCCGGCCGAATGGCGCCGCGCCGCGCACAAGTGCGCCGACATGGTCTATTCGCGCCTCTCGGGCGAGAGCCCGTTCTTCGACAGCAAGATCGCCTACATCGCCGAGACCGGCCCCAAGGACCACCGGATCAAGCGCCTGGCAATCATGGATTCGGACGGGGCCAACCACCGTTACCTGACCACCGGCCAGTCGACCGCGATGACCCCGCGCTATTCGCCGGACTACAAGTCGATCCTGTACCTGAGCTATTACAACGGCGCGCCGCGGATCTACATCTACAACCTGGAAACCAATACCCAGCGTCTGCTGCTGCAATCGAACTATCCGCTGTTCGCGCCGCGCTGGTCGCCCGATGGCAAGTGGATCCTCTATTCGATGGCGATCGGCGGCAATACTGACATCTACAAGATGCCGGCCGCCGGCGGGACGGCAGTAAAGCTTACCGATTCGCCCGGGATCGACATCGGCGGCAGTTTTTCGCCCGATGGCAGCCGGATCGTGTTCGAAAGCGACCGTTCGGGCAGCCAGCAGGTCTATGTGATGAACGCTGATGGCAGCGACCAGCACCGGATCAGCTTTTTTGGCGGGCGCGCGGCAACGCCGGAATGGAGCCCGCGTGGCGACCAGATCGCCTTCACCCATATCGCCGGCAATTTCCGGATTGCGGTGATGAACCCTTCGGGCGGCGAAATGCGTTACCTGACCGACAGTTGGCAGGACGAGGCGCCGACCTGGGCGCCCAATGGCCGGGTCATCCAGTTCTTCCGCACGACCCGCGGGACCAGCGGCAAGACCGCGATCTGGCAGGTCGATCTGACCGGCCGCAACGAACGCAAGCTCGATACGCCGGTCGACGGCAGCGACCCTGCCTGGGGGCCCCTGCGCCCCTGATTTTCGGCCCAATATTGCCGATTGACTCCAAGACCCGATTCGACGGACCCTGACTTAACCAAAGGAGATGACCATGCGCACCACCCCCAGCGTCAAGACCATCGCCATGATCCTTGTCGGCAGCGTGGCGCTGTCGGCCTGCGCGACCAAGGCCCCCAAGCAGCTTCCGCCCGATCCGGGCACCAAGGTTTCGACCGAAACCACCACCGAAGGTCCGATGCAGGGCCCGGTACCCGGCAGCCAGGCGGATTTCGTTGCCCAGATGATGGGGCAGGACGTGATCTATTTCGACACCGACAAGTCGAACATCGACGCGGTCGATCAGGCCGCGCTGCAGGCCCAGGCCGCCTGGCTGGCGAAGTATCCCAGCAAGCGCGCCACGATCGAAGGGCACTGCGACGAGCGCGGCACCCGCGAATACAACCTGGCGCTGGGCGAACGCCGCGCCAATGCGGCCAAGAACTATCTGGTCAGCCTGGGCATCGACGCAACGCGCCTGACCACGGTGACCTATGGCAAGGACAAGCCGGTCGCGCTCGGCTCGGACGAAGCCAGCTGGGCCAAGAACCGCCGCGCGGTCACGATTACGATCGACTGAGGGCGCAATCCCGGGTGTTCCGGGATTACTGAAGCACCGGCAGGAACTGGCTGAGGGACGGCAGCGAGCCGCTCACGGCATAGAGTTCCGGCCGGGGCGCGGTAATTCCGCCCCAGGCGCTCAGCGAGTCGCCACCGAGCAGCACGTAGCCGCACATCGCCATGACCGACAAGGCGATCGACAGTGCCAATTGCTTGCTCATCATCGTCCGGTTTCCCCTGTTGGCGCACGGTATGGGGCCTGTTAACCTATTTTGCAATGCAGCATAGCCGATTGAAACTGAATAAAGGCTGGCCGAACGCGCGGGGTTGCACCACCCCCGCGCTTGCGCCTATCGCACAGCCATGACCCGCTCACGTGGATCCAATGACTGGGGCTTTCCCCGCTGGCGCGGCTATGAAGGCGCGCGTGAAGCGGCGAAGGTGCGCCTGTGCGATCGGCACGGCTGCACCGAACCGGGCACCTGCCCGGCGCCCAAATCGCCAAACAGCCCGGACCGCTGGATGTTCTGCCAGCGCCACGCCGCCGAATACAATGCCGGGTGGGACTATTTTGCCGGGCTCGATGCCGAAGAGGCCGCGCTGCGCGAAAGCGCCGAGCGTCAGACCCATTCGGGCTACCAGGAATCGGCGCACTATGGCTGGGCGATGAGCGGCGATGGCAGCCGCAGCCGCGACGAACTGCGTGCGCTGGATTTGCTGGGCCTCGAACCCGACGCCGAATTCGACGATGTGAAGAAGGCCTGGCGCGCCAAGGCCAAGGAAGTCCATCCAGACCTGCGCCCCGGCGACGAGGAAGCGGCCAAGGCGTTCCAGGCACTGCAACTGGCCTATGAAGTGCTGCGCGCCGCCGAAGAACGGCGCGAGTGGAAGGGCTGAGGGTTCAGCCCGTCGGTCTCGTCAGTGGATGATCGCCGAGACGCCCCAGACCACCGCGATCATCAGCACCACGCCGACCAGATCGAGCAACAGACCGGCCTTGACCACGCGGGCCATCGAGATGTGCCCGGTCGACCAGGCGAGCGCGTTCGGCCCGGTCCCGGCCGGCAGCATGAAGCCCCAGCTGGCCGCGAGCGCGGCGGGCAGGGCGAGCAGGATCGGATCGGCCCCCAAGGCCACTACCAGCGCGCCGACCACCGGCATTATCCCGCTGGCCGCCGCGATGTTGCTGGCAAATTCGGTAACCACCACCACGAAGGCGACCAGCACCACAGCCACGATCGGCAGCGGCACCCCGCGCAAGGGCAGCAACATCTGCCCGAACCAGTCGGCCAGACCACTTTCCGACATTCCCATCGCCAATGACAAGCCGCCGCCGAACATCAGGATGACGCCCCAGGGCGCGCGGTTTGCCTCTTCCCATTTGAGCAGCGGCCGGCCGGTGCCATCGGGCAGGATGAACAGCATCAGCCCCGCAATCGCGGCCACGGTGCCATCGTCGAGTCCGCCCGCCGGAAACAGCGGCTTCAGCAACGGCATCGCAACCCAGGCGAGGACAGTGAGCCCGAAAATCGGCACCAGGCGACGTTCCGGAACGCTCCAGGTAGCGGGCAGGTGGATCGCTGCGCGCGCCGCGGCCGGGTCGAAGCCATCCTCGGAAATGCGCTGGACCCAGCCAATGATCAGTGCCGCGATCGGCACGGACAGCAGCACCACCGGGATGCCGTACATCGACCATTCGATGAAGCTCAGCTCAACGCCCAGGCTCTTGTTCAGCAGCGCGACCGCAATCGCATTGGTCGGCGTGCCGACGATCGTGCCATAGCCGCCCAGCGTCGCAGCGAAGGCAATACCCATCGGCAGGGCGCCCGCGACGCCGCCCGTCTCACCCTCGCGCACGCCGCCAGAGGCGAGCATGGCAACCGCCATCGGCATCATGATCAGCGCGGTCGAGGTGTTGGAAATGAACATCGAGATCAGCGCGGTGGCGGCCATCACCGCCAGCAACAACTGCCAGTTCGAATGCCCCGCGCGTGACAGGATCGCGAGTGCAAGGCGCCGGTGCAGCCCCGTTCGCTCGATCGCCAGCGCCAGGAATGCGCCGCCGAGGAACAGGAACATCACCGGCGAATAATAGGCCGAGGCCGTCACGTTGACGTCGGCGACTCCGATCATCGGCAGGACGATGAAGGGCAGCAGCGCCGTTGCCGACAGCGGCAGCGCCTCGGTCATCCACCAGCTGGCCATCCACCACACCAGCCCGGCGGTGAGCCAGGCCGGGTGCGGCATCCCGGTGGGAGGAGAAGTCAGCAGGGCGAAGGCAAAACCGAGCAAGCCCAGCCAGAAGCCGATGCGATTGGCAGTCATCAGCTTGGCAGGCCCCCTGACAGACGATTACTTGGGCGAAACCACCATCAGCATCTGGCGGCCTTCCATGCGCGGATAGGCTTCGACCTTGGCGACTTCGGCAATATCTTCCTGCACACGCTTGAGGAGGTTCATCCCCAGCTGCTGGTGCGAAAGTTCGCGGCCGCGGAAGCGCAGGGTGACCTTCACCTTGTCGCCTTCGCCGATAAACTTGTGCATCGCGCGCATCTTCACGTCATAGTCGTGATCGTCGATATTCGGACGCATCTTGATCTCCTTGATCTCCTGCGTCTTCTGCGACTTGCGGGCGAGGTTGGCCTTCTTCTGCGCTTCGTAGCGGAACTTGCCGACATCGAGGAACTTGCACACCGGCGGATCGGCGTTCGGCGAAACTTCGACGAGATCCAAGCCGACTTCGGCAGCCTGCTCGATCGCTTCGCGGGTATACATGACGCCGATATTCTCACCGTTCTCGTCGATCACGCGGACCTTGTCGACGGTGATATAGTTGTTGAAGCGCGGCCCGCTCTTGACGGGGGGCGTCATCATGCGCCGGGGTGGGGGTGCTATAGTCGGGACTCCTCGAAGTTTACGGTATCGCGCGCGTCCTTAAAGCGAATCGCGGCTTTGGGGAAGGGCCTATGCAGCAGCGCGCCACAGCGGGTACTGCACCAGCCGCCCCTGCGCCGCGAGCACGGCATCGACGGCAGTGGCAGGCTGCATTGCCGCGATGATCGCCGGGTCGGCGGCGTCCATGCCCCCGGTCAGCGCGCCAAACGCCGGCAGGATCAGCTTGCGCTCGCTCACCACCGCGCAGGGCCGCACGATCCGCCGCCCGCGCGCGGTGACCTGAAGACGCGGATGGAAGTGGCCCGAAAGCTCTGCCCGCGCCTCGCCCGGTCGGGCCTCGTGCCGCAGCACCAGCCCGGCAACCTCCAGTTCCTCGACCACCGTGCCCGACGGCGCGCTCCCTTGATCGTGGTTTCCGGCCACCCAGACCCAGTCGACAATGCGGGTCAGTGCATCGAGCATCCCGGCGGCGTGCGGTTCCAGTCGCTCGGCCCCATCGGCATCATGAAAATTGTCGCCCAGGCAAAACACCCGGCGCGCGCCGGTTGCGCGGATCGCGTTTGCCACCCGCTGCAGCGTTTCGCGGCTGTCATAGGGCGGCAGCATCTGCCCGAAACGCGCAAAGAAGCTGGCCTTTTCAAGATGCAGGTCGGCCACCAGCAGCGCCCGTTCGGCCGGCCAGTAAAGCGCGCGGCCCGCAGCGATACACCACTCTTGTCCTGCGAACGAAAAGGGAACCATTGCTTTTCCTTGCCGGAAGCGGATTCGCTTGGCAAGGGCGTCGCATGACCGACTGGACCCCCTATACCGCCCGCGCCAAGCTCTGGTTCGAATCGCTGCGCGACCGGATCTGCGCCGAGTTCGAAAAGATCGAGGCCGAGGCCGGCAGTCCGGCGCGCTTCGAATACACCTCTTGGGCGCGCGAGGAAGCAGGCAATGCCAACCCCGGCGGCGGCACGCGCGGGGTCATGAAGGGCAGGGTGTTCGAAAAGGTCGGCGTCAACGTCTCGACCGTCCACGGCAAGTTCGCACCCGATTTCGCCGGCACGATCCACGGCGCCGATGCGTCGAACCCCGGCTTTACCGCCACCGGGATCAGCCTGGTCGCGCACATGGCGAACCCGCACGTGCCCGCCGTGCACATGAACACCCGCTTCCTCACCACCGCCAAGGCGTGGTTCGGCGGCGGCGGCGATCTTAACCCGCCGATCCCCTATGCCGAGGATACCGAGGAATTCCACGCGGCCTTCAAGCACGCCTGCGATCGCCACGATCCGGCGTATTATCCGCGCTTCAAAGCGTGGGCCGACGAATACTTCTTCATCCCGCACCGGAACGTGGCGCGCGGCGTGGGCGGGATCTTCTACGATCACCTTGATTGCCCGGACATCGCGGCCTGGGAAGCCAACTTCGCCTTCACCCGCGACGTCGGCGAGGCGTTCCTGGCCGTGTTCCCGGTGCTGGTGCGCCGCCGCATGGGGCTCGACTTCACGCCAGAGGACAAGCAGCGCCAGCTCGAATGGCGCGGACGCTATGCCGAATTCAACCTGGTCTATGATCGCGGCACGCTGTTCGGTCTCAAGACCGGCGGCAATGTCGATGCGATCCTGATGAGCCTGCCGCCCGAAGCGGCGTGGAGCTGACGCCCTAGTTCGTAGCCGGTAGCGGCTGCGTCTGGACCGGCTCGGCCGGCGGCGCTTTCGCCTTCTTTGCCTTGGGCTTGTCGGCCAGCGGTCCGCGTCCATGCAGGGCCTCGATCTCATCGTGGCGCTGCTGCAAGTAATAGACACGCTCGGCGGTATAGGCATCGCCGGTGTCGCGGAATTCCTCGATCTTGCCGTCGAATTCGACCCGGTCGTCGAGCGACTTGATCGTGCCTGAGCCGATGGCATAGGCGGGCTTGCTGAACGGCGCGCCGGCAATCGAAGGCAGGAACGCCTTGTCGAGCGTCCAGCCCACCAGATCGCGCACCGTCGTCGGTCCGATCAGCGGCAGGAACATGTATGGGCCAGGGCCGATCCCGTAATAGCCCAGCGTGTTGGCAAAGCCGTTGCGGCGATAGGGCAGCTTGAAGGGCTTTTCCTTGGCCACGTCGAACAACCCGGCGCCGCCAACCGTGGTGTTGATCGCAAAGCGCCCGAGCGTCTCGAACGCCTTGCCGGGTTTGCCCTGGAGCAGGAAGTTCACGAAGTTGACCGGCTCGGTCAGGTTGGACAGGAAATTGTGCAGCCCGTCTCGAACCGGCTCGGGCAGGCCCTTCTTGTAACCCATCGCCACCGGGCCGACGATCGCCCGATCCGCCGCATCGACCACTTCGTAGCTGGCCAGATTGAGCTGCTGGGCGGGGTCTTCGGGCACTTTCTGGCGCGCGGTGACGACAATCGCCGTCTCGTCCGGTGACAGATCGCTGTCATTCTGGGGCGCAACCGGCGGGGTTGCAGCAGCTTCGGCAGGGACAGTGACAACCGGCGCAGCGGGGGCAACCGGCGCCGGAGCGGGTTCGGCCGGCACAGCTGCGGCGGCTGCGGGAGCCTCAACCGTCTGCGCCGCCGGCTGGCTCTGGGAGGTTGCGGCAAGTGTCTGATCGGAACCGGCTAACAGCAACAGGGCGGCAATCGTCGCAGTACTCAAACCCGTTCACTCCCTGTTTGCCAGCCTCTTGCTTTCCATTGGCGGGACCGCGAGGCAATCGGTATTTCCCCAAGTGCAGCAGAATCGCGATGAACCGACCGTGAAACGGGGTGCGCCAGCGTGATACAGTCGTAATTTATGTCGGATTCATACTTTTACCTGCATTGATCGGGAGTTACGCAGGCTCAGATCACCAAGACCCGCACCGCTGCGAAACAGTCCGTTTCAGAGAGGACCCGACATGACCTTCGACTCCCGCCTGCTGCTCTTCCCGGTGGCCCTGGCTTCGGCCGTAGCCCCCGCCCAGGCCGAAACCTTCCGCAACCCCAAGGTGGGTGTGCCCGCCTTCAATGTCGAACTGCTGCCCGGCTGGAGCGCCAATTACGACGATTCCGATAACCTGCTGCTGATCAACGGCGACAAGCAGGTGGCGATGACCTTTTCGGTCGTCGACAACGACCCGAAGAACCCGTTCACTTCGGTCGATCTGGCTCAGGCCCTGTTCCAGGTGCTCGGCTCGCCGCCCTATGACCGCACCGAGACAGGCATGGTCGATGGCCAGCGCGCCGATATCTACATCGGCTCCTTCACGCGCGACGACGGGCTTGAGCTCGAACTGCGGGTCGTGGTGATCAAGCTTGGCCCCAAATATGCCGTTGCCTCGATCATCACGCCGACCGGCGCGGACGGCAGCTACGTCAAGCAGGGACACGATCAGCTCGCCAAGGCACGCATCATTCGCAAGTAGAACGGCGGCAAAGTCTGGCCATAGGTCGGGGGTGGATGCAAAAAAGCGCGTCCGCCCCTGACCTTGCCCCTTGCCCTAGCCCCGCGCTTGCGCCCATTTAGGCGGGAGATGCTGCGCCAGTACGAACTTGTCGAACGCGTTCTCGCGTATGATCCCGAAGCGGACGAGGCGATGCTCAACCGCGCCTATGTCTATACCGTGCAGAAGCACGGCACCCAGACGCGCGCATCGGGCGATCCCTACTTCAGCCACCCGGTCGAAGTTGCGGGCCTGATGACCGAGCTCAAGCTCGATCAGGAAACCATCATCACCGCGCTGCTCCACGATACCGTGGAGGATACGCTGGCCACCACCGAAGAGATCGAGCGCCTGTTCGGCCGCGATGTCGCGCGGCTGGTCGAAGGGGTGACCAAGCTTTCCAAGATCGAGGCGATGACCGAAAAGGAACGCGCGGCGGAAAACCTGCGCAAGTTCCTCTTGGCGATGAGCGAGGATCTGCGCGTCCTCCTCGTCAAGCTGGCCGACCGGCTGCACAACATGCGCACGCTGCACTTCATCAAGAGCGAGGACAAGCGCCGCCGCATTTCGCGCGAGACGATGGATATCTACGCCCCGCTGGCAGAGCGCGTGGGCATGTACGAATACATGCGCGAGATGCAGATGCTCGCCTTCGAGCAGCTTGAGCCCGAAGGCTATGCCACGATCACCGGGCGGCTGGCGCAGATCCGTTCGAGCGAGGGCGGGCAGGTCGATGCGATCGCCCTCTCGATCAAGCAGGCGCTGGCCGAAGCGGGGCTGCGGGTCGAGGTTTCGGGGCGCGAGAAGCACCCCTATTCGATCTGGAAGAAGATGGCCGAACGTCACGTCACCTTCGAACAGATCACCGACATAATGGCCTTTCGCGTGCTGACCGACAGTGTCGAGGACTGCTACAAGGCGCTGGGGGTGCTGCACACGACCTGGCAGATGATCCCGGGGCGCTTCAAGGACTATCTCTCGACTCCGAAGTCGAACGGCTACCGCAGTTTGCACACCTCGCTGATCTTCGAGAATTCGATGCGCATGGAGGTGCAGATCCGCACCCAGGATATGCACCGCACCAACGAATTCGGCCTTGCCGCGCACTGGGCCTACAAGCATGGCGAGCGGCCCGACGGGCAGGTCGGCTGGCTGCGCGACCTGATCGAGATCGTCGATGCCAGCCACGATGCCGAAGAACTGCTCGAACATACCAAGCTGGCAATCTATCAGGACCGGATCTTCGCCTTCACGCCCAAGGGCGCGCTGCACCAGCTGCCCAAGGGTTCGACCCCGGTCGACTTCGCCTATTCGGTCCACTCCGATCTTGGCAACTTCGCGGTCGGCGCGAAGATCAACGGGCGGCACATGCCACTGCGCACTCCGCTGAACAACGGCGACGTGGTCGAGATCATCAAGAGCCGCAAGGCCTCGCCCCAGCTTTCGTGGCTGGGCTTCGTCGTTACCGGCAAGGCCCGCGCCGCGATCCGCCGCGCGGTCCGCGCCAAGGAGCGCGCCGAAGTGGCCGCGATCGGACGCAAGCTGTTCGAGGAAATTGCCGAACGCCTACCTTCCAAGATCGGCAAGAAGGCGATCAAGGAAGCCTGCCGCCGGCTCGAACTGGGCAGCGAACAGGACCTGATGGTGGCAATCGGCACCGCCAAGATCGACGACCGGCAAGTGATGGAGGCCCTGGTGCCCGGCAGCACCGCCGGCCTTGCCGAACCGGATCACTGGCCCAAGCAGGAGCGCGCGATCTCGATCCGGGGCCTTACGCCGGGAATCGCCTTCCACCTCGCCGATTGCTGCCACCCGGTGCCGGGCGACCGCATCGTCGGCATCCGCGTGCCGGACAAGGGCGTGGAAGTGCACTCGATCGGCTGCATGACGCTGGCCAGCGGCGTCGATGCCGACTGGCTCGACCTGTCGTGGGGCGAACGAACCACCGGCGCCATCGGCCGCCTGCGCATGGTGCTCTACAACCGCCCCGGCACTCTGGCCGAGGCGACCGGCATCTTCGCGGGCAATCGCGCGAATATCGTCCAACTGGCCAACACCGGCCGCGACGAACTGTTCGGCACTTACGAGATCGATCTCGAAGTGTCGGACCTCGCCCACCTCACCCGCATCGTCTCGTCCCTGCGCGCCAGCGACGCCGTGGCCGAGGCCGAGCGGATCTGATGCCTGGCCTCGTTGCGCTCGATCACGTCCAGCTGGCCATGCCGGCGGGCGGGGAAGATGCGGCGCGGGCCTTCTACACCGGTCTGCTTGGCCTGCCCGAAGTGGCCAAGCCCCCGGTGCTGGCCGCGCGAGGCGGGTGCTGGTTCGAAAGCGCGGCAGTCAAACTGCACCTTGGCATCGAGGCGGACTTTCGTCCTGCCCGCAAGGCCCACCCAGCGCTGTTGGTCGATGATCTGGCGGCGCTTGGCGTCTTGCTTGGCGCGGCGGGCCATCCGGTGACACCCGACGATGCCCTGCCTGGCACCGCGCGCGGTTATGTCGATGATCCCTTCGGCAACCGGATCGAACTGATCCAAGCCTAGAATTCGAGGGCGACCGTCACGCTGTCGCCTTCGGCCAGGTCTTCGGCGCGGCGCACACTAGCCTTGACCGGCAGGATCCACCCCTCGCTTTTCGAGGGGAACACCGAAGTCGCAAAGCTGCTCTCGCCGATCCGCGCGCGCACCTTGATCGAGCCGAACCCGCCGATGGTCTTTTCCAGCCGCCGCATCAGCGCCGTGCCGGACAATGCCTCGCCCGCCGCGCCGTCGATGCTCATGAAGTGCCACGCCCCGCCATTGCCGCCGGTCCAGCGCCACAGGGTGCCGGTGTGGATCAGGTGTTCGGTCACTGCGCGCGGCGCACCGGCACCGGGATATTGCAGATGTCCGCGCCCCCGGCGGGCCGGATGAAGAAGTCATCGCGCCGGTTGGCCCGGGCGTCGGCGTATTTGGCAAAGCTCTCGCTTTCGGTGGAGAGGTATTCGTAGAGCGGCAGGTCCGCCACCTCGCTCCCCAGCCGGATCGACTGGATGCCGGTGCGCTCTTCAGGCGACGCGTAGAAGCCCAGCGGCAACGTCCCGCGCGGCAAGCTGGAAAGGTGCTCGATCCCCTCGATCACGCGCCCGACCAGCGCGATATTGCGATCGAGATGGCGCGGGGCATGGCCAATCACGACGTAAAGCTCGGCCCCGGTGCCGGTATTGGGCGGCAAATCGCGCCCGACGCCGACCATGCCGTAGCAGTGGATGGGCCAAGCGTTGGTTTCAAACGTGGACCCGACCAATCGTCCCCCTCCTCCGTATGCAATCGGCCAGCCGTCTAAGAAACCCACTGTGGCAGCGTAAGCATCTCTATTATTGCCAAAATTTCTCAGCGCATGCTTGCGACCCTCGAAGATCGGTTCTTTGCCAAAGGGCACCACAACCGTAAGGTCATCGGTCGTATACTCACTCTCCGGCATCACCGCTAAACCCTCCGGCAGCGGCTTGGCCTTGGCCTTGTCCTCCGCATTCCCGTCGCCCCACTGCACGACGTAATTGTCCTGCACGCGGTTGATGCTCAGCCCATCCCACCAGTGTGCGCCCGCCAGCTTGCGAATATTGCCGATCCAGCCTTGGCTGAACGGCGGCGGCAGCAGCTGGATTACTACGCGGCGCGGGCGCCCCTTGGCGTCGGGGGCAAGGTCCATCACCAGCAGGTCTGATGCCGGAATCGCCGTCCAGTCAGCCTTTGGCGCAGCGGCCACGATCTCGGACGGGGCGAGCGGTGAAGGTTTGGTTCGCCCAGCGGCCTGCGCCGCCGAGGCCTGCGCAAGCGCCGGAGAACTGTTTGGAATCAGCGACAAGGCCGCCAGCGCGGTCAACGGAATCAAAGTCTTCATTGGCTCAGTCTGCCACGCCCACCCCGCTGCGACTAGCCCCGCTGACGCGGGCCAAGTCTTGCTCCCCTCCCGCATGCGGGAGGGGTTGGGGGTGGGTCAATCCGACTGGTTCTCAAGCGCTTCGATGTCGGCGTCCGACAGGCCGAAGTGATGCCCGACCTCGTGAATCACCACATGGGCGACCAGATGCTCCAGTGTATCGTCCCCGCGCGCGATCCATTCATCGAGGATGGGCGAGCGGAACAGGCGGATCCGGTCGGGCATGGTCCCGCTGGGGGCCATGTGCTTTTCGCCCACCGGCACGCCTTCGTAGATCCCGGTGAGCTCGAACGGGTCCTCGATCTCCAGCATGGCCAGCGTTTCCACATCGGCAAAGTCTTCCACCACCAGCCGCACCCCATCGAGGTGCGCCGCAAACACATCCGGCAACCGCGCCAATGCGGCGCGGGCCAGCGCCTCGATCTCGGCGGCATCGGGAGCAAGGCCAAAGGTGCGCATCATGCCCTTCAAGATAGGCACGGCCCCGCCCTTGCGAAACCCCTGCCTTGCCGCTAGTGCCGCGCATTCCAGTGCATGCGGAGCGGTGGCCGAGTGGTCGAAGGCGCTCGCCTGGAAAGTGAGTATACGTCAAAAGCGTATCGAGGGTTCGAATCCCTCCCGCTCCGCCATCATCTCATCGCGAACCAATGAGATGGGCCTTCTAGGGCCAGAAAATCCCCAGCTTCCGCGCCGTTTTGCCGGTGGCGACCGAACCTTGGAGACTGCGACGGAGGCCAGAATCGGTCTCTGACCGGCTTTTGTCTCTCTTTACCCAAACCTCATGATCACGTGGTATGGGCGGGAAAGTCACGCAATTCTCACATTTTCACCTAAATGAATACTCGTTGATCCAAGCTCATTTCGGCTGAGCGAATGCCTTGAGAGAACTCGTGGTATGGGGAAATCTGACCCAAACAGAATGCCAGGAGTATGGCGACTTGTGATCGCCTGCTGCCCAAGCTCAAGGGCTGGTTTTTCTGCTTGAGCATAGACTGGGTTCTGGAAGTGCTCTGACGAGCCCGATTGTCCCATGAAGAGTTCAGTTGAATTTTCTAGAATGATACATTTCATGGCCATAGACTTATCCGCCTCGGTCGCCGCTTGATGCGTTTTCGCGCAGGAAAAGAATCAGCTAGCAGCTGCGATCTGGCGCAGGGGAAAGGGAGTACCTAGTCATTTCTACCTTGGTATGGCTCGAGCGGAGTCTCACCGCGCTCCGTAACCTAGCGGATGGCTGCGAGTGATCGATTGGCGTCGTGGCGGATGGACTGGGAGCCTCAACCGTTGGGCTAGGCGCGAGGTTCGCGAGCAGATCCGCGGAAACCCTATAGCGCGTCGCGTCCGCTATGGTGTTGCTCACCGCATGTTGCGGTGCTTTTTGGGCTCTGGCACCTTCGGGCGCTTCATCGTTGCCTATCTTTTGGTGAACGCGGGCTTCCTGGCTGTCGAAGCGCTAATTGCATGGCTTGTGCCGCATTGGCTGCCTAGCTGGACTGCGTCGAGCCAGCCGCCCGCTACTGACATAAAGGCCGTAATACTAAACGTTTCGAGCTATCTACTCGGAGCGCAGGTTGGCCTGCTCGGAGTAATTTCTTTATCACTGGCATTGGTAACATTAATTGCTCAGCGGGATGGATCATCTACAGACGTTCAGGTATATTATCATGAGTCATTTTCATTCGAGCTTGTCGCAAGTTGCGTGGCACTAACTGCAGTTCTGAGCGCCCAGCTTCTTTGGCCACTTCACTTTATTTTGCATAAAATGGGCCTTGGGACCGATTTGCAGATATTCAAGCTCGGACTACTCAGTCTTCACCTCGCCTGGCTGCTGGCGAACCTCGCAGCAGTTGCCTATTTCATCGCCACCACGTTCCGGTTTGTGCAGCAGTCCGCTCGAGAGACGCTCCGCGAACGTTACACAGCCAATGTAATCCTACCGCGAGATCTAACGCAGCGGCTGCGTGAACAACTCTACGCGAATGCAGCTAAGGACCTTCTCCGGGACAACGACAGTGATGACCGAAAGCCTAAAGCTGCATTTGGCTTTGATTTTGGTGATCCCCGTACTGTTGAGATACAAACTGCATTCAAACGCACCATGGTACTGCATGACGTAAAGGTCATCTGGGTGCGCTGGGCTCTTCGGAAGTGGTCTGCGCGATGTGAGCGGACTTCCAAACAAGAGACAGCTGATACTAGGCGAAGGCCGGGGTCTCAGGGGGCGCTGATCTGGTTCACCCCCAGTCTTGACCGACCACTTCAGGGTGACGTTGCTTGGTGCCGACGTCGCGGTGGTGTGCCGCTAAACATGGTAGAGAAGTTCGTACTGCGGTGCGCCTTCCGTTTCAGGAGCATCGACGATGAGAGATGAACTGACGAGGCCGGAAGAGATACTTGAGGAGCTGGGCGACAAAGTGGTTGCCCAAATTGAGCGTCTCGCTCCCGTCGCTTTCGACGGGGCATTCCGTGAAATGACACAGTATCATCGGTTTCTTATAGCCGTTGGCGCATCGCGCGATCCGGACGGTGCGCCTTTCAACTTTGCCGAGATCGCTGGCAACGCTTGGCAAGCACCGCATAAAGAATGGATACGTCAATATAGACGATTGTTCGAGCGAGCTGCTGATAAGTTAGTCGATGACAACCACTTCATACGTTCTCTCGCGTATACGCCCGGACGGTTGCTGCCAAGACCGGGCGATCCAGACCTTTCTCCCAATGTAGTGCGTTCAATTCTCGATCTCGGCCCTATACTCGTGAGTCGGCTTCAGGCTTGGCTGACGAAACGCACGACGGTTGAGACGCGAGAGGGGCAGGCTGCTGCCCCCCGCCTCGTGCTCGCCGGCTCTGATGCGAAGGCTTATGAGAACTTGATGCCCGAGATCGTTGGCGCGTGGGAAAGTTTACTTCATCACGTGCCTTCCATTTACGGGTGGCGCGAGCGGGGCGATCAGGACGATGTCCAGCGTTGGGCTGCATTCCAGGCGAGCTGGCCGTTCCTTTGGCAACATCTGACGAACACGGCCTATTGCCTCGCCACCGCTGTATGGAATGAGGATGAAGTAGGTGC
Source organism: Novosphingobium sp. (assembly GCF_041915465.1). Lineage (GTDB taxonomy): Bacteria > Pseudomonadota > Alphaproteobacteria > Sphingomonadales > Sphingomonadaceae > Novosphingobium. Next base: position 93,953 of record NZ_JAYSBK010000001.1, on the reverse strand, counting down.
TGCGCTGTTTCGCGAGGCGCTGGTGCGTTGGCGAGACTCATTTTCCCATAGCCTGAACGTGAGGGCAGAGCTCCGGCATAGACGATTGCTCTTTCCGGATATTTTGGACCTCGGTTGGGCTGCCGCGAGCGCAACCGCAGAACCCTTAGGCTATGATTATATGCCCCCTCCGGGGCCGGACGAGCTATTCGCCAGTGTGATCCGCGGAGCGCAGGACGATGTCATACTGGTGACTGCGGCGCTGCTATTGTTCTGGACCATGCACGAGAAGCAGTCATCCGATATAGGAGCGCGCACCGCACGATCGTTGCAGCGCCGTGAAACCAGCGATCAGGATCATCGCTACATCGATGAGCGCGCAATAGGCTTCAGGTCGCTGTTCCTCGACCTGCTCCGCCTCGAAATATCAGATGCATGCCAGCGCGACGGATCATATTCCGCCAATGTCGACCACCTTGTGGCAATTCTCGATAACATGACCGAGCGCCGAGTTGTTCCCGGACGGGTATTTACTCCCTCGACACTTCATGGGCGAGACAGTTTGTTGCAGTCCGATCTGGCGACACTTTTGGCTTTTGTACCTGAGGACGGCGACGACGGAGTACTGGACCGTATTGCCGCGCTTGCGCGAGAAGAGGAGGTGCTGCCCGGTGGAGACGCGGCACTACGTGCAATTCTGCATCAACTCGAGCGATTTCGGACGACATTGGAGGAACCAACGCCCTCAATTGACAAGGTTGCTCCTGTTCTGACGCCCGACCTCGACGTTGACCGGGCCAAGACCCGGTTTCGCGAGATATTGACCGCAGCCTCGACAACAATTGAGAGCGAACGCCTACACCGGCTGCAATCTCGTTCGCCCGATCAAAAGAAACTTGAGGGTTTTCGAGCAGCGATCGAAGAAGCGCTGCTCACGGCACCGGCTGAAGTGCCGTTCTTCCGGAATGTGGCTGTTGGAAAGGCAACCGACGACGAGGCCGCCGAGTGGCGCGACATGGTTTTCCAAGGGATCGGGAAGGCACAGCTCACGGAGCCACCAATGGAGGCTGCAAGCTGGAACTTGAAAGAAGTGCTTGTTTCGGGTGCGCGCGAATGGGCAGGCCGTTACGCTTGGAACGAATTCTGTCTTCGACACCGCACAGAAGCGAATGTCTCGGCTCGGCCGGAAGACGAAGCCTTCTGGCGCGACATAGAGTTGTTGATTCCTCAGGTGGGCCCCGAGCCCGTTCTGGTGGTTTCCCGCAACGCAGAGGGTCGCGCCCTGCGTCGCTTCCTTTACGCTCCGGCGGCGGAACGACCTAGGCTCGACATTCAAAAACGGCCCGTGGATGAACAGGGGGCATCCTACATAGCAACGGTCGAAGGGGTTGACGTGTTTGGGGCAGATTTCCGACCAGGCGAAGCACTGTTGTTCTCTGCTAATTCTCTCCGCTCGATGTGCTACGCTCAAACGGATCCATCCGGTCGCTTCGCGGAACTAACATTTGAACTCAGTGAGGGGATGACCGGCAAGCTGTGTGTGCGTGTACGTCAATCGTTGGAGTGGTTGGATAGGCCGATCTTTGATCTCAAAGCGCCGGACCCCGCGGATGCAGACTAATAATCGATTGGGCCGTCGTCGAAATCGGCGGCTGGCGGCAATCAGTCGTCACCCAAACACCGCTTTCTCCTGCTCGAGCCAAGGCAAATCGACAGCCAACCCCAAATCCTTCACCGACACGGCCGGTGACCTGCGCTCGATGAGCAGCCGCTCCAGCACAGCGGGTGCCAGATAGGCCAGCTTCAACACTCGACCGACGTAAACGGGTGTCACGTCCTCGGCGGTCGCGATATCCTGAATGGTCGCCACCTGGCCGCTGTCCAGCTTGCGCCGCCAACTCCATGCCTTGGCGATTGAGCGCAGGATGTGCGGATCCACGCCCTTGTCATCGTACTCCGGGGCAAGGTCGGCCGGCGGCATGATCTTAGGCCGGCCATTGCGTTTGCGGATGGTGAGCGGAATGAACACCGTCAGCGTCGCAGGCGCGCTGCTCATGCAGCCTTCTCCTTCGGGCGCGGGGCAAGCATTTCGCGCACCACCGAACTCAGCCCGTCGGTGCGCATGTCAACGGTCAGCCCCTGCTGGCTGACAATGACCCGGTCGATCAGCAGGCGGGCAATGCGGGCCTGCTCGGCCGGAAAAAGCGAGGCCCAGAGGCTGTCGAAGTCCGACAGCGCGGTGACCACGTCATTATCGTTCGACACGGAATCGCAGTCCTGCAGGACCACCGCGACCTTCGCGGCGATTTCCGGCGTGCGCACCAGTTTGCGGATCTGCTGGATGACCGCGCCCTCGACCACCCCCGCATTCAGGCGGACAAATGCCTCGCGACCTTCGCAAGCCCGGTTCCGGATCGCGTCCATCGACGTGTAGTACCGGTAGAGCCTCTGCCCCTTGCGGGTGAACGTGGGCGTCATGGCGATGCCCCGGTCGGTGAAGATCAGGCCTTTGAGCAAGGCCGGCACTTGCGCCCGGGTGTTCGCCGCCCGCTGGCGCGGGCTTTCCTTCAGGATCGCGTGCACCGCATCCCAGAGCCGCTGGTCGATGATGGCCTGATGCTCGCCGGGATAGCTGGTGCCCTTGTGGACGGCCTCGCCGAGGTAGAGCCGGTTGCGCAGGAGCTTGTAGAGGAATCCCTTGTCGATCGGCTTGCCGCGCTTGGTCAGGACGCCCTTGGCGACCAGTTCGCGGGTCAGCAGGGTCGCCGATCCCAGCCGAACAAACCGCTCGAACACATTGCGGACCTGCTCGGCTTCGGCCTCGTTGATGACCAGCTTGCGGTCGACGACATCGTAACCCCACGGCACGAAGCCGCCCATCCACATGCCCTTGGCGCGGCTGGCGGCGAACTTGTCGCGGATCCGTTCGCCGGTGACCTCGCGCTCGAACTGGGCGAACGACAGCAGGATGTTTAGCGTCAGCCGGCCCATCGAGGTCGTTGTGTTGAACGCCTGCGTCACGGACACGAAGGTCACATCGTTGCGGTCGAAGGCCTCAACCAGCTTGGCAAAGTCCATCAGCGAGCGCGACAGCCGGTCGATCTTGTAGACGACGATGACGTCGACCAGCCCGGCCTCCACATCCTCCAGCAGGGCCTTTAGGCCGGGGCGTTCGAGCGACCCGCCGGAATACCCGCCGTCGTCGTAGCGCTCGCGCATGCAGACCCAGCCCTCGGCGCGCTGGCTGGCGATATAGGCTTCGCAGGACTCGCGCTGGGCGTCGAGGCTGTTGAACTCCATATCGAGCCCCTCTTCGGAGCTCTTGCGGGTGTAGATGGCGCAGCGCAGGCGGCGCACCGGTGCAGTGCCGTCCCTCATGCTGCGGTCCCCCGGGTCGGCCGCAGGCCGAAGAAGCGGTAGCCGTTCCACTGCGTACCGGTGATCTTGCGAGCAATGGCCGACAGGGTCTTGTAGCGCCGGCCCTGCCAGTCGAACCCGTCGCGCAGCACGGTGATGACGTGCTCGACCCCGTTCCATTCGCGGACGAGGCGCGTGCCGATCACCGGGTTGCGCGGATCGCTGATCACAGATTTCCGGACCTTCTTGCCCTCGACCTCGTCGGCCAGGGCATCGAGCAGCTGGCGTGCCGGCTTCGAGAGGCCGCCGAAGGTCAGCTCCTGGATCCGGTAGGCCAGGCGCTGTTCCAGAAATGGCCGGCTGTTGTTGGGCGCCTCGGTGCCGAACAGCTTTGCCCAGTCGGCCTTCAGTTCCCTGACCGACATTTCCTTGAGCGCTGCCAGCCTTGCCAGCACCTGTGCATTGTCATCGTCTCGCATCAATCATCCTTCCGTATCCGGGCTCGTGCCCGGGGACGACTGACGCTCTTGGGCGCCGGTGAGCCAAGTGAACTATCTCCGCCAGCGGCAGATAAAGGACTGGACTGTCCGCGCATGCGCAGCACGCCGGCAGCGAGGATGCGCCCCAACTCGGAGAGCCGGGAATCGGCCGGCATCTGGTGGGGCAAGGCCGCATTCGGGCCGGAAACAGAGGGTTGCATAAAGGCTTCCGCATGAAGGACCGGGATTGCGGGATGCCGCCCATGCGGATCGTTCCCGCAATCAGTTCAGCGAAAGCTATTGTGGGATATATCCCTCGTCAACCGCTCGCGGGGTATCTGCTTCCCGCAAAATGCACGCGAGGTCAGCGCCGGCGCTGGTAGAGGTTCTGGTGCGAGCGCAGGACAATGCCGATGATGTTGATGCCGTCATCGCCAAAGTGATCCTCGTCCGGGCGGCCGATCACGATCGGCTCCTGGAACTCGGCGCGGGTCGATTCCGCGCGCAGGATGAAGTTGGTCCCGTCATGGTCGAGGCGCTTGCAGGTGAGTTCGTGCAGGTCATGCCGATCACGCTGGACAATGACGATGTCGCCCGGCTGGGGCTCGACCACGCCGTAGGACACCCGTAGGCATTCAAGGTCGGAGCCCGGCGGGATGATCTTGTCCATCGAGTGACCCTCCATCCGCAGAGCGAACCGCTCGCCGCCGGCTACGGGATTGGGCCCAACCTCAATGGAATAGCGGTCTTCCTCCGCCCAGTCGGTCTGTTCACGCCAGACGCCGGCCGCAACCGCACCCACCACCTCGAGGCGCTCGACGCCCCCGGTCATGCCGACGCGCGGCATCAGTGTTGCGGTCGAAGGGATCAGCTGGGCGATGTCCATACCGAGGGCTTTCGCCAGGCCAAGGATTGTCTCGAGCTGGGGATTGGAGCTCTTGCCGCGGACGATATCGCGCACGAGGTGCGGGCTCTTTCCCGCCGAGGCTGCCAGCGAGAGCGAGCGCGCGTTCCACTTCGATCCCGGGCCCGTGGCTTCTTCCAGGACGCGGCGCAGGTGCGCGACATCGAAAAGCGGTTTCTCTGTCATGGGCCGGGATTAGCATTGCGGGACATTTCCCGCAATATGCATTGCATCCACAGGATGCAGATTGAAATGCAGGATATGTCCCGTAATAATCGGAGGCATGATACCGCACCCGATCCTCTCTGAAATCGACGCATTCCTCCGGATCCACAAGCTCAGCGAGAGCGCCTTTGGCCGCCTGTCGGTCAATGACTGGAAGCTGCTTCGCCAGATCAAGGCGGGGCGCCGCCTCTGGCCAGACACCGAGGCGCGGATCCGCAATTTCATGGTCACCTACCAGCCGCGTCCGCGCCGGCGGAAGGGCGGCCAGTGACCAGCGCATTCGACCGTCATGGTATCGACCATCTCTCGGCCTCATCGATCAACCTGTTCGTGGCGCAGCCCGCTATGTGGGCGATGCAGAAGCTGATGGGCCGCAAGTCCATGGTTGGACCAGCCGCCCACCGCGGTACCGCGATCGAAGCCGGCGTCGAGATGGGGCTGTTCGATCCTTCAGCTCCGGTTGAGGCCTGCCAGGACGCGGCCATTGTCCGGTTCAACCAGCTGACCGCGCTCTCGGCCGATCCCGCGGTCGAGAAGGAGCGTGCCAACATCGCGCCGGCTGTTGCGATCGCCCTGGCCGAACTACGCCAATACGGCGTGCCCGAGGCAGCCGGCGAGACCCGCCAGCACCGGATCGAGGTTGAGCTGCCAGGCGTGCCGGTGCCATTCATCGGCTGGCTCGACTTCTGGTTTCCCGAGCACGGCATCATCGTGGACCTGAAGACCCAGGCACGGCTGTCCTCGAAGATTTCCGATCCCCATGCCCGGCAGGGTGCGATCTACCATGCCGCCCACGGCAATGCCGAGATCCGCTTCGCCTATGTCACCCCCCAGAAGATGGGCGTCTACCGGCTCGAGGATCCGCGGACGCATCTCGATCGGGTCGTCAGCATTGCCCAGTCGATCGAGCGCTTCCTGTCGCTGTCAGACGACGGCGCGATGCTCACCCGGTCACTCTCGCCGGACCTGGACAGTTTTTACTGGAACGACCCTGCTGCCCGCCGGGCGGCCGATGAGATCTGGCGTCACACCTTCAAGGCCGCGCCGTAGGCCTGACATGCGGCACCCCCAAGCAACAAGGAAACAGGACAATGGGTTTCATGAACGTCGCCCCTGACGGGGAGTTCAAGGTCTACGTCGGCTTCAATGCCAAGGCCGGCCGCTGGTACACCAAGAAGGACGGCAAGGACGAGCAGCTGTTCGAGGTCACCGACATGACCGCGGTGTTCGACATGACCAGCCTGAAGACCGGTTGGTTCAAGTTCAACACCAACGTGGCGCCGGAAAAGGTCATAGACCCGTCCTTCTCGGAGTCCGCGCCCAACCCCGGCCAGGACTTCAAGCGGGGTTTCCAGCTCGACCTCTATTCCGAGAAGAACCTGCTCGGCCTGCGAGAATTCACTTCGACCGCCAGCATCGTCATCAAGTCCATGAACGCGCTTTACGATGCCTGGATGGCGGCGCCCGAGATGGCAACCGGCCAGCTTCCGGTCGTCCGCTGCGTTGGCGTCACCCCGGTCAGCAACAAGCACGGCACCAACTACCAGCCGCAGTTCGAGATTATCGGCTGGACGGATCGGCCCGCCGCTCTTGGTGACGGCGGTCAGCAGGCGGTACCTCCGGTGACGCAGGCTCCAGCTCCCGCGCCCGTTGCTGCTGCACCTGCTGCCCACATGCCGCCGCCGGTGGCACCGCCTGCGGCATCGGCCCCGGCACCGGCTGGGGCACCGCTGTTCTGATCGCGTGAAAGCCGGGCTGCTGCTGCGGCCCGGTATCCACCGCTCGCACCCGAATTATCCCACGCCTTATCCACATCCCGGAAAGTGAGAATGGCCGCGATGGCGCGTCGCATCGAAACAGGCGGCATCGATATCGAGGCCATCAAGGACCAGTATCCGCTGACCGAGACGGTCGGCCAGCATGTTGCCCTGAAGCGCCGCGGCCACCAGCTCGTTGGCCTTTGCCCGTTCCATGAGGAGCGCACGCCGTCATTCACGGTCTACCCGCAGGACCAGCGGTACCACTGCTACGGCTGCGGGGCACACGGCGACATCTTCGATTTCCTGCAGCACCAGGCCGGCCTCGATATCCGCGCGGCGGCTGCGCAGCTCACCGGCGGAACCTTCCCGGTCATGTCGGCGGACCGCGTGGCCGAGCTCAAGACCCGCCAGGCGCGCTTCGAGGCCGAGCAGGCTGCGCGGCGCGATGCGGCCATGCGCCAGGCGCGCGAGCGCTGGATCGCTGCCGACCCTACCTACACCAGCCATCCCTATCTCGCAGCCAAGGGCATCGGGCCCAACGGCACGCGGCTCGATGGCGCGCACGTTCTCGTCCCCCTCCATGGGCCAGACGGCAAGATCCAGTCGCTGCAGACGATCGATGCCGAAGGGCACAAGCTGTTCTGCTCTGACCTCCCGACTGCGGGTGGACTGTTCGTCATCGGCCCCAGGCTCCCCGATGCCACCGGTCCGGTCCTCGTCTGCGAAGGCTTCGCCACCGGCGCCACGCTCCATGAAGCGACTGGCCAGACCGTCGTGGTGGCCTTCAATGCAGGCAATCTCGTCAAGGTCGCGGACCGGCTGGCCGCTGCTCATCCCGGCGCGTCCTGGATCGTTGCTGGCGATGATGACCGGGGCAAGGCGAAGAATGTCGGCCGGGAGGCTGCGACCGCTGCGGCCCGCATCCTTGGCTGCCCTGCGCTGTTCCCCACGTTCCCGGCCGCCAGCCTCGGCACCGACTTCAACGACATGGCGGCCACGTCCGGCCTCGAGGCTGTCAAAGCCATCTTCGAGACGGACGCTGCAACCAGCCCGGACGTGTTCGAGACCCTCAGTCTCGACGAGATCGACACCATGCCGCCGCCCAGTTGGCGGATCGACGGACTGGTCCCGGCAAATGGCCTGGTCCTGCTCTATGGCCGGCCCGGCGAGCACAAGACCTTCATCGCCCTCGATATGGTGCTGCGGGTTGCCTACGGCCTCGACTGGCACGGCAAACCCACCCGCAAGACCGGCGTCCTCTACATCGCCGGTGAAGGCAAATTCGGGATCGGCCAGCGCATCAAGGGCTGGCGCCGGGAGCATGGTCTTACTGGCGTGGATGCACCGTTCCGGCTGCTCCCGGTCGCCGTGCACATGCTCGATCCTGCCAGTATCGAGAAGTTGAAGCGCACGATCGACCAGGTCCGCGCAGCGGTGGATTTCGACATTGGCCTGGTCGTCATCGATACGGTGTCGCGCTCGATCCCCGGCGAGGACGAGAACAGCCAGGAAGCCATGTCGATGTTCATCGACGGCTGCGCTGCCATCCAGCAGCACTGCAATGGCACGGTGATCGGCATCCACCATGCCGGCAAGGATCTCGACCGCGGCATGCGCGGATCCACCGTGCTGCTTGGCGGGTGCGATACCTCGATCCGGGTTGCCAAGGACGAGGCCACCACGGTCCTGTCGGTCGAGAAGCAGAAGGACGGCGAAGAGCTCGACGACCTGCATTTCACGATGAAGGTCGTCGATCTCACCACCGGGCTCGGGGCCGAACAGTCGACGCTGGTCCCAGTCCTTGGAACCGGGGCGACGCCGGTCGAGGAAAAGCGCCTCAGCTGGCACCAGATCCGCGAGATATTCCAGGCGATCGACGAGGCCTGGCGGGCGGGCTCTCCCTGGTCCGCATTCCCCCATGCCCGGCGCAAGGGCCGGTTCGCCGTCGACCTGATCTCCGACCAATACGGCGTCTCCAAGCGGGAGGCCGAGACTTCAATCACCAAGTGGCAGCAGCATGGTTACCTCGTCACCGAGGCCGGCAAGTTCCACGGCAAGGCCACTGGGCTGCGGGTCGTGAAGTACCTGGAGCCCGACCGATGAGCGCCAAAATCACATTGTCGGAAGCCGTCGGAAGCACGGTTTTGCGTCAGTCGGAAGCCGGTCGGAAGGCGGCGGAAGCCCTTTCGGAAGCCGTCGGAACGCGCAGTCGCTTCCCCCCCATACCCCCTAAGGGCTTCCGACAACGCCCAAGCGCGTCGTCAGCCTCAATTCTCAACAGTGAAAGGAGGGGCGCATGAAGGGCGCGCCACCGACCCGGCATGGCCAGATCAGCGACATGCAGGTCATCATCAACTGCGTCGACCAGCGCGGTCGAGAAATGGACGAACGCTGGGGCATCGGGCGTTTGCCCATGCTGGTGCCGATCGAGTGGGCCGAACGGTTCCACGCCCAGCACAAGCTGTTCAACGCCGCGGTGTGGGAGTTCAACCTCAAGCTCGTCCGCCAGCACGGCGAGGCGATGCTGCGGGCCTATGACAAGCTCGACCAGCTGGCGCGCGAGGCCATGGGCGAACCGCTGCCGGTCGACCAGTGGGAATTCGAGACTGAGCAAGGGCTCGTCATCCTGGTGCGGGACCTGCGCGATACTGGCCGAGCCCAGCGCCACGGCCGCGAAGCCCAGGTCTGGGCGCTCGACGAGATCGCCAACGTCATCCGCTGCCACCCGATCCTTGCCGCAGCCAAGGACGCCTTTCCCGGTGCGCAGGTCGTCAGCGTCCGTCCCAGCCGCACCACGCTCGAGCAGCTCGATGACGAGCTCTCGGACATTCCGTTCTGATGGAGGCGCCGGTGTCCTGAAACCCTTCACCCCAGACCGGACGACGGTGGTCCGTACCGCCAAGCACAAAACCGCCGCCGTCCGCACCACGATCCATCCCCATTGGAGAATCATCATGGATATCCTGACTCTGCCTGCGCCAGTGCGCAGTGCAACCCCGCCGGCGGCAAGACCGGTCACGATCATGCGCGGCGCCATGCTCGCCCTCGATCTCGGCACCAGCACAGGCTGGGCGCTTCGGACGGGTGACGACTTCATCTCGAGCGGCTGCATGTCGTTCAAGCACACCCGCTTCGATGGCGGCGGGATGAGGTTCCTGCGCTTCCGCCGCTGGCTCGAACAGCTCGACATCGATGTCGGGCCGATCGAGGCCATCCATTTCGAGGAAGTTCGCCGCCACGTCGGCACCGACGCGGCCCACGTCTACGGCGGGCTGCTCGGCGTGCTGACCTCTTGGTGCGAAGAGCACCTGGTTGCCTACCAGGGCGTACCGGTGGGCACGATCAAGCGGTTCATTGCCGGCAAGGGAAATGCCGACAAAGCCGCCGTGATCGACGCAGTGCGCCTGCGTGGCTTTGCCCCGGTCGATGACAACGAGGCCGATGCGATCGCCATCCTGCTTTGGGCCATCGAGACCCGCGGAGGTGTACGATGACCAGCTGGTCCATTCTCGGCCACACCGCCAAGGTACTGGAAGAGCGCCGGGACGATTACGGCGATCCGGCCGAACAGTTCCGAGCGATTGCGGATCGCTGGTCGATCACGCTCGGGACACCGGTGACGCCGGCGCAGGTCGCGCTGTGCATGATCGACCTCAAGCTCACCCGGCTGACCTACGATCCCCGCCATGCCGACAGCGTCGTCGATGTTATCGGCTACGCCGCCCTCCTGCGGGAGATCGGCTGATGAACATGATCTCGAAAATCTACGGCCATGCCCGGCAGCGTGACGGCGAAGAGCTGAAGCGCGATGGCTGGAAGGCCGGGATCCTCGCTGTTTCGGTCAGCGATCACCGCCTCAGCCATTCGGAACGCGAAGCGATCCGGGCAATTGGCGAACGGCTCTATGGAGGCGCCCATGGCTCGCGGTCGTAAGCGCAAGGCGGGCCGCCGCCACCCTTCCGGCAAACTGGTGCAACCCGGTGCTGCAGAGACTCAGCGTGAGACCATGGCCACTGTGCTGGAGGCCCGGCAGCGCCATTACGGGGTGACGGCCCGTCAGGCTCGGGATGAACGCCTGGGCACGGCGCTAGGCCGCCTGGCCTTTGGGGAAGTGATCACCACGGAGCAATACGCGGCCGGCCAGAAATACGCCGAGATCCATCACCGCCACCATGCGGTTCTGGGCTGGCCGATGCCATTCCCGGCTTCGGTAACGGGCATCCTCGCGAGCGATGGCGTATTGGGTGGTGCCGGTACGCCTCCCAGCCGCGAGCTCGTCGAGAAGGTGCGGCGACACTACGGCGCCGTGCTCGACGTCCTCGACCAGTGCGATCGGGATCGGCTGAACGCACCGGGCAAGGCACCGAGCGTGCTTGCCTACCGCCTTGTCTGTCTCGACGAGGATGCGGGAGGCTGGCCGCAGGCCGACCTGACGAACCTCGCGGTCGTGCTGGATGCGCTCGCGGACCTGTTCGGCATAACGCGGGACGCGCACCGCAAAGTGCTGACATGACGCCGGAAAGTGGCCGTTTTCCTTGTTTTCTGGGACAGCCTTGGGCATTCTTCCGAAATAGAGGATTGGGAACTGCGCCCGGAGCTCACCAGCTTCCGGGCGTTGTTCTTTTCAGGGGCCTGCCAATGGCCGAACGACTGCGCGGACGCAGGGCTGTCACTCAGCGATTGCGGCGCCTGCAGGCCGAACCACTCTGCCGGGATTGCGCTGCCAGAGGCAACGTTCGTGAAGCGACGGTGCCCGACCACATCGTTCCGCTCACCAAGGGCGGCAGCGACGATGACAGCAACATCCGCTGCCTCTGCGCTGACTGCCACCAGGCTCGCACAGCCGAGCAGTTCGGGCTGCGCCGGACCGTTGGCACCGGCCCGGATGGCTGGCCGATCGGCTGATCCCCCCGGGGGCGGGTCGAAAGTCTGGGGCCTGCGGGGCGGAAACCGCGCCTGGCCCAAACTTTTCACGCCCGCGAGTTAGCGACCGGGGGTGGAAGCCGGAAAAGTGACGGAAAACCGTCTATTTGACTGGAAAGTGTCCGCGAACAGAGCGTTAGTCGTCTCCGCCAACCACGGAGATGCACGATGACCAACTCGACCCTTCCGACCCGCAATGAGGCCTGGGGCTTCTGCGGATCGACCGCCGGGTTCACGGATGCGGACGCGGCTTGGGGCATCGCCTTCCCGGCGATCGCCACAGCCACCGGCGCCACCGCCGAAGGGGTGCGGGACTTTCTCGACAGCCGCCACGGCCGCCACTTCGCGGATGACGTGCATAACGGGATCCACGCCGGCCTTGATCTCGAACCGGCAATCGACGCCGCCATCACCCGCTGGATGGGCTGGACCATCAGCCGCAGCACCGCACGCGAAACCGGCATCCCCATGGGCCTGCCCTACCTGACCGGCTTCGTGACCCACTTCGCAATCGAGGCCGAACAGGCCGACTGACAGCGCCGACAACGGCGCTCACCCAAAGGAGCGCCATGTCTCAGGAATGGCCGGCCCAGAGCAGCGAGTTCTGGCCGATAGACAAGATCACGCCCTACGCGCGCAATTCCCGGACCCACTCGGACGAACAGGTCGCGCAGATCGCGGCCTCGATCCGCGAATGGGGTTGGACCAACCCGGTGCTCGTCGACGAGGACGGCGGCCTGATCGCCGGCCACGGCCGCCTGCTCGCGGCGCGCAAGCTGGGCCTCACGCAGATCCCGACGATGGTCGCCAAGGGCTGGAGCGAAGCCCAGAAGAAGGCTTACGTAATCGCGGACAACAAGCTGGCGCTAAATGCCGGCTGGGACCTCGAACTGCTCGCGGTCGAACTTGGCGACCTACAGGGTTTCGACTTCGACCTGGTGCTGACGGGGTTTTCAGACGACGAGCTGTCGAAGCTGCTAGCCGAGAAGACCGAGGGACTGACAGATCCGGACGAGATCCCTGAAGCCCCGATCGAGCCCGTCGCCAAGCCCGGCGATGTTTGGTTGCTCGGGAAACACCGACTGGTCTGCGGCGACAGCACTGATGCCGACACCGTCGCGAAGGCACTGAACGGCATCACGCCCCACCTGATGGTCACCGACCCGCCCTATGGCGTGGAGTATGATCCAGCCTGGCGCGAGAAGGCTGGCGTTGCTGCCGCAGGCACGGCCAAGGGCAAGGTGCTGAACGACGACAAAGCGGACTGGCGCGAAGCCTGGGCCCTGTTCCCCGGTGACGTTGCCTATGTCTGGCACGCGGGTCTGTTCGCCGGCGTGGTCGGTGACAGCCTCACCGTCAGCGGCTTCCAGCTGCGCTCCCAGATCATCTGGGACAAGGGCCAGCTCGTGCTCTCGCGCGGCGACTATCACTGGGAACACGAGCCCTGCTGGTATGCCGTGAAGAAGGGCGCGAGAGGTCACTGGGCCGGCGATCGCAAGCAGACGACCGTTTGGCATATCGCCAAGCCGAAGAAGAACGAGACGGGTCACGGCACCCAGAAGCCGGTCGAGTGCATGAAGCGCCCGATCGAGAACAACTCCAGCCCGGGCCAGGCGGTCTACGAGCCGTTTTCAGGCTCGGGCACCACGATCATTGCCGGCGAAATGACCGGCCGTTCGGTCCATGCGATCGAGCTCAACCCGGCCTATGTCGATGTGACCATCAAGCGTTGGCAGGATTTCACCGGCCAGGTGGCCACCCTCGAAGCCGATGGGCGAACCTTCGCCGACGTCAGCGAGCAACCGCGGTAACAACGTGCATGACATGGCTCTATCTCCCCCCGGATACGATCCGGGGCGCGATGACGCATGCCTGCACGGCCTCTCCCTGTGCGCAGGTGCCGGTGGGCTCGACCTCGGCCTTCACATCGCCTGTCCTGGATATCGCACTGTGGGTTACGTCGAGCGGGAAGCCTATGCGGCGGCCGCTCTCGTGGCGCGGATGGAAAACAAAGCCCTGGATCCGGCACCTGTCTGGGACGACCTTACCACCTTCGACGGCCAGACATGGCGTGGCGTCGTGGATATCCTCACTGCGGGCTATCCGTGCCAGCCGTTCTCGGTTGCAGGAAGGCGTCTCGGCGAAGCTGATCCGCGCCATCTCTGGCCGCATGTCGCCCGGATCATCCGGGAGTGCGATCCCCCGATCGTGTTCCTCGAAAATGTCGCCAATCATTTGCGCCTCGGATTTCCCGAAGTCGCCCGAGAACTGGTCGACATGGGTTACATCATTGCGGCAGGACTGTTTACGGCGTCGGAAGTCGGCGCTCCCCACCGGCGCGAGCGCCTGTTCATCCTCGCCGTGCACGACGACAATCTGGCCGACACCGATGGCGAGCGATGGGAACAAGCCCAGTGCGGGCAACCGCAAGACTGCCGATCTGACCAATGCCAGCCGTATGTGGATGACGCCGACGGCCCGGGACTACAAGGATGGATCGACCAGTCTTGCCAATGTACCGGTGAACGGCCTGCTTGGCCGCCAGGTCCTGACGATGCCGCCAGCTGGATCAGATACCTCGGGCACGCGCCGGACCTTGAACCCGCTGTTCGTCGAGGCGCTGATGGGCTGGCCCACCGGGTGGACCGGCTTCGGCTCTGTGGAAACGGCGTGGTCCCCCTGGTTGCGGCGCATGCGCTGCGAACTCTCGCGTCTCAGCTCGCCAGCCAAATCAGCAGCGCTGGTTCCGCCAATACCGATCCCATCGCAGAGCCCAGCCACCCCTGACCATTGCGCAGGATAAATCGCCAGACTTGGGGGAATTGCACCAGGCCGCCGTTCGCGCGCCGCCGCCACTGCCTTGCGATCTGCAGGTCATGGCCGGACCAGTAACAAGAATATGCCCTTCGCGGGACACACCGACCGGTCTGCCAACCAGCCGCACAAGGGCATCGCGAGCGTCCTCGGCCGATGCTTGCGGGCAAGGATGGTTCGGCCTGCAACTGCCGTCCATTTCACGGGCGGCAATACCGGACAGGCGGATACGCGGTCCCTCGGCACACCATATCGGACCGTCGCCGTCCCATACCCGGGTCGGCGTGCAGGTGAATGTCTGGCCTGAAGGCGCGGTAGCGGCGGCAGCAGCAAAGAGCAGAATTCCAAAAATCGTCGTGGCCCTTGGTGTCGGAAGGTGGGAGCGAACTGATCACGACGCATAGTTGAAGGACATGCGCCATGAAACCCGGCACCAAGCCGAAGCCCACCCATCTCAAGCTGATCGAAGGCAATCGAGGCAAGCGCCCGATCAATCGCAAAGAGGCCAAGACCATCCCGGCGCTGCCGGCCCCGCCGCCCCATCTGACCGCTGATGCGCTCGAAGAGTGGAACCGGGTCGCCGTCTGGCTGCACCGGATCGGCCTGCTGTCCGAGGTCGATCGCGCGGCGCTGGCCGCCTACGCCCAGGCCTATCCAGCAGCAGGCCAAGGCCAATGTCCCGGTCCGCACCGGCCAGCTCAAGAAGGCGATCGGAATCGGAACCCGGACGGCCGGCAGCCGGCTCAGCTCCTACGTCAAGCTGCGCGGGTCCGGCTCCTATCTCGGCCTGTTCATCGAATATGGCGTTGCTCCACACCTGATCAGCGTAGCCGAAGAGGACCGCCCGGTGCGCAATACCCGCCGCGGCCCGCGCAAGGTCAGTATCGGCACGATCAACAAGATGGTGAAGCGCGGCAGCCTCAAGATCGGCGAGAACTTCGTCGGCCCCGTGGTCATGCACCCGGGCCATGCAGCCAAGCCGTTCCTGCGGCCCGCGCTCGACCAGAAGGCTCAGGAAGCCGTCAACGCCATGGGCGCGTACATCGCCCACCGGGTTCAGATCGGGAACCTGAAGGCGCCGACCCTCGAGGTCGATGACGAATGAACGGGGTTATCGCGGTCCGTACGCTTCTGGTGACTGACGTCGGGCTGACGGCTCTCGTGCCCGCGGCCCAGATCGTGGCCAGCACCCTACCGCAAGGCACATCGCTCCCGGCCATTGCGCTGATGGGTGTCAGCAGTGTCGACCGGAATATTCCCGCTCCGGGCCCGAAACGCCGAGTGACCGAGCGGGTGCAGGTCACGGTGCTGGCCGCCAGCTATCCGGCCGCCAAGACCATCATCCGTGCCGTCCGGGCAGCCGCAGCCGACCGGATGCCCGCAATCGACGGGCTCACCGACGTCACCGTTCACACCGAATCCGCCGGGCCTGATTTCCTCGACGAGGCGACCGGCATCCACATGCAGACGCAGGATTTCCGCGTCTCATTCAACGAGGCACGGCTAGCCTCACCTTCATAAGGACCCATTGCCATGACCGTTCGGACTTCCGCCGGCACCACCCTGAAGGTGTCGGCCGCCATTCCTGCGACCTTCGATTCCACCGGCTACAATGCGCTGACAATGACGCTGGTCGGCGAGGTGTCGGACCTCGGCGAATTCGGTCGGGAGTACAACCTCGTCACCTTCAACCCGGTTGGCAGCCGCGGTGTCGTCAAGAAGAAGGGCAGCTTCAACCAGGGCACGATGACCATCCAGGTGGGCCTCGACACGGATGATGCCGGCCAGATCCTCCTGAAATCCGCATCGACCTCGGACAGCGACCACAGCTTCTGCGTCACCACCCAGAACGGGGACAAGTACTACTTCCAGGCGCAGGTCATGAGCTTCAAGGTCAACGTGGGCTCGGTCGATCAGATCACCACCGCCAGCGTGACGCTGGAGCTGACCACCAATTCGGCCGGTGTGGGCGTCGTCGAGGTGCTGGCGCCGTGACGATGTTCAGTTTCTGATCTTAGATTGACTCCTGATCAGAAAATAAACATATTGGCGCTGTGAAAGGAGGCATGCGCCATGCAGGCCGCTACGACCGCCAAACAGATCGATCGCAAGGACCTGACGGGGCCCGCTCTGCGGACCTTCTTCAGGATTGCCGATGCCTGGGGGCTGAAGGAACAGGAGCAAATGCGGATCCTGGGACTGGACAGCCGGTCGACCTTTCAGTCCTGGAAGCGCGGTGCTGTCGCTGCAATTCCCAAGGATGCCCTGGAGCGCATTTCCTACGTCATGGGCATCTACAAAGGGTTGCAGATCCTGCTGCCGAAAACGGCCAATGAATGGGTCCGTAAGCCGAACAAGGCGAGCATCTTCGGCGGCAGGCCTGCCGTCGATCGCATGACCTCGGGCAACGTCGCTGACCTCTACGTGGTGCGCCAGTACATCGACGCACAGCGCGGATGACTGAAATTCCGACTGTCCAGCTTGGCTGGCGGCCCTGCTATCGGATTGTCCCGAGCCGGTTCCCGCCGGTTGGACTGTTCGACGCCGTGGCGGATCCAGCTGATCTCGAGGCCGTGTTCCAGATCGAGGCAATGACCAACGATCGGCTGCGGGACGAGGTTGGCGACATCACCCTCGTCCCGCCCGAAGACCGTGTTTCCGGACCCGGGACCACGCCCATCATGGCGGCCTTTACGCACCTCAATCCTGAGGGTGATCGTTTCACTGACGGCAGTTACGGGGTGTTCTACGCCAGTCTGATTATCGATACTGCGGTCGCGGAGACGCGTCACCATCGCGTCCGGTTCCTTGCTGCGACTGATGAACCGGCGCAGGAGCTCGACATGCGGGTCTACGCCGTGGATCTCGAAGCCGAACTCCACGACATTCGCGGAATGCGGGAGAGCCACCCGGTTTACTATCACCCCACCAGCTACGCCATGTCACAGGAACTCGCGGCCAGACTGCGAGAGGGTGGTTCGAACGGTATCGCATACCTCAGCGTCCGGCATGAGGGCGGAGAATGCGTTGCCGTCTTCCGGCCCCGGCTCCTGTCGAATTGTCGGCAGGAACGACATCTCTGCTATGTCTGGGACGGCCAGACTATTGCGACGATCTATGAGAAAAAGAGCTTTGACTGACGGTCAGGGCTGAAGCCGGAACTCCCCGCACCAGTCATGCCCCCGGGTCATCGACCAACCCTCGTAGGAGGGTGGATTTCGGCGGCATAGCCCGAGCTCGTGGCCATCCTGATCCGGCACGGCTTTCCAGAAATGACAATCCGCACATCGCGGTGACGGCACTGTCGCCGCCAACGCGCTGAGCAGTTCTTCGCGTGCCGAGGCTACAGCGTCCGGGTTCGGCCGATCGACATGCGCATAGGCAATGTCCCGAAATCGCCAGGCCACCTGCGCGGCCCGGTGCACGGCCGGCCAATCCGCCGGCGATCCAGCCTCCGCGGGTTCCGGCCCCTGTTCTTCATCACCTATCATCAGCCAAGGGATAGCTTCCATGTTCGACATTACCAAGCTTGCCGCCACCGAGACCTCCACCGTGGAACTGGTGGGCGGCGATGACGCGCCGCTGCATGATGCAGACGGCAACCGGCTCTCGATCACCGTCTATGGCCCGGGCACCCGGATCTACCAGCGCGCGCAGGCCCGCCAGCAGAACCTGCTGGTCGACAAGATCAAGAAGCGCGGACGTATGGACCAGAGCGCCGAGGAAAAGCTCGCCGAACAGGCCGAGTTCCTCGCTGCCTGCACAGTCAGCTTCAACCATTTCACGTATCCGCCGGCCGAAGGGCTCGAAGGCGCTGCCCTGTTCCGCAAGGCCTACGAGGATCCCTCGATCGGCTTCATCGCCGCCCAGGTCGCGGCCCACATCAATGACTGGGCAAATTTTACGACGAGCTCGGCCGCGAGCTGAGCCTCTACGTCCGGCAACTGGCCTGGCTCGGCACCGCGCCGAAGCCTAGCCAGTCGTCTGCCGGCAAGGCCACCGGCGAACCTGATCCGCAGACCCGCCTGCAGCGCATGACAGCGGATGGCATCGTCCCCGACATGCCGCCGATCCGGGCGCCCTGGATCATCGATACCCTGATGGACATAGGCGCATCCGAACCCGGCGCCATGGGGCCGGTGCCGCTGTCTTGGGGCACGATCGCGCAATGGCAATCATGCATGGGCGTGGAGCTCGCGCCCTGGGTCTGCCGGCTGCTCCGCCGCCTGTCGGTCGAGTTCGTCGCCGAAAGCCAGAATGCCAGAGAACCCGATTGCCCGGCGCCCTGGATCGCGATCGCTGACGACCAGAACCGCGCCACCGTTTCCCGCAAGGTCACCCAGGCCTTCCGCTCCCTGATCCGACCAAAGGAGGATGCCTCATGAAAGCTGGCACCCTCGAGATCGAGATGATCACCAACATCGCACGTCTCCAGAAGGAGATGGCGGACATGAAGCGCGCCGTCGGCGGCACGATGAACGACATCGTGGCGACCGCCGGTCGGGCGGACCGGGCGCTGGAACGGGTCGGTGCCGGGGGCATGAACCGCATGGGTGGATCCGCGCGGCTTGCCGGCCACCATGTTCAGAACCTGATCTACCAGGTCAACGACATGGTGGTGAGCCTCGCCTCGGGCCAGAAGCCGATGACCGTGTTTATGCAGCAAGGCTCGCAGATCGGGCAGATCGCGATGCAGGCCGGTGTCGGCATCGGCGGCATGGCGCGAGCTCTGGTGGGGCTTGCCGCCAGTGCGGCCGCCGCCGCGCTCACCAACCCGTACCTGCTCGCAGCAGCCGCGGCGGCCGGGATCGCCTTCGGGGCGTTCAAGCTGTTCCAGTCGAGCGTCAAGCAGTCGGGCGAACTCGACCGCTATGCCCAGAGCCTTGGTCTCACCGCCAAGGAGATGGAGAAGCTGGGCCCGGTCGGGATCACGGCCGGCGACGTCATGCGCGGACTGTGGCGCACGATCAGCGATGGGCTGAACCTCGGCCCAGTCTTCTCCACCCTCAAGGACTGGGCCGTCTGGGCGTTCCAGAAGGTGCTCGAGGTCAGCAAGATTAGCATTGCAGTGATCTATGCCGGCTGGGTCGGCGGGTTCGGCGCGATCCGCACCGTCTGGCAGGCGCTGCCTGGCGTGATCGGCGAGGCAGCGGTTGGCGCCGCCAATCTTGCCATCAGCGGGATCGAGTATCTCGCCAACAAGGCCATCGCCGTGCTCAACTGGCTGGCAAGCTGGGTCAATCCGGTGCTCGACCGGGTGGGCCTCGCCACCATTAGCCAGATCGAGACGGTCGCCCTGCCGCGCATGGAAAACAGCTTTGCCGGCTCGACCGCCCGCATGGGCGCGACGGTGCGCGACGAGTTCACCTCGGCGTTCGGCGACGCCATGAGCATGATGGATGCGTTCTCGGCCCAGTGGCGCGAGAACACCCTGCAGGCTGCCCGTGACCGCCTGGCTGCCGACGCTGCCGGGATCCGGGCCGACCGTTCGGACCGGGCGGGCCGTGGCAATACCGGCCGTAGCCGCCGCGAGGAGAGCGAAGCCGAACGCGCTCTGCAGGCGGCGCAGGAGTTCGCCGCCAATCTTGCGCTGGAAACGGCGAAGATCGGCAAGACCCCGATCGAGATCAAGCGGATGGAAGTCGCGATGGCGGCGCTCAAGGCCCCGACCGACGCCGCACGCATCGCCATTCTCGAAGCGGGCGAAGCCTGGGAACAGGCGACCCGCGCCTTCGCAACCTCGGAGTTCCTGCGCCAGACCGTCGCGCCGCTCGAACTGCAGGTGTCGCTGCTGGGCCAGTCGGCCCGCGCGCAGGCACTGGCCAACCTTGAAGCCGAACGCGAGCAGATCGTGCTCGAGCGCGGGGTCGAGGCCTGGGAACGCTATCGCGCGGCGCGCACCCAGCTGATCGAGCATGATTTTGGGCTCAAGGAGCAGGAGCAGTATCTCGATACGCTCCAGGAAATGGCGGACCGGACGCAGACGGCTGCACAAGGCATGGCCGAAGCCTTCGGCAGTGTCGGCGGAGCGATCGGGGCGGTGGCGGCCGAGTTTGCCCGCTATGCCGCAGACCAGGAGGCGGCCACCCGCCGCATTGCCGAGGCCGAGCGCGAATACGGCCGCGCCTCGTTCCAGTATGCCGCAGCGCGCACCGCGCAGGCCGCCGTCGAGATCAACCACTACGGCAATCTCGCCAGTGCGGCGAAGGGCTTCTTCAAGGCGGGCTCGAAGGGCTTCCAGGCGCTGGAAGCGGCCGAGAAGGCCTTCCGGGCCTATGAACTGGCCGTCGCGATCAAGAACGCCGCGGTGAAAATCGGGCTGATCGGCGCGCAGACGACCGCCAAGGTCGCCTCGGACACCGCCATGGCCGCTTCCGATACGGCGCGTGCCGGTGTCGAACAGGGCAACTCGATCATCACCACCGGCATCAAGGCGGTGGAAGCGGTCGTGAACGCCATCCGTTCGCTGCCGTTCCCGCTCAACATTGCAGCCGGCGCGGTCACGGCCGGGGTAATCGCTTCGCTCGGTGTCGCGATCGGCGGCGCCTTTGGCGGTGGTGGTCCGAAACCTGAACCCGCCAACGTGGGCACCGGTACAGTGTTCGGCGACGCGGAAGCCAAGTCCGAGAGCATCGCCAAGGCCATTGACCACCTGCGCGAAGTTGACACGCTGACCATGCGCTATTCGGCCGCCA
This sequence comes from Novosphingobium sp., assembly GCF_041915465.1. Taxonomy (GTDB): domain Bacteria; phylum Pseudomonadota; class Alphaproteobacteria; order Sphingomonadales; family Sphingomonadaceae; genus Novosphingobium. Next base: position 72,817 of record NZ_JAYSBK010000001.1, on the reverse strand, counting down.
TGCTGGCGTCACTGCGCAGCATCGAGGCCAATATCGGCGGTCTCACCAACCTCATCATCCGCACCAATGGCGCCGAGGACCTCGCTGCCGGCGTGCAGACCGGGTTCAAGCCGACCGGCGCCGCCGCCATCCTGGGTGGGGCCATGCAAAAGGTGGGCTCGGTCCTCGACAAGATTCCGGTGATCGGCGGCATTCTGGGCGGGGTCGTGGGCGCGATCGGCAAGCTGATCGGCTCGCTGTTCGGCACCAAGACCAGCGTCGTCGGCCAGGGCATTTATGGCGGCGCCCAGTCGCTCGGCAACATCATGTCCGGCGGGTTCCAGGGGCAGTATTACACCGACATCCAGAAAAAGAAGAAGTTCCTCGGGATCACGACCAGCACCCGCTACAGCACGCAATATTCCGAGGCGAGTGCCGAACTGGAACGTCAGTTCTCGCTGATCTTCACCGGGTTCTACGATGCCATCTCGGCCGCTGCCGGCCCCCTCGGCCTGTCGCTGGACGAGGTGCAGGCCCGGCTCGACAGCTTCGTCATCAACATCGGCAAGATCGACCTCAAGGGCCTGACCGGCGCGCAAATCCAGGAGAAGCTGGCAGCTGTCTTCGGCGCGGCGGCGGATACCGCATGATGACGGCGAGACCACGTGATGCGTCAAGGCCGCCGAGATCACTCTTCAGTCGGCGCATGGCCGGCAAAAACCTTGACCGAGAGCTCTCGGCTGTATTCGCCGGCCATGGCCCGCTTGAAGCCCTTGAACATGGTGCTCATCGGTGAGCCGTCATTCTCGAACTGTTCGGCGCAATAGGCGATCTGGATTCCGGACCGCCGGCAGATGTACTCGTAATAGGCGCTCTCGTCGGCGTCCTGGAAGCGGCCCCAGCGGCTGACGTCATAGACCAGGATCATCTCGAAATCGGCAGCGCCGGATTCGACGTCGGCAATAAGGCGCTGCAGCGAAGCGCGCCCGTCGATCGACAGGCCACTCTTGCCGTCGTCGGCATAGGTTCTGACAATTTCGATTCCCCGCGAGGACGCATAGTGGCGGATCGCATCGGCCTGGTTCTCGGTCGAGTATTTCTGGTGGTCGGTAGACATGCGGACATATTCGGCAGCCCGCACGGTGGCGACCTGCATGTCCTTGTCGGGTGGATCGTCCTCGTCCTGCCGGTTCCTCAAGCCTCGCCCTTTCCGGTTCAGCCGCTGCAGCAGTCCAGGGCGTCCACCAACTGCAGCTCGAAGGGCACCTCTGCCTACCGTTCCGCTCGCACGTGAATGTAGCGTCGGAAGGAGCGGAGGATGTTGCCGAAAGAGGGCAGAAAGTTGCACCCGTGGAACGGGCTGGCGAAGTCAGCGAAGGACTATGCGGAACTGATCGCGGACGCCTTGCGGCGGGAACACGATGATACCCACCGAACGGTGAAGACCATCATGCGCTGGACCGGTGCCAGCGAGCGCAGCGTGAAGAACTGGCTCAGTGGCGCATCCGGTCCAAGAGGTTATTTTCTAATGAGACTTTGCGTGAAATCTGTAGCGGTCCGGGCGCTGGTTCTGGAGCTTCTCGTGCAGTCTGACATGGGTGTGAAGCAAGATACTCGGCGGTTTTCCGGTTCAAGCGAGGGCAAGCCAAGGGACATGCTGGATACTGGAATGCGTGCAAATACATCAAATGCGGTTGAACTTGATGGTGTCACCCTGGGGGACAACGATGTCACCAAGGGTGACACGGATCGTCCGACTCTCAATCGTCGGCAAGAGTGGCTTCTGGCGCGAGTCGCGAGCGGAGCACCCGGCACCGTCGATGAAATCTCCACGCATTGGCTCGTAAGCAAGCGGACCGCGAAACGCGATGTTGCAGGTCTGAGGAGGTTGGGCCTGATTGCGTACAGTAGGGGGCATTACGGCCGCATCAATCAGGGCTGACCAGTGTGTGCACCTGCATTTTGGCCACGGCCTCACCATGGACGCGGACATGAGGCGACGAAACTGGCCTTTGAATTATGGTGGCCCATGGAAGATTAACAGTCTGGCGTCTATTGCATGTGGGGCGATTGTGCGATCGCCGTGAAATTACTCGGAGATGTCATGGATTCGATCGAATCAAAGGATGCCACTGTTTTTGGTATTTTCCGGGATTTCTACGTCGTTCCCAATTACCAGCGCGAGTATGTGTGGGGAGAAGCGCAGGTCGATCAGCTCCTGCAAGATATTCGAATCGAGCAGACCGAGGGAGGCGACGCTGAATATTTCATCGGATCTATCGTTGTGTGCCCAAGTCAAACCCAAGACGGTGCATTTGATCTGATCGATGGCCAACAACGCACGACGACCCTATTCGTCATTCTGTGCGCAATCCGCGATCGGCTGCACGAGCTCGGCGATACGGCTACGGAGGGTGTCAGGAAGCTGATTGCCGATACGGTCACAGACCTGAAAGGTAACGACAGCTTCCGTGCACGTCTCGACCCGCAGTATGATGATGCGGGCGATGTATTCCAAAAACTGATGGCGGGTACTGCGCCCCAGGCATCAGGCACGAGATCGATGGTCAACATCGCGACCGCCTACAAGGCCACCACCCGGTTCTTGGCCGAGCAGTTCGGTTCGGATACGCAGGCAGTAAGGGCCTTTTACGCCTACCTCATCCACAAGGTGAAATTGATCCGGATCCATACGGACAGCGTCGCCCGTGCACTGAAGATCTTCGAAACCATCAATGACCGCGGCATCGGGCTCGATGCCATGGACCTGTTGAAGAATCTGCTCTTCATGAGGACCGATCCTGCCCGTTTTGACCGACTTAAGGATCGTTGGAAGCTGCTCACCGACAAGCTGCACAACGCGGGCGAAAAGCCGCTTCGTTTTCTGCGCTATTTTGTCCTCGCCACCTACGGCGTTCAAAAGCTGCGTGAAGATGAGCTCTACGACTGGTTCGTAAAGAACGAAGCCCAAGTCGGATTTTCGGCCGACCCGATTGCGTTCGTCGATCGCCTTCAGGACGCCCTTGATGCATACCTCAATTTCTTCAAGGGTAAGGGACGAAATGGGGAAGCTGATCCAGCTGTAGAGTCCATTGCATTGCTTGCTGGAGGCGCGGCGCGTCAGCATCTCATCTTGCTAATGGCAGGCCGGGATCTCCCTCCGGACGTATTCTCTCGCCTCTGCTCTGACACCGAGGCGTTGCTGTTCACCTATCTCGTGACCCGACAGACAAACCGAGAGTTCGAGGTGATGTTCCCAGAGTGGGCACCAGAACTGGCCCGTATCACGACATTGGCGGACTACGAGGCCTTCGCTGAACGTACATTGCGTCAACGCAGGCGTGAATTGGCACCTCGCTTCCGTCGTGAATTCGAAGCGTTGAACGGGCAGTTCCTTCGCCAATACCAACTTCGATACGTCCTTGGAAAACTGACCCAACACGTCGATCGGGCGGCGTACGGCGCTTCGGCGCAGACCAGCCTCTGGCTTTCACGCTACTGTGACGGCAACAATGTTCATATCGAACACATTTTGCCGCAGTCGCCGGACGATGACGTCCGCGCTGAATTTGGCTCGGATGCTGACAGCCAGGAGCTGCTCTGGTCGATTGGGAATCTCGCGCTCGCGGAAAAGTCGATCAACACGTCACTGGGGCGGCGACCATTTTCCTACAAGCGGACGATCTATCCGCAGTCCCAGTTCCTACTCACCCGCGTCCTTGGTAAGAAGCCCGAAATCGGTAACACCGCGATCGACCGAGCTGTTGCGCACATGACGCCGTTTGAGACTTGGACCCGTTCGGACATCGCGCAGCGTGCAACCTGGCTGACGAACCTGGCCTGCAACGTTTGGGACGTGCCTTTGGGCGAAGCAGAAATTGCTGAACTGGCATGACCCATGCCTTTCAGGGCGGGACATATCGTGGCGGAATTGCTGGAGAGTTCGGCGTAGCTGAACCGATATGGCGGTTTCCTGGGGTTATGAGAACTATATGAGGTGCCGCTTGGCTTCGACTTGGACTTGAATGTTCCCTTTGTGTTCTATATGGCCGTGGCCGGCCGATGGAGGATTTGGTTGATTTTGACGTCACTGGCGATCTAGGATCGCGCTGGAGTGTAATGGGATGCAGCAAGCCACACTTTGGAGCGCCGAGCGGGGCGACAGCGCGATTATAGCGCCCATTGATGCTGCCCTGGAAATTGGCGCGTATGAATCGCTCTGGTGCGAGCATAACGCCAGTTTCAAGTCGATTGCGGAAATGCTTCGCCGTCAGCCGGGCGCCCGTCCATCCGATTTTGTTCCAGAGAGCGAAGCTCGATCTGTTGCGAAGCGTGTTCTGGAAAAGCTCCGGGATAGAACCCATCAGCGGTTTGGCGTGCGTATCCACGGTGAGTGGGAATATCCGCGCCGCATTCGCGATGCGATCGACCCGGTGGAGCTACTCTATTTCCAAGGTGACTGGGATCTCGTTTCGACTCCAGCAGTCGCGATCGTTGGAACGCGAAAGCCGACGGATTTGGGGCGTGCGCGCGCCGCTGCGTTGGCCCGACATCTGGTGAAAGATGGGTTCACCGTAGTATCGGGGCTGGCTGAAGGCATCGACACCGTCGCGCATCAATCAGCGATTGAGGCTGGTGGTCGAACCATTGCTGTGATTGGCACGCCGTTGGGGCAGGTTTACCCCAAGGCCAATGCGGACCTTCAAGACCGGATCGCGCGCGAGCATCTGCTGATCAGCCAGGTTCCGGTGGAGCGCTATGATGCGCAAAATTACCGGACGAACCGGTTCTTCTTCCCTGAACGCAACAAACTCATGTCGGCTCTGACAAAGGCAACTGTCATCGTCGAAGCAGGAGAGACGTCTGGCACGCTGGTGCAGGCCCGGGAGGCGTTGCGACAAAAGAGGAAGCTGTTCATCATGAACAGCTGCTTCGAGCGTCCAGATTTGACATGGCCGCGCCGATTTGAAGAGCAGGGTGCGATTAGGGTATACAACTATGACGACGTTCGACGCGAGCTGGTCCCCGAATGTTCGGCGGATCGGCGAGCTTGAGCGCGCCGATCATTACCATCTGACTGAAGACGACCAATGTTATTTCTTCGGTGAGTATACCGCTCGTGCCGGTTATAGTCACAGTTCGACCAATCAGATCATATCGAACATCAAGAAGAAGCCCAGCGTCCGCGGAACAGCTCAGTGGCCACACAAGGTCAGGGACATGCGGCGGGTGGCAACCGCCATACGAGGGGCAATTCGTCCAGAAGCTCTGCCGGGCGTCACCTTCGTTCCGATCCCTCCATCCAAACTCAGGGCCCATCCCGATTATGATGACCGCATGGTTACAATCGCGCGACAGATTTCACCGCAGGCTGATGTTCGCGAGTTGATCGTTGCCGCTGCTGATCGCGAACCCTTACATGAAAGCGATAATCGCCTCCGGCCGCCACAACTGATGGCGATGTTGCAGATCGACGAAAATGCCTGCAACCCGGCACCGACCACGATTTTCCTGCTTGATGATGTTATCACCACGGGGTGTAGTTTCAGGGCATGCAAACTGCTCCTTGAGGCGCGTTTCCCAGGCGTTTCGGTCGTTGGAATTTTTGCCGCCCGGCGAGTGATCGATAGATCCTGCGACTTCGATGATCTGGATCTTTAGGAGCTATGACAACAAGTCCAATCTGAGCCAGTTTGTTTGCAGATTCTCACCCACCGCCAGTCTTTCGAGACAAACTTTTCTCCCCGCTCGAACCAGGCCCGCGCGAAGGCGCGCAAATCTGCGATTCCAAAATCGAGAACGGCACCAGGGAACGGGACCGAGAGAGCGTCCCCATGCCGGATCCGCCTATGTCCCGGAGCGGAGAACATTCGGTTGGTACCGTTTCGACCTTCCTGCGCGGGATGCCGCTTGCCCCTGGGATTTGAAGCGCTGCATCTCGCGCTCTCTTCGTCGGACCGCAATCGGCCCGGCCGGTGCCGCTCCCCACAGCGCCTGGATCGAGCGGCAGGTCGCGGACCGCACTCTTGGCGGCAATCGTACAATGGTCCAGCCGAAAGAGTGAGGTGGCGCAGGCAATGCGGGGCTAACGCTAGCAAAGGGCTGCATGGCCCCGCGGCCGCGCGCGGTCACACTGAGAGCCATTGGATCGAGTATGGCTAGCTCCCGTGGCACAGTTGCAGCCGGCTATTCGCGTTAGATGTCGAACTACACCTAGAAGGTCAGCGCCAGTCGACCGGCTAGCGCCGAATCACGCTCGCACCGGACCAGCCAGCCTGCTGCGGCAAGGGGCGCTTGGGCGCCCGAATCTTGATTGCCTACCGGGATCAGCATGCCGCCCGACAAGCGGGCGCGCACGAAGGTCGTCCGATCTCCCGAATCGGGAAAGCCATCGCCCAGCGGCAGCGGCAACCACGTCTGCACCTCTGCCAGCGCGCGTCCCTGCAGCAGGGCCAGCAGCGGGGCGAGAAACAGCCGCGCGGTGACCAGCGCCGAAGTCGGATTGCCGGGCAGGCCGACAATCCAGCGCCCCTGCGCGCGGCCGATCCAGACAGGCTTGCCCGGCTTGATCACCACTTTCGCGAACAGCAGTTCGAGGTCTTGTTCGGCGAACATGGCCTTCGCGAAATCGCGTTCGCCGACCGAGGCGCCGCCGGTCACCACCACCACGTTGGCCTGGGCCAGGGCCTTGTCAGCCAGCTGCCGCAGAGTGCCAAGATCGTCGGCGCCGCTCAGCCGCGCCACGATGTTTGCGCCGTATTGCTCCGCCAGCGCGGCCACGCCGAACGAGACGGATTCGGGAATCCGGTCCGGATGGTCGCGGGCCGTGCCGGGCGGGGCCAACTCGTCGCCGGTGGCAATGATTGCCAAGCGGGGGCGCTTGTGGACCATCGCCTCGGCGCGGTCCGCTCCGGCGAGGGCGACGATTGCGCCGGGTCCAAGGCGGGTTCCTGCGCGGAGCAGCAGGTCACCGGCCGCAAAGTCGCTGGCGGCTGGTCGCACGTGCCAGCCGGGGCCGAACTCGGCGGTGATGGTCATCGCCTTGCCATCGCCCACGCAGTTCGCCTGCATGACCACCCGGTCCGCCCCCTTTGGCATGGGCGCGCCAGTAAAGATCCGCACGCACTCGCCCGGTGCGATGCCGGGCGGCGGCGTGCCGCCGGCAAAGCTTTCGCCCACGATCCGCAGCCGCGCGCCGACTGCGGCATCGGCATTGCGCAGGGCATAGCCATCCATCGCCGATACCGCACTGCGCGGTGAGGGCAGGGCAGCACGCACGTCTTCGGCCAGCACCCGGCCATGCGCTTCGGCCAGGGGCACGGGTTCGGCGGAAAGCGGGCGAACGTTCGCCTCGAGCAGGGCCAGCGCCGCGTCGAAGCCGATCATGCACAGACCTCGCGCAGGCGGGGCAGGGCGCCTGCAATCGAGCAGGGCTTGTGGCGACTGTCGAATTCCAGTTCGAGCAGTCCGTCCCAGGCATCGCGGCAGGCCCCGGTCGATCCCGGCACGCAAAAGATGAAGGCCTCGCCCGCCTGTCCGGCAAAGGCGCGCGACTGCATCGAAGCAACGCCGACGCTTTGCAGGCTCTTCTGGTGGAAGGCGATGGAGAAGCCGTCCATCTCGCGCCGCAGCAGGGGTTTGACGGCTTCTGGCGTGTTGTCGCGCGGAGAAAACCCTGTGCCGCCGGTGGTCAGGATGATCTCGATTTTCGGGTCTGCCAGCCAGGAGCGGAGCTGCGCCTGAATGGCGGCGATGTCGTCCATCACGATAGCGCGGCTGCGCAGAGTATGGCCAGCGGCGCTCAGCCGCTCTGCCAGCAGCGCGCCCGAAGTGTCGGTTTCCAGTGTGCGGGTATCGGAAATGGTCAGCACCGCCATGCCCAGCGGATGAAACGGCAGCGACGGGTCAATTCCGGGCAAGAGTCATCCTCCGATCGAGGCAAGGTGCGGGGTCGCCCCGCTGTCGCCCTGGTGCAGGCGGTGCGCCGGGGCCTTGGTGGCAGTCAGTGCGGTGATCCGCGCGATCAGGTTGTCCTGTTGCCCGTCCGACTGCAGCAGCGGCCGCAGGTCGATCCCATGATCGCCGAACAGGCAGAGGTGCAGCTTGCCCCGCCCTGAGACCCTCAGCCGGTTGCAGCTGGCGCAGAAGTCCTTCGAATAGGGCGCGATGATGCCGATCTGTCCCGCCTGGCCGGGCTGGGCATAGACCACCGCCGGCCCTGCCCCCGCCTCGCGCGGCAGGCGCTGCCAGCCCAGCGCTTCAAGCCGATTGGCGATTTCGGCGCCGGCCAGATGGTGCTGCTCGAAAAAGGCCGGATTGTCGTTGGTGCGCATCACCTCGATGAAGCGCAGGGCCAGATCGTGCTGCTGGACGAAGGCGATGAAACGCTCCAGTTCATCGTCGTTGATCCCGCGCATCAGCACGCTGTTGAGCTTGATCGTCTTGATCCCCGCCAGCCGCGCCGCTGCGATCCCGTCCAGCACTTCGGGCAGTCGGTCATGCCCGGTAATTGCTGCGAAGCGCGCCGGATCGAGCGAATCGACACTGACGTTCAGCGTGGAAATGCCCGCCTTGGCATAGTCTGCCGCACGCTCGGGCAAGCGGTAGCCGTTGGTGGTCATCGCCAGCTTGCGGATTCCGGGCGTGGCGGCGACGGCGGCGGCAATCTCCAGCAGTTCGGCGCGCAGGCTGGGCTCACCGCCGGTCAGGCGGACCTTCCACAGGCCCAGCCGGGCGAAGGCGCCCACCAGTCGGCGAATTTCCGCCACGGTGAGGTTCGCGGGCAGGCCCGCCACCTTGCGGTAGCCTTCGGGCAGGCAATAGCTGCAGCGGAAATTGCAGACGTCGGTCAGCGACAGGCGCAGGTATTCGAAGCGCCGTCCGTGTCCGTCCTGAAGCACCGGGTTCATCCTATTGCACCATGGCCCCTTCGGCTCCGGCAATGGCCACCCCGCTGACCCCGGCCTGACCGGCCAGGATCGCGATGTACTGGGCCACGGCGCGGCGATAGCTGGCTTCCTCGAGATAGCCCGCGATGGCTTCCTGCACCGCCTCGAACGGCAGCTGCCGCCCTTCGGCGCGGCGGCCGGAACGGATCACGTGGACGCCGAACCGGGTCCTGACCGGATCGAGGCACAGCGTGCGTTCGGGCAGGGCGAACAGCGCCTGCTCGAATGGCTTCACCATCTGCCCCGGCCCGACCTGCCCGAGATTGCCGCCCTGTTCGCGCGAGGGGCAGGCAGAGCGGGTGCGGGCCAATTCCGCAAAGCGATCGGGATCGGCCTGCAGCTGGCGGATCAGGGTGCGGGCATCGCCGGTCGCCAGCCCCATGGCGAACTGGTCCGCCGGGTCGGCCTCGATCAGGATGTGCGCCGCCTCGACCAGTACGGGTGAGGCAAATCGTTCGCGGTTGGCCTCGTAAAAGCGGCGGCAGGCGGCCTCGTCAGCCTCGGGCGTGCGCACTTCGCGTTCGAGCAGAGCGTCGATCCGCGCGTCTTCCTCGGTCAGCGGGCGACCCTCGGCGTCTTCGCGCGGGCCGGGGGCGATCCCCAGCCGCTCGGCTTCGTCCAGCAGCAACTGGCGCACGGCCAGCGCCTGTGCGGCGGCTTGCCAGGCCGCCTCGGCATCGGGGGCGGGGTGGTGCTGGGCTTCGGCGGCGATGGCGGCGGCGGGGATTTCCCGTCCGCCGACGATGACGGGTTCCGGGCTCATGACGCGAGCTTCCTTGAACGGACGACCTGATAGCCGGGCCGCCAGACATAGCGCACCGGCGCGCTCAGCATGTGGACCAGCCGGGTGAAGGGGAACAGCAGCAGGATCGTCAGGCCCATGAAGAGGTGCAGCTTGAACACCAGCGCCGCATCGCGGATCTGGTCGGCCGCGCCCGAGCGGAAGGTGAATATGCCTTGCGCCCAGGTCATGAACTTGACCATTTCATGCCCGTCGAGGTGCTGGAGCGACAGCGGGATCGTGCCCAGCCCCAGGGCCAGCTGCGCCCACAGCAGCAGGATGATCATGTTGTCGGCAAAGCTGGATGCAGCGCGCACGCGCGGATCGAAGAAGCGGCGGTGGATCAGCATGGTCGCGCCCGTGATCCCCAACAACCCGGCAAAACCGCCCGCGACGATTGCCAGCAGCTGCTTGGCGCTGTGCGAGACGCCCAGCGCATCGAACACGGCAATCGGGGTGAGCAGACCCACGACATGGCCCGCAAAGATCATCAGCACGCCAAGGTGAAACAGCACCGATCCCACGATAAGCTGCTTGCGCCGCAAGAGCTGGCTCGATCCGGCGCGCCACGAATAGGGTTCGCGATCATAGCGGATGACCGAGCCGACGGCGAGGACTGCCAGCGCGATGTAGGGATAGATTCCGAACAGCAGGTGATGGATGAAATCAGCCATGGATCTGGCTCCTGACAGGTTCCTGGGCAAGCATGCGTTCGACCATTCCGGCAACCTGCGGGCAGTCGGCAGCGCCGGGGGCGACGGGGCCGTCAAAGCGGACCTGCTCTTCCTCCCAGGCGGCATCGAGCGCGGCCAGATCGTCGGGATCGTCGGCCGGCGCGATCTCGAAGGCTTCGCCGCCGGCCCCGGCAAGGTCAGCCAGGATGCGCATCGGCGCGGCATAGGGCGTGGCCTTTTCCTCCAGCCGCTCGGCCAGGGCGGAGAGGATCACGCCCGGCTGGGCCAGTTCCTCCGCCGCCTGCGCGGGCGGCAGGACCGAGAGGTATTCGAGGAACAGCGGCAGGTAATCGGGCAGTTCCTTCGCCGCGATTTCGAGGCCCTGCGCTTCGTAGCGGTCACGCAGGTCGACCATTGCCTGGCCCCGGTCGCGGCTTTCGCCGTGGACGTGTTCGAACAGGTGCAGCGATACCGCCCGCCCCCGGTCGAACAGCGCGACATAACGCTCCTGCGCGTCAAGCAGGTCGGCCGAGGCGAGGCCATCGAGCAGCGGTTGCAGAGCGGCGCGCTGCTCCGTGCTGAGCAGGCCATCGGCGGCGAGCAGCCCCGCCAGTTCGGGGGCCATGTCCTGCACTGTCGCATCGGGATAGCGCAGCAGGGCGGAAAGGACGCGAAGGGTCAGGCGCATCAGAACACCTCCGATGGAGTCTGGAGTTTTTTGCGGGCAGGGGCGCCGAACAGGTTCTTGTCGCTGGTTCCGCCCGAGCAGCCGTTGCCGAACGAGAAGCCGCAGCCGCCGCGTTCGTCATACATGTCTTCGGCGTCCTCGCGGTGGCCGGTGGGGATGACGAAGCGGTCCTCGTAATTGGCGATTGCCATCACGTGGTACATTTCCTCGATCTGGGCCGGGGTCAGGCCGACCTCGCGGGCCATTTCCTCGGCCACCACGCCTTCAACGGTCTTGGCGCGCATATAGCCGCGCATCGCCAGCATCCGTTCCAGCGCATCGACCACCGGGGCTTCCTTGCCCGCCGTCAGCAGGTTGGCGAGGTACTTCACCGGAATGCGCAAGCTGCGCACGTCGGGCATCCCGTTGCGGGCGGAAATCTTGCCCGCGCTGGCCGCCGCGTTGATCGGCGAAAGCGGCGGCACGTACCAGACCATCGGCAGCGTGCGGTATTCGGGGTGGAGCGGAAAGGCGACCTTCCATTCCATCGCCATCTTCCACACCGGCGAATGGCGCGCGGCTTCAAGCCAGGCTTCCGGCACGCCGTCCTTGCGGGCTTGCGCAATCACTTCCGGATCGTTGGGATCAAGGAAGATGTCGAGTTGCGCCTGGTAGAGGTCTTCGACGTTTTCAGCGCTGGCGGCTTCTTCGATCCGGTCCGCGTCATAGAGCATGACGCCGAGGTAGCGGATCCGCCCGACGCAGGTTTCGCTGCACACGGTCGGCTGGCCAGCCTCGATCCTCGGATAGCAGAAGATGCACTTCTCGCTCTTGCCGGTCTTCCAGTTGAAATAGATCTTCTTGTACGGGCAGCCCGAGACGCACATCCGCCAGCCGCGGCACTTTTCCTGGTCGATCAGGACGATGCCGTCCTCTTCGCGCTTGTAGATCGAGCCCGAAGGACAGGCCGCGACGCAGGTGGGGTTGAGGCAATGTTCGCACAGCCGGGGGAGATACATCATGAAGGTGTTCTCGAACTGGCCGTAGATCTCCTTCTGGACGCCTTCGAAGTTGTAGTCCTGCGACCGCTTGGAGAATTCACCGCCCAGGATTTCCTCCCAGTTCGGGCCGCCCTCGATCTTTTCCATGCGCTCGCCCGAGATCAGGCTGCGCGGGCGCGCGGTGGGGAAGGCCTTGCTTTCGCCCGCCGATTGCAGGTGGCCGTAATCGAAGGTGAACGGCTCGTAGTAGTCGTCGATTTCGGGCAGGTCGGGGTTGGCGAAGATCTTCGCCAGCAGCCGCCACTTGCCACCCATCCTCGGACGGATCGAACCGGTGGGCGTGCGCACCCAGCCGCCGTTCCAGCGTTCCTGGTTCTCCCAGTCCTTGGGATAACCGATGCCGGGCTTGGTCTCGACGTTGTTGAACCAGGCGTATTCCATGCCTTCGCGGCTGGTCCACACGTTCTTGCAGGTGACCGAGCAGGTGTGGCAGCCGATGCACTTGTCGAGGTTCAGCACTTTGCCGATTTGCGCGCGGACCTTCATGCTGCGTTCTCCCCTTCAGGCAGTGCCTCTTCGAGCCAGTCGACCTTTTCGAGCTTGCGGACGATGACGTATTCGTCGCGGTTGGAACCCACGGTGCCGTAATAATTGAAGCCGTAGGCCTGCTGGACGTAACCGCCGATCATGTGGGTGGGCTTCAGGATCGCGCGGGTCACCGAATTGTGGATGCCCCCGCGCTGGCCGGTGAGCGGCGAGCCGGGCATGTTCACGATCTTCTCCTGCGCATGGTACATGAACAGGGTGCCTTCCTTCATCCGCTGCGAGACAACCACGCGGGCCACCAGCGCGCCGTTGGAATTGAAGGTTTCGACCCAGTCATTGTCGACCAGCCCCGCCTTCGCGGCATCCACCTCGCTCATCCACACAATCGGTCCGCCGCGCGACAGGGTCAGCATCAGCTGGTTGTCGGTATAGGTGGAATGGATGCCCCACTTCTGGTGCGGGGTGATGAAGTTCAGCACCAAGTGCGGGCGGCCTTCCGCCTTGTCGAGCATCGGCTTGACCGCCTTGGTGTCGATCGGCGGGCGATAGACGCACAGCGCCTCGCCAAAGGCGCGCATCCACTTGTGATCCTGATAGAGCTGCTGCCGCCCGGTCAGCGTGCGCCACGGAATCAGTTCGTGGACGTTGGTATAGCCCGCGTTGTAGCACACGTGCTCGCTTTCCAGCCCCGACCAGGTGGGTGAGGAGATGATCTTCCTCGGCTGCGCCTGGATATCGCGGAAGCGGATTTTTTCCTCTTCCTTGGGCCGCGCCAGATGGGTGTGGTCGATCCCGGTGAACTGCGAGAGCGCATCCCACGCCTTCACCGCCACTTCGCCGTTGGTTTCGGGCGCCAGCATCAGCAGCACTTCGGCGGCATCGATCGCAGTCTCGATCTTTGCCATGCCCTTGGCCGGACTGTCGCCGCCTTGCGTGCCGTTGAGCTTGCGCAGGTTCTCCACCTCGTGTGCGGTGTTCCAGCCGATGCCCTTGCCGCCGTTGCCAAGCTTGTCCATCAGCGGCCCGAGCGCGGTGAAGCGGTTGTAGAGGTTCGGGTAGTCCCGTTCGACCAAGGCGACATTGGCCATGGTCTTGCCGGGAATCGGCTCGACCTGGCCCTGACCCCAGTCAGCCACGTCAAAGGGCTGGGCAATCTCGTTCGGGCTGTCGTGCTGGATTGGGACCAGCACCAGATCCTGCTCCACGCCCAGCACTTCAGGCGCCACTTCGGAGAAGGTTTTCGCGATCCCCTTGTAGATCTCCCAGTCGCTCTTCGATTCCCACACCGGGTCCACGGCCGCGCTCAGCGGGTGGATGAAGGGGTGCATGTCAGAGGTGTTGAGATCGTCCTTTTCATACCATGAGGCAGTCGGCAGAACGATGTCGGAATAGACGCAGGTGGTCGACATCCGGAAGTCGAGCGTGACCAGCAGGTCCAGCTTACCCTTCGGCGCCTCCTCGTGCCACTTCACCTCCTTGGGCTTCTGGTGGCCCATTTCGCCCAGGTCCTTGCCCTGCACGCCGTGCGCCGTGCCGAGCAGGTGCTTGAGGAAATATTCGTGGCCCTTGCCCGATGAGCCGAGCAGGTTGGAGCGCCAGACGAACATGTTGCGGGGCCAGTTGGCTTCATCGTCTGGATCAAGGCACGACAGTTCTAGATCGCCTGATTTCAGGCCCTGCGCGACATAGTCCTTCGGCTCCATGCCGCTGGCCTTGGCCGCCTTGCCCACTTCCAGCGGGTTGGTTTTGAGCTGCGGCGCGGAAGGCAGCCAGCCCATCCGTTCGGCCCGAACGTTATAGTCGATCAGACTGGCGTCCCAGTCGCCCTTTGGCGCAGTGGGCGAAAGGATCTCACCCACGTCCAGCGTCTCGTAACGCCACTGGTCGGTGTGCGCATAGAAGAAGCTGGTGGAGTTCATCTGCCGGGGCGGACGGTTCCAGTCGAGCGCGAAGGCCAGCGCGGTCCAGCCGGTCTGCGGGCGCAGCTTTTCCTGGCCGACATAGTGCGACCAGCCGCCGCCCGACTGTCCGATGCAGCCGCACATCACCAGGAGATTGATGATCCCCCGGTAGTTCATGTCCATGTGGTACCAGTGGTTCAGCCCGGCCCCCAGGATCACCATCGACTTGCCATTGGTCTTTTCGGCGTTTGCGGCGAATTCGCGCGCAGCGGTGATGATCGCATCGGCAGGCACACCGGTGATCTTCTCACCCCAGGCCGGGGTGTAGGGCGCGCCATCGGCATAGTCGCGCGCGACGTGTTCGCCGCCCAGCCCCCGGTCGAGGCCATAGTTGGCGCAGAGCAGGTCGAACACCGTGGCGACATAGGCGCGGCCGTCCTTCAGTTCGAACTGGCGCACCGGCACCCGCTTCAGCAGCACGTCGGGATGGTCGGTGCCCTGGAAGTGGTCGTGCTCGCGGTTGCCGAAATAGGGGAAGGCGACATCGACCACCTCGTCGTGATCCTTGTCGAGGATCGCGGTCATCCGCAGCTTGACCTCGGCGCCCTGGCCGTCCCGTTCCTCAAGGTTCCACTTGCCCTTGTCGCCCCAGCGGAAGCCGGCCGAGCCGGTGGGCGCGACCACTTCATCGCGCGCCTCGTCAATCGCGACGGCCTTCCATTCGGGGTGATTGGCTTCGCCCAGGTCGCCCGCGAAATCGCTGGCGCGCAGCAGGCGTTCGGGCACCAGCCGCCCGTCCTGTTCGACCAGTCGGACCAGCATCGGCATGTCCGAATAGCGGCGGCAATAGTCCTCGAAGTACGGCACCTGCCGGTCGAGGTGAAACTCGCGCAGGATCACGTGGCCCATCGCCATGGCCAGCGCCGCGTCGGTGCCCTGCTTGGGGTTGAGCCACAGGTCGGCGAACTTGGTTGCCTCGGCATAGTCGGGGCTGACCACGGCCACCTTCGCCCCGCGATAGCGCGCCTCGGTCATGAAGTGGGCATCGGGCGTGCGGGTCTGCGGCACGTTGCTGCCCCACATCATCAGGAAGCCCGCGTTGTACCAGTCCGCGCTTTCGGGAACGTCGGTCTGCTCGCCCCAGGTCATCGGACTGGCGGGCGGCAGGTCGCAGTACCAGTCGTAAAAGCTCATGCAAATCCCGCCGAGCAGCGAGAGATAGCGCGAACCCGCCGCGTAAGAGACCATCGACATCGCCGGGATCGGCGAAAAGCCGATCACGCGGTCCGGCCCCCAGGTCTTGGCGGTATAGGCGTTGGCGGCGGCGATGATCTCGTTCACCTCGTCCCAGGTGGAGCGCACAAAGCCCCCGTGGCCGCGGATCGCGGTATAGCTCTTGCGCTTGACCGGATCGGCCTGGATCGAAGCCCAGGCCGCGACCGGGGGCAGGCTGGCGCGCGCCTCGCGCCAAAGCTTGACCAGCCGCTTGCGGATCAGCGGATACTTCAGCCGCTGGGCCGAATAGATGTACCAGGAGTAGCTCGCCCCGCGCGGGCAGCCGCGCGGCTCGTGGTTGGGCAATTCCGGGCGGGTGCGCGGATAGTCGGTCTGCTGGGTTTCCCAGGTGATGATCCCGCCCTTGACGTAGATCTTCCAGCTGCACGATCCGGTGCAGTTCACCCCGTGGGTGGAGCGCACGATCTTGTCATGCTGCCAGCGCTTCCGGTAGCCGTCTTCCCAGTCGCGCGCTTCGGCGGTGGTGACCCCGTGGCCGGCGGAGAATTGCTCCTTCTTCTGGCGGAAGAAAGTCAGGCGGTCGAGCAGATGGCTCATGCGGGGGCTCCTTGGGAGACGGGGGCAGAGGGAGGGGTGCGGCCGCGCTCGACATCGTGCAGCAGGCCGCCCTTGCGGGTGTAGGCCCACCAGGTCAGCGCGGCGCAGGTGACGTAGAACAGCAGGAAGCCGAACAAGGCAGGCTGAGCCGATCCGGTCAGCGTGATCGAGGAACCGAAGGCCTTGGGGATGTAGAACGCGCCGTAGGCCGCGATTGCCGAGGTGAAGCCGACGATCGCCGCGGATTCCTTCTCGGCCTGTCGGCCCGCCTCGGCGGGGGTCAGTCCTGGCTCGAGCCGTGGCACTTCCTGGCGCATGATGTTCGGGATCATCTGGAAGGTCGAGGCATTGCCGACCCCGGTGACGAAGAACATGAAGACAAACATCGCAAGGAAGCCGTCGAAGTTGCCCGCTTCGAGGAAGTGGGCCACGCCCACCGTGCCGGCGATCATCGCCACGAACACCCACAGCGTCACCCGGGCGCCGCCCCAGCGATCAGCCAGCCAGCCGGTCGAAGCCCGGCTGATTGCGCCGACCAGCGGCGCGATCCAGACGTACTTAAGCACTTCGACTTCTGGAAATTCCTTCTTGGCGAGCAGTGGCAGGCTGGCCGAAAAGCCGATGAACGAGCCGAAAGTGCCGGTGTAGAGCCAGCACATCAGCCAGTTGTGCTTGCGCTGGAAGATCACCGCCTGCTCGGCAAAGCTGGCCTTGGCCGAGGCGATATCGTTCATCCCGAACCACGCCAGCAGGCTGGAGGCGATGATGAACGGCACCCAGATGAACCCCGCGTTCTGCAGCCACAGCTGCGTGCCGGTCTTGGTCAGCTGCGGCTCGCCGCCCAGCAGGCCGAAGACGCTGCCGGTAATGACCATCGGCACGGCGAACTGCATCACCGACACGCCGAGGTTACCCAGTCCGCCATTGAGCGCCAGCGCATTGCCCTTGCGCGCCTTGGGAAAGAAGAACCCGATATTGGCCATCGACGAGGCGAAGTTACCGCCGCCAAGGCCGCACAGCAGCGCCAGGACCAGGAAGATGAAATAGGGCGTATCCGGATTTTGCACGGCATAGCCGATCCCGAAGGCCGGGATCAGGAGCGACGCGGTGGACAGCGTGGTCCATAGCCGCCCGCCAAAGATCGGGACCATGAAGCTGTAGAAGATCCGCAGCGTCGCGCCCGACAGGCCGGGCAGCGCAGCCAGCCAGAACAACTGGTCCGTGGTGTAGTCGAAGCCGATAAGGGGGAGCTTCGCCACGACCACGGACCAGACCATCCACACCGCGAAGGCCAAAAGCAGCGCGGGGATGGAAATCAGGAGATTGCGATTGGCGATCCGCTGGCCGGTTTCTTCCCAGAACTGCGGATCTTCGGGCCGCCAGTCGGCCAGCACCTTGCCATCGGCTGCCGGCGCATGGCGCTGGGCGTCGTGCAGGCCGACCATTTCGGGAAACTGCGGCAGCGACCGGGCGTCGATCCCGCTGGCCTTTTGCTCCATCTGACGGATTGCCAGGTGCATCCAGCCCAGCGCCACCGCGACGAGCGCGAACAGCACCGCAAAGCAGCTCGTCCAGATGCCGGTGAGGTCACTGACCAACCCGAACACGATCGGCAGCACGAACCCGCCCAGCCCGCCGACCAGGCCGACCAGCCCGCCGACCGAACCGACATGATCAGGGTAATAGACCGGGATGTGCTTGAATACCGCCGCCTTGCCCAGCGACATGAAGAAGCCGAGCACGAAGATCGCGATCACGAACGGCACCAGGCTCATCGAGGTCGAAAAGTGGATGTCGCCCCTGACCCCATGCACGACATAGTCCGTGGCGGGATAGGACAGCATGAACAGCAGGACCATCGAAACGCCGAAGGTGGCGTACATGATCCGGCGTGCGCCATAGCGGTCGGACAATACGCCACCGTAGGCCCGAAACACCGATGCCGAGAGGCTGAAAGTCGCGGCCAGCATCCCGGCCACCTTCACGTCCACCCCGTAAACCCCGATGAGGTATCTGGGCAGCCACAGCGCCAGCGCGACGAAGGCGCCGAAGACGAAGAAGTAATAGAGCGAAAAGCGCCAGACCTGCTCGTTCCGGAGCGGTTCGAGCTGCTCCTTCAGGCCCTTGGGCGGCTCGCCGCTGAGCTTGCGCGCGGCCAGTTCCGGGTCATCCTTGGCCAGCAGGAAGAACAATACCGCCGTAATCGCCAGCACCACGGCCCAGATCTGCGCCACGGCCTGCCAGCCCAGCGCGACCATGATCCACGGAGCCACGAACTTGGTCACCGCCGCGCCGACATTGCCCATGCCGAAGAAACCGAGCGCCGAGCCCTGCTTTTCCTGCGGATACCACTTCGAAACATAGGCCACGCCAACCGCAAAGCCGCCGCCCGCCAGCCCCAGGCCAAGCGCGGCCAGCAGCATGAGCGAATAGGTATCGGCGTGGGACAGCAGCAGCGTCGATGCGGCCGAGGCCAGCATCGTCAGTGGAAAGACGATCCGCCCGCCATACTGGTCGGTCCAGACCCCCAGGAACAGGCGGACCAGCGAGCCGGTCAGGATTGGCGTTCCGACCAGCAGGCCGAACTCGGTATCGTTCAGGCCAAGCTCGGCCTTTATCTCGATCCCGATGATCGCGAAAATGGTCCAGACGGCGAAGCAGACGGTGAACGCAAAGGTGCTGAGCCCGAGCGCCCGGCTCTGCTCTCCGGTGCTGACCGATTGCTGAAGTGGCATGGCGGCGTGATCCCTGACTGGGGTTGAATGCCATCCGACTTGACCGACCCTAGGCCGAAAAGCTTGATCCGGATCAAGAAACGCCCGTTCGATGCGCCTATCGAAGAATGGCCTGATCTGTAGCGGAAAATCGCCAGATGCAGATCAAGCACCCGATTGATGCACATCAATTTGACTGCTAGGTGGGAAGCGCTTCAACAAGGAACCCTGCTGCGTGCGTCCCGGCGAACGACCTGAAATCGCGAATCTCCCCCTGTTCCGGGAAATGCAGGACAGCCAGCGCGAGCGAATCTTCTCGGGCTCCTTCCTGCAGGTCTTCCCGCCGCAGCTGACCCTGTTCGAACTGGGCCAGCGGCCTGACTTCCTGCACGTGCTGGTCGATGGGCTGGTCGAGCTCTATTCCCACAGTGCCGGTCGCGACACGACCATGCGGATCGTCGAACCGGTGACCAGCTTCATCCTGGCCGCGGTCGTTACCGACCAGCCCTATCTGATGTCGGCGCGCACCCTGGCCCCGTCGCGGATCCTGCTGGTACCCGCGGCGCTGGTCCGCGAAGTGGTGAAGGATGATCTCGCCCTGATGCAGGCCACGATGCGCGAGTTGGCCCACGCCTATCGCGACATGGTGCGCGCCTTGACCGACATGAAGCTGCGCCAGTCGGCCGAGCGGCTGGGAAACCTGATCCTGCGGCAGGATGAGCGCCAAGGCGGATCGGGCAAAGTCCAGTTGAAAGCTGAAAAGCGCCTGCTGGCTTCGCTTCTGGGCATGACGCCAGAGAATCTCTCCCGCGCCTTCGGCGTCCTTGGCGGACACGGGATTGCAGTCAACGGCGCGCAGGTGACCATCACCGATCGCGCCGCATTGGAAGCATTTGCGCGCCCCGATCCGGTCCGCGACGATTGGGTCTGATCAGAATTTCGCCTCGATCTGCAGCCACAGCTTGGTCGTATCGGTAGCAAAGGCATCTGCCTCATAGCGGGCTGCCTTAGCCGTCAGGGTGAAGTGCTTGCCGAGCGGAAAGCTGACCAGCGCATCCCATTCCCGGCCATAGGCGATGCCGCCCGTGGTCGAATTGTAATCGTGCCACGCCGCGCGCAGCACCAGCCCGGCCAGCGGCCCCTTGCTAGGCACCTTGTAGCTGGCATCGAGATAGAAATCGCGCAGGCCATTGGCGGGCGTCGTCAGGAACTTGTCCGCCCATCCGTTGAACGCGTGAAGCGTGGCGAGCGGGGTCTGCAAGGCGACCGTGCCGTTGCCTTCCAGCCGCTCATAACCGACCTTGACCGTTACCGGCCCGGTCTTAATCCCGGGCTCGAAAAGCCAATAATCGAGCTCAAATCGGTGCGGGTTGCTCCCGTATTGATGCTGGCGAGCATATTCGGCCGCATAGAGGAAGGCCGTCTTCCCTCCGACCGGCAGCTCGCCAGCAATCCGCACGCCCAGGGTTCGCGAGCTGCTGGCCGGACTGGAGGGAATATCCAGCCAGAAGCCATAGGCCGAGAGCGTGCCGATGTTCTTGATTGTGTAGGCCGCGCGAACCGCGTGGATCCCGGTGTCGCGCCAGATGCCTTGCGCCGAATCCGAGCCGAAGACCCGGTTGACCCGCCAGGCATGGACATAGTCGATACTGGCGCCCTTGACCGGCCTGGCCGTGACCCGGACGGCATCCAGCGTCTGGTCGTTCTGGCGCCATGCGACCGAGCCGATCCAGCGCTGGTTGTCGATGTTGATGGCCTGTCGGCCAACTGTCGCTTCGAGCCCGGCCACCGGTTTCCAGTTCAGCCAGGCCTGATTGAGCAGCACGTCCGAAGGATCGGCTACCACCGGATAGGCCAGCTTGCCATTGACCGTGTCGTTGTAGCTGGCCTTGCCCAGCACCGCGATCGCCTCGCCTTCAACCAGTGCGCTCAAACCATGCCATTCGCCAGTCTTTACCCCGGCTCTTATACGCAAGGTCGATGCGGTCGCCTTCTCGGCAAGACTATCCTGGTCGACCAGTTCAAGCCGGTAGCGCAGATCGGCATAGGGCGTGACCGGCTGCGCCTCGGCATAGGCTGTGTTGCTGGCCAGCAGAGCAGGCAAGATCAGCGCGAAACTGGCTTTCAGTTGATACATATTGTTTGAGATAGTCGTTTATCTCTCTTCGTAATTGATTATCATCAATAACATCGCAGACGCGATCACGGAGAACTTTGGCATGAGACCCAGCCTGCTGCCTGCATTGCTGTTTGCCGCGCCGCACCGCCTTCCCTTCCTGACCGGGAGCCTTGGCCTGGGAGCGATTGCGCTGTGGTGGCTGGTGCGCCTGGTCAGCCTAAACTTTGGCTGGCCGGAACTGCCCGCCGCGGCCTTGCCAGCCACCCTGCTACACGCCCCGGCGATGCTGCTGCTGGTCTATCCGGCCTTTATCTTCGGCTTCCTGCTGACGGTCTTTCCCCGCTGGATGGGCCAGCGGGATATCGCCGCCCGCCAGTTCGGTTCGGTGGCGGTCGGGCTGGCGCTGGGTATGGGGCTGGCGATTGTGGGTCTCTGGGGCGGCCTGGACGGGCTGGTAAGGACAGGCTTCGGCCTGTTTGCCCTGTCCTGGGGACTGGCGCTGATCGTCTTGCTACGGGTGTTTGTGGCCCACCTCCGCAGCGGCCAGTCCCCATGCTGGCATGCCCTTTCGGCCCTGATCGCGCTGGCGGTGGGGTTACTTGCGCTAGGGCTGGCGCTAACTTTCATGTTCGGCGGCGATCCGCGCCCGCTGCGTTGGAGCAACGTGCTTGGCCTGAGCGGTTTCGTGTTGCCGGTATTCCTGACCGTCGCGCACCGAATGGTGCCGTTCTTCGCCGGCAATGTGGTGGAAGGCTACCAGCGTTGGCGGCCCGACTGGCTGCTCGCCGCGCTATGGATCTTGCTGGCCGGGCGCTGCCTCGCCGGTCTTGCCTTGTCCGCTCCCCTTTCTGCGCTTGCCAATCTGGGGTTGGCCGCAGTGACTGGCCTGATGGCGTGGAAATGGTGGCCGCGCGGGGCTGCACCGGGGCTGCTCAAGGTACTGATCTGGGGCTTCGTCTGGGCGCCCATCGGCTTCGCCCTGGCGGCGCTGGCCGAGACGGAACTGACGCTTGGCCTGGCCCCGGTCCACGCGCTTGCGCTGGGCTTTGCGGGCAGCCTGCTCGTTGGCATGGTCACGCGTGTCACGCATGGTCATTCCGGACGCTCACTAACGATGGCGCCATTGCCCTGGTTGGCTTTTGGCACGGTGCAGCTTGCCGTGATATTGCGCATCGGGGCGGCGCTGCGGGCCGATCAGTCCGCTCTGCTGATCGCAGCGGCGCTGGTGTTCGTGGCGGGCCTGCTCCCCTGGCTGCTACGCAATGCCCTGATCTATCTCAGGCCGCGCAAGGATGGCCGGCCGGGCTAGATTCGGACTCGCTCGCCTCTCCGTGCGGCATTGTCCATTTAACTCCCGTCGCGCCAGTTGGCGCCCGCCAAGTGAATTTCAGCCCCTCTAGACCGATGCTGCGCTCCATTCGGCAAATGCTGTCACCCGAAAGGTGCGCTGGGTCTTGCGGGAGACGAGAATGACGCTGGACGGCGAAGGTGTTGTAGATCGCTGAGTGGGTGGAAACGCAGCGCTGGGCCTGCCCCTGGGATTTGAAGCGCTGCATCTCGCGCTCTCTTCGTCGGACCGCAATCGGCCCGGCCGGTGCCGGCCCCCACAGCCCAGACCCTTCAATGCCGCATTGTACGAAGCCAGAGCAACCGTGACGATTTCCTCGTGGCCGTGAATTGCCAAGAAGGGAGGCCGACGGTTCGATTGTGACTTCCTCCCAGCGTCCACAAGTCCATTGCGTTTTTATGACTGCAATCAGAATTGACTTTCATCATATTTTGTGATCCTTTGCCTGCACATTTGACCGGCCATTGGCCGAGCAGCAGGAGAGGGACGATGACAGCACGAACAAGTGCGCAGTATCTGGCGGGTATCAAGGACGATCGCGAAGTCTGGCTTGGGGCTAGGCGCATCGACGTCGCAAGTGATCCCGCAATGGCAGGTTCGCTGGGCGGCATGGCGGGCTATTTCGATTGGCAACATGAATACGCCGACGACTGCCTGGCGCGCGATCCCGTTACCGGCGAGCAAATGAACGCGAGCCTGATCCTGCCGCGTTCGAAAGAAGCGCTTGCTGTGCGGCACCGCGCGTTCGAACGCTTTGCGCGCTATTCCCACGGCATGCTTGGTCGCACCCCCGACTATGTCAACGTGACACTGGCTGGTTTCACGGCCCGCCGCGACATCTTCGTCGCTGGAAGCGACGAGCGCTATGCCCGGAATATCGAGAATTTCCATCGCGAGGTGGTCGAAAAGGATCTCTCGCTCACCCATACGATCATCAACCCGCAGATCGACAAGTCGATCCCCGACACCAAAGGCATCAATGGCGATCTGACCTTGAAGGTCGTGCGGCGAACCAAGGACAGCATCATCGTGCGGGGGGCCAAGATCCTCGCCACGCTTGGGCCCTTCGCGGACGAGCTTTATGTCTATCCCGGTCAGCCGCAGTCGCCTGACACAGATCCGGCCATGCTGCTGTCGTTCTCGATCCCGATGGGCACCAAGGGGCTGATTACGCTGTGCCGAGACCATTACGGAGTTGATGGCGATCCCAACGATCGGCCGTTTTCAAGCCGCTTCGACGAGCAGGATGCGTTCATGATCTTCGACGATGTCGAAATCCCCAATGAACGCGTCTTCATCGACGGAAGCCTTGAGGTCTACAATGGCCTGATGATGCATGGTTGGGCTGCCAATATCATGCAGCAGACCTCCATCCGGGCCGCGGTAAAACTCGAGTTCGCCTACGAACTGTGCGTGCGC
This sequence comes from Novosphingobium sp., assembly GCF_041915465.1. GTDB lineage: Bacteria > Pseudomonadota > Alphaproteobacteria > Sphingomonadales > Sphingomonadaceae > Novosphingobium. The sequence goes on along the minus strand of NZ_JAYSBK010000001.1, from coordinate 48,887 downwards.
ATGGCCCGTGCCACCAACTGCGAAAGCCGCCCCGATGTCGCCACCATGCTGGGCGAGCTCAAGACCTATGCCAGCCTGACGCGCGCCGCGATCGCCGCGGCAGAGGCGGGTGCTACCGAATGGCCGAATGACGTGGTCCTGTGCCACGATGAACCACTTCGCGCGGTCCGGGCCAGCATGCCGACCTGGATGGTCCGCGCCAACGAACTGATCAAGCTTCTGGGCTCGCACAACCTTCTGGCAACGCCGTCGCTCGCCGCCTTCGAAAACGACCGGCTTGGCCCGCTGATCCGTGAATTCATGCCCGGCGCGAATGGGATGAGTGCAATCGAACGCGCCAAGTTGTTCCGCACCGCATGGGACTTCGCGGGCTCCGCACTTGGTGGTCGCACCGAACTCTACGAGCGGTTCTATCTAGCCAGCGCGCCGCGCAACATGGCGCTCGATCACATGTTTGCTCAGATGGGCCAGCAATGGGAGGAGGTGCCCGCGCTTTGGAACAGGCTGGGCATGCCCAAGGGCTGACACCGCCTTAAGATACGCGGCAAAGAGCCCCGGAACCTGCGATGGTTCCGGGGCTCTTTTTTTGCTGAACCAAGTTTGGCGGCTTTCAATCCTTGTAGAAGTCCCCGCCAAGCGCCACGCGGCGCACCGGTTCGCTGTTGGTAGGGCCATGTCCAACCTGATGCAGCGGGGCAGGGATCTCCTGGACAGTGTTGGTCAGGCGACCGACGCCGCTCACCTCAACTTCGACCACATCACCGATGTTCATCGGGCGGCTGTTTGCCGGAGTGCCCGAAAGGATCAGGTCTCCCGGCAGCAGGGTGATGTGACGGCACAAATCGGCTAGGATGTAGGGAATATCAAACGTCATTTCCCCGATCTCACCGCTCTGCACGACTTCACCGTTGATGTAAGTCCGCAGTGTAGAATCGCGGATATCCACCCCGCGCACGATGCCAGGACCGATCGGGCAGAACCCGTCCTGCCCCTTTACTCGCAGCATGGATCCGGCGTCGGTATCACGAAAATCCTGGGCGCCGACGTCGTTGACCGGCGCGAAACCGGCAATGTGGTGCCACACGTCAGCCGGAGCGACATTGCGCATCGGCCTCCCAACGATCACCCCCACCTCGCCTTCATAGTTGAGATACTGGCAGTCAGCCGGACGCGAGAGTTTGCCGCGGTGCGAATTCAGCGTGGTCAATGGCTTTTGGAAATAGGTCGGTGTGACAAGATCGGGTGCCCGGAATTCCACCCGGCGCGAATCGTAGTTGAGGTGGATGCAGATGATCTTGGAGGGGTCGCACGGAGGCAAATACACAGCATCCTGCTCAGGCACCGTCCGTCCGTCCCCCAGCCGCAGATTGTCGCCTTCCGGGCGTACCCATTGCGGCGTCCCTTCAAGCAGGATCCGGCGCCATTCCTCACGTGGTCCTTCAAGTACCGACATTTTTCATCCTCTACAGCATAGATCAGGCCGCTATTTCGACGTGGCCATATTGGCCGGCCAGGAAGGCCAGCGGTGGAAGATCACACAATTCGAAGTTTTCGACCCGCCCCATGATCAGATCATGATCGCCTGCCGAAATCACCCTTTCGCATGTGCATTCGAACCCTGCTGCGGCATCAACCAGCACGGGTGCACCACCGATGCCGCGGCGGATTGCGACACCCTGAAACCGGGTTTCGCGTGGTCGGCTCAGCTCCGCTAGAAGTTGCCTCTGCGCACCGGTCAGAATGCTGATCGCGAAGTTCGACGCCCCGACGAAGATCGCGCGCACACTGGAGCGCTGGTCCAGGCTCCAAAGCACTAGCCGTGGATCGAGCGAGACCGATGTGAACGAGTTGATCAGGATCCCGATGTCACTGCCATCGGGAGCCTGAGTGGCGACAAATGCAACCCCGGTCGGAAACCGTCCCAAGGCCTTGCGGTAGCTTAAGGTGTCATTGGCGTGGTTCATGATACGCAGCCTGGTTTGCAAGCACTCAGGCCGGAACCATGAAGTCCTTCATCGTATTCAAAACCGGCATGTGCCCGAACACGTCTCCGGCGTAGTATTCCGACTGCCCCGGCGGCTTGCGCCCCCCCCAGCCAATCTCGTTCATAAAGCCCGACGGGTTCTTGAAGTAGAACGAGAAGTTGTGATCGTTGGCATGGGCGCCCGGCTCGATAATCACCGGGATCCCGGCTTGCTTGACCAGATCATAGGCCAGCCCAACATCTTCGATTTTTTCAGTTTCGAACATCAGGTGGTTGCAGCGCTTTTCGGCGGGACCACCGAAGGCGAAGGTATGTTGCCGCTCGTTGCAATGCAGGAACATCAGTTCAATCGGTTCAGGCAGCATCGGTATCGGCATCTTGTATTCGATCCCGCCGCGCATCCCCAGCAATGTGTAGAAGGCATGGATGTCGTCGAATTCCGCGCGGCGCGACTGCATCATGTGGGCGAAGCCGCCACCCAGTGTCTTGTAACCGCCATGCATCCGCCGACCAGGATGATACGGCAGATTGAATTGCACCAGCGGACCATGGAAGATTTCGATCGGATAGCCGTTAGGGTCCTCGAGGAACATGATTTCGAGAACGTGGTTGGCTTCCGCTTCGGCTTTGCTGCCGATCCGAACCGCTATACCCGCGTCGGACAGCGTCTTGGCCATCGCCCGGAATTCGAGCACGCCCGCGACCCGCAACCCCGCAACGAGCACATCGTCGCTACTGTCCTGAACCAGCTTGATCCGGTGGTGCCAGTAATCCATGCGCAAGTAGCGAACTGCCTCGCTTTCGCCTGGAACAACTTCCAGCCCAAGCACCTGCCCGGCGAAATTCTCCCAGGCTTTGAGGTCGCTCACCCCGATGGTGACGTAACCCAGTTCGGTTATCTGAGACATGTTATCCTCCTGTCGGTCCGAACGAACCCTTGCGCACGGCGATGTTTTTGATGTCGCAATAGAAATCGAAACTGTGCGTGCCTCCCTCCCGGCCGATGCCGGAGATGCGGCTGCCGCCGAACGGCGCAGCAAGATCGCGCACGAAGAAGCAATTGACCCACAGCGTACCCGCCACCACCTGCGCGGCGATCCGCATCGCGCGGTCCTCGTTGCCGCAAAACAGCGTGCCGGCCAGGCCATATTCGGTGCCATTTGCGATCGCGATGGCTTCCTCGTCGGAGCCAAAGGTCTGCCAAGTGAGAACCGGGCCGAACACTTCCTTCTGCGAGATTTCGTCGCTCAGCTTCACCCCGGCAAACATGGTCGGCTGGAAGTAGAGCGCGCCGAAATCCGATTTTGCCCCGCCCCAGAGAACTTTCGCACCGGCGCTCTTCGCACGTTCAACGAAGCCCGCGACCCGGGCAAAGTGTTCGGGATGGATCAGCGGACCGACCCGTGTCGTCGGTTCGCGCGGATCGCCCACGGCCATGTGACTAACGGCAGCGCGGACCTTCTCGAGAAATTCGCTCTCGATCGACGCTTCAACAAGGATGCGCGTCCCGGCCAAGCAGACCTGTCCGGCGTTGATATATTGCCCCGCAACCGTCTGTGCAGCCGCATCGAGATCGGCGTCTGCGCAGACGATGAACGGCGATTTGCCGCCGAGTTCCGAGCTCATCGGGGTGATCGAGCGCGCCGCCGCCTGACCGATGATCTTCGCCGCATCGGTCGATCCGGTAAAGCTGATCCGAGCAAGGTCCGAGTTGTTCACCAGGGCATCACCGGCATCCTCGCCGATCCCCTGGACTACGTTGAGAACCCCGGCGGGCACACCGGCCTCATGGGCAATATCTGCCAGCAGCGAACAGGTCAGCGGGGCCCATTCCGGCGGCTTGATCACGATGGTGTTGCCTGCCGCCAAGGCCGGGCCGACTTTCCACGTAGTCAGCATCAACGGGGCATTCCATGGGGTAATTAACGCAGCCACCCCCGAAGGATCGTAGCGGACGTTGTTGATTACCTCTTCGTGTTCGATGACGTGGTCGTTGAGCCCCAGCGCCCATTCCGCGAAGAACGAGATATTCTGGGCCGAGCGCGGCACCATGCGGTGCAGGTTGCCCATTAGGAGCGAGCCATTGTCGGCAGTCTCAACTGCAGCAATGTCCTTGGCGCGGGTCAGAATGCCATCGGCAAACTTGCGCAGGACCGGCAAGCGCCCTTCCGCACCGAGCGCGGCCCAGGCGGGAAAGGCCTTGCGCGCCGCCTCGACCGCCATGTCGGCTTCCTGCTGCCCACCAGCTGCTACCGCGCCGAGATCGCTGCCATCAATCGGCGAGGCATTGCTGAAGCGTTCCGAGGAGGAAACCCGCTTGCCACCGATCCAGTGATCAAGCGAGACTTCTACGCCCGCAACTGTTGCCGTTCTTCCTGCCATGCCACTCTCCCATTCCGGATCACGGACCGTTGACCTTGGCCCGCTCAACCACTGAATCAGTGAATATCTTCAATTCTGACTGTAGTCAGTTTAAAGCCGGGTGGCGTGCCGTCAAGCGAAACATCTAGCGCCAGGCAAAGCGGTTGACGAAAACGTTGACATCAGGGCAGCCGAACCGGAAGGAAAGCCGATGGCAACCAAGGCAACACGCTCTGTCAAAACTGCGCCCGCCAGCGGGATTGGTCGGCGCGAGCGCAACAAGCTTGAAAAGCGCAACCGCATCGTAGCAGCCGCGCGGCGGCTTTTCGCCGAACATGGCTTCGCCGAAACGACCACACTGCAGATTGCCGAGGCCGCCGATATCGGCACAGGTACGCTGTTCCTTTACGCACGGTCCAAGGAAGATCTTCTGGTCATGGTCTTCCACGAGGAGATGCTGGCGACTGCCCAGCAGGCCTTCAGCGATCTGCCGCTCGGGATGCCCCTGGTTGACCAAGTCATGCAGGTCTTCGAGCGCATGGTTGCCTACCACGAAGGCGATCTTACTCTGGCTAAGCTCCTGCTAAAGGAAATCCTGATGCCAGATCGTCAGGATCGCGCCGCTGAGTTGTCCAAGCTGATGAGCGCGATCTTCGAGGGCTTTGCGCGACTGGTGATCACGGCGCAAAAGGACGGAGTGGTCGCCGAGCGCTTCGAGCCCGACCTTGTGGCGCAGTCCTTCTTCGCACTCTATTACTTGGGGCTACTTAACTGGCTTGGCGGATTAACAACGCGCGAGGCCTTCTTTGCCAAATTGCGGCGACAGCTGGAGCAGCTCCTCGATTGCGCCTGAAACCTCACGCGCTTAATAATTGACTGCAGTCATTTTTGCACATAGTCACCATCCGGGATGGCCAACCGCCTTGGAGAGTTTCTATGTTTGATTCCCTCAAATCTCGCTGGAAGAACGGCGATGTAACGCTGGGCGCCTGGTGCAATATCCCCAGTAGCCTCAGCGCAGAGATTCTGGCCAAGGGCGGCTTCGACTGGGTGCTAGTGGATATGCAGCACGGCTGCATGGACTATTCGGTGGCGGTCGAAATGATCCGGGCGATCGACCTTGCCGGGATCGCCCCACTGGTGCGGGTGCCATGGAACGAGCCGGGAATTGTCGGACGTATGCTTGATGCCGGCGCGATGGGGATCGTTGCCCCGATGATCCAGAATGCCGACGAGGCGCGCCGATTGGTCGAAGCGTGCTTATATCCCCCGCTGGGCAGGCGCAGCCTGGGTCCGATCCGGGTCATGGCGCGTGATGGGGCTGGCTACGTGTCCAGCGCCAATGAGCGGGTTTGTGTGATCCCGATGATCGAAACTGTCGAGGCGCTGACTGCCGTCGAGGAGATAGCAGCCGTCCCAGGCGTCGATGCCCTGTTTGTCGGGCCGTTCGATCTCTCGTTCTCGCTTGGACTGCGCCCCGGCGACAACGACGGCGACCCCAAGTTCGATGAGGCGCTGGTGCGGATCAACGCTGCCGCGCGTACCAATGGAGTTGCCACAGCCGTCCTCTCGACCGCCAGGCTTGCCCCGCTACGCGCCCGGCAAGGCTTCCAGATGATCTCGGTGATGACCGACAGCCAGGCTCTTGCCGCCGCCGCCCAGACCAACCTCTCCGATGCGCGCCGCGCGATTGCCGAAAGCTCAACCAATGCTTGATCCCCAGACCCGTAACCAGATTGTCGCCGACCTCATCGAAACGTACCGCAACCGCAAGGCCTTGCCGCTTTTGACGCAGACCTATCCGGGCATCGAGATGGACGATGCCTACGCGATCCAGCAGGCATTCCTTGCCCGTTCACTAGAGCAGGGTCGCACGGTTCGCGGATACAAGGTCGGCCTGACATCGAAAGCCATGAAGGCGATGTCCGGAGCAACCGAACCCGATTTCAGCGCGATGACCGACGACCTCTTCATGCCGGAGGACACGCCGATCGCGTTCGATCACTTTTTCAGGCCGCTGATCGAAATCGAGATCGCCTTTGTGATGAAGAGCGCCCTGAAAGGTCCCGGCATCTTGCCGGTCGATGTCCTGCGCGCCACCGACTTCGTCCTTCCCGCGATCGAGATTGTCGATTTCCGGGTCGGTCCGGCCCCCGGCATGACAGTGGTCGAAACCGTCGCCGATCTGGCAGCCTGCGGTGCGGCGGTACTTGGTGCCAATCCGTGCAAGCTCGAAGATCTGGATGTCCGCAAGATCCACGGCCAGATGCTGATCAACGGCAAGGTCGAGCAGGAAGGCTACGCCTCGGCCGTGCTCGGCAATCCGGTCGCCGCAGTCGCCTGGCTGGCGAACAAGCTGGGTGAGTTCGGGGTTACCTTCGAAGCCGGAGAAACGATTCTTACAGGATCATTCGTGAAGGCAATGCCGGTCAAGGCCGGCGACGAAGTGATCGCGCGCTTCGACTCCGGGCTAGGCGATGTAAGGACTGCATTTGTCTGAAGGGTCTGGTCAGAGCAAATGCACTTGATTGACGGGTGAGGCGGCGAGAGTAGGGCGGGGCGGGGCGAGGCCGCGTGTCCTCAGACCAACCAACCCGTTTCGCTTTCGACCAGGAACGCCGTCTCGTCGATCGTCAGACTTACAAGCTCAGCCGCTCCGCCGCCCTGGCGGAGTGGCAGTTGCTCGCCGTTTGAGGGTCGTCCCGGCCATGATAAGTGCGCCAATTGGAGACCAGTTCGTGTTGGAATGACAGCTCCGCCACGCAGGTCCCGCGCTCGCCTCTGCCAACAGGTGCCGCCGCATCGCCGCTGCGGGATCATCCCTGTTCGCGCAGCGCGGCTTGCCAGTTGGCGATGCGCAGCGCGCGGTCGGGATCGTCGATCCCGGGGGTGAACACCTGTGAGGTTGCCAGCATGTCCCGCGCCCCGGACAAGCCGTCGCGCAGTCCGGCACCGATTGCCGCCAGAATCATCGCGCCACGCGCCGTCGTTTCGACATCATCAGGACGCTCGCAAGGGATTGCCAGCATGTTCGCGATGTCCTGGGCAATCCAGTCATTCGCGCTCATCCCGCCGTCGAGCCTCAACACCGACCAGTGCGCGCCATCGGCGCTAAAGGCTCCGGCCAGATCGTGAAACATGTTGGCGACCGATTCGAGGGCGGCTCGCACGATATGCGCGCGCGTGGTCGCAAAGGAGAGGCCGGTAATGCTGCCGCGCGCGTCGGGTCGCCAGTATGGCGCGCCAAGTCCAGACAGGGCTGGAACCACCGTCACGCCGCCGCTATCCGGAACAGAGCGCGCCAGTGCTTCGCTTTCCGTGGCACTGCCAAGCATTCCGATGCTGTCGCGCAGCCACTTCACCAGGCTTCCGGCCACGAACACAGCCCCTTCGAGGGCATAAAGCCGCGCACCGTCCACCTCGCACAGCACCGTGCCAAGCAAACGATGCTCCGAACGCGGTGGCTGCGCGCCCATGTTGGCCAGAACGAACGCGCCAGTTCCCAGCGTCGCCTTCGTCTGGCCGGGGCTAAAGCAGCCCTGCCCGAGTGTTGCCGCCTGCTGATCCCCGGCCATGCCGGTGATCGGGATCGCCGCGCCAAACAGGTCGAGGCGGGTCACCCCGATTGGCCCGGAATTGGGCACGATTTCGGGCAGGGCAGCGCGCGGCACGCCGAACAGGTCGCACAGCCCGTCATCCCAGGAGCGTCCCGTCAGCGGGAACAGCGAGGTGCGGCTCGCATTGGTGACATCGCTGACGTGCAGCCCGCCGGTAAGGTTCCAGACCAGCCAGCTTTCGACCGTGCCGAGCGCCAGGCGTGGCCCCAACGCAGCCGCATCGTCTACGTTGGCAAGAACCCAGGCCATCTTCGTCGCTGAAAAATAAGGATCAAGCAGCAGGCCCGTCGTCGCCTGGACCGCCGCTTCGTGGCCGGCCTCGCGCAGTTCAGCGCAGCGCTGCTCGCCGCGGCGATCCTGCCAGACGATTGCCCGGCACAGCGGCTGGCCGGTGGCCCGGTCCCAGGCAACGACGGTTTCGCGCTGGTTGGTGACGCCTATCCCGGCGATCCGCTGCGCGCCGCCCGCCCGGTCGACCATCGCCCGTGCGCAGCGCAGGGTGCGGTCCCAAATTTCTGCGGCATCGTGTTCGACCAGCCCTGCGGCGGGATAATGCTGGGTCAATTCCTCCTGCGCGACGGCAACCTGCCGACCGGCAGCCGAATAGAGGATAGCGCGGGTCGATGTCGTGCCTTCGTCAAGCACCAGGATGAAGCGGTCTTCGCTCATGCGTTGCGGTCCGTTGCGGTTCAACTGCTCAGGATGTCGTCGATATCGACCACGGCCAGGCCAAAGCGGTCGACCAAGCTCTCGATATCCTCGATGCGGGCCATTTCGCCGTCGTCGCGCATGATCGAACAGATCACCGCGGCATCTCCGACCCCGGCACGGTGGCACAGCTCGATCGCGGCTTCTGCGGCCGCGGGGCGTTCGGACACGCCGCCTCGGGCAGTGATCAAGGGGAAGACATGGCCGGGTGAAACGATATCGTCCGCGCTGGCATTCGGCGCGATCGCCGCGCGGACCGTTGCCGCCCGATCCGCCGCCGAAATCCCCGTGGTAACCCCCGTGCGCGCCTCGATGGAGCGGCCCAGTGGCCGGCCCGATTGGCGTTCAGACCCCGGATTCATCAGTCCGATGCCTAGCCGGATCGCCCGGTTCTCGGTCATGGCCAGGCATACCAGGCTGCGGCCATGGGTGGCCATGAAGTTGATGACTTCGGCGCTGGCATGAAGCGCGCTAACCGCGAAATCCATGTCCCCGCGGCGAAAGCGATCGCCGGTAATGATGATGACCTGACCTTCGCGCAGCGCCTCGACCGCGGCCGCCACGCTGTTCATGCGCGGACCTGCGGGCTGGCCGACAGTCTCGTTGCGCCGCGCACCACCTGCTGCCCAACTAGGTCAAGCTGCATCCGCGCGCGGTCATCGAGACATTCGCCATCGACCGAAAACAGCCCGGGATAGGTGCGGATGGTTGCCCCCATCGGGGTCGGCCAGCCGCGCAGGGCATGGACGATGCTGCGCAGCGTCTGCATCGTGCTCATCGTGGCCTGATCGCCATAGGCGGTGGCCACCAGCCCCACGGCCCGCCCATCAAGATAGGGGCGGCTATCCTTGGCCAGATCCTCAAGGTAATCGAGCGCGTTCTTGACCAGACCGGAAATGGTTCCGTGGTAACCGGGCGCGGCCAGCAGGATCCCATCGGCGGCACGCACGGCCTCCACCATCTCGCGGCCATCGTCGCCGCTGTGGGCGCTGCTGCGATAGTGCGGCAATTCGGCCAGATAGGCCCCGCCGAACAACTGCACGTCCGCGCCCAGCGCCGCCGCGCTGGCCATCGCGGTGCGCAGCGCCAGTTCGGTGGTGCTTCCGGCGGCAACGGTTCCGCCAATGGCGACAATCCGCGGGGTCATTGCTGGGCTTCTCCTTCCATAAACGCGCGCAAGCCCGCCTGCTGCTCCGCCGACAGGCGCAGGCCCAGCTTGGTGCGGCGCCACAGCACGTCGTCGGCTTCCCGCGCCCATTCGTGGGCCATCAGGTACCGTACTTCGCGTTCCGTAAGGCCATGGCCAAAATGCGTGCCGCAATCCTCGAGCCGCTTGGCCTCGCCGAGCATGACGGCGGCCTCGGTCCCGTACGAGCGGATCAGCCGGTCGGCCCAGTGCGGCTCGAGAAACGGATAGGCGGCCCGCAGCCGTTCGATCAGCCGGTCGGCCTCGTCTACGCCGAAGTTGCCGCCGGGCAGAGGCTCGCGGTCGGTCCAGTGCGCGCCCTCAAGCGCGGGCACCCGCGCGGCCATGTGATCGACCGCTTCCTGGGCCAGCGTGCGATAGGTCGTGATCTTGCCGCCGAATACCGACAGGATCGGCGCGCCCTCTTCGGCGGGGCTGAGGTCGAAGCGATAGCCGCGCGTGGCCGCTTCCGGCTTGCCCGAGCCATCGTCCACCAGCGGCCGGACCCCGGCATAGGACCAGACGACATCCGCCGGGGTAACCGGCTTGCGGAAGAAGCGGCTCGCCCCTTCGCACAGATAGGCGATCTCTTCGTCGCTGGCCGCGATCGCATCTAGACCGGCCTGATGATCGCGGTCGGTCGTGCCGATCAGGGTAAAGTCGTGCTCGTAGGGGATCGCAAAGAAAATGCGGCCATCGGGCAGCTGGAAGAAATAGGGGTGTGGATGATCGAACAGCTTGCGCACCACGATGTGCGATCCGCGCACCAGCCGGATGGCCTGCCTGGGCGTCTCGCCGCTGCGATCCAGCACGGCAAGCACGGATGGTCCGGCAGCGTTGATGATCGCACGGGCGGTAAAGGCGCCATGCGGCGTTTCGATCCGCCACAGCCCTTCGCGGCGTTCCAGCCGGCTCACCGGGCAGCGGGTATGCACGCTTGCGCCGTGCGCCGCGGCATCGCGGGCGTTCAAGACCACCAGCCGGGCATCGTCCACCCAACAATCCGAATAGATGAAACCGTGGACGAACTCGGGTTTCAGCGGCTGGCCGGCGGGGTGGCGATCGAGCCGAACCGTCTCGGTTGGCGGTAACAGCTTCCGCTTGCCGATATGATCGTACAGGAACAGGCCAAGGCGCAGCAGCCAGCGCGGGCGCAGGCCCCTGACCCAGGGCAGCACGAACCGCATCGGCCAGACGATATGCGGCGCGATGGCCCACAGTTTCTCGCGTTCGCCCAGGGCCTCGCGCACCAGGCCGAATTCGTAGTGCTCAAGATAGCGCAGCCCGCCGTGGATCAGCTTGCTGGAATTCGACGAGGTGCCGCTGGCCAGGTCGCGCGCTTCCAGCAGCAGTACCTTCGCGCCGCGCCCGGTCGCGTCGCGGGCGATCCCGCAGCCATTCACGCCGCCGCCGATGACGGCGACATCGAATACCGGATCGTTGCTGGCCACGGCGCGGCTCATCAGATGCTCAGGGGGCCGTGCTGGATATGCGGCAGCACATAGCGCGAGAACATGTCGGCTTCCTGCATGTGGGGATAGCCCGACAGGATGAAGGCCTCGATCCCTTCGGCCTGATAGGCGCGCAGCTTGGCCAGCACCTGATCGGGCGTTCCGACGATGGCCGCGCCGCAGCCCGAACGGGCCCGGCCGATCCCGGTCCACAGGTTGTCTTCGACGAATCCGTCGCCATCGGCTGCGCCGCGCAGTTCCTGCTGGCGCTGCACGCCATAGTTCTTGGCATCGAGCGACTTCTCGCGGATCGCCTTGCCGGCATCCTCGTCAAGCTTGGACAGCAGGCGGTCGGCATAATGCCGCGCCTCGTCCTCGGTCTCGCGCACGATCACGTGGACCCGGTAGCCGAATTTCAGGGTGCGGCCAAAGCGGGCCGCGCGGGCCTTCATGTCGGCGATGGTGTCGCGTACCTTGTCCATGGTGTCGGGCCACATCAGGTAGACGTCGCTCGCCTCGGCGGCGCATTCGCGCGCTTCATGGGACAGGCCGCCAAAGTAGAATGCCGGGCACTTGCCGGACAGCGTCGTGATCCGCGCCGGATCCAGCTTGAGCTGGTAGAACTCGCCCTGAAAATCGAGGTGTTCGCCGTTCAACAGCGTGCGCACGATCTTCATGATCTCGGTCGCGCGGGCATAGCGCGGTCCGGAGGCGATGGTCTCGCCCGGCATGTCGGACGAAATGATGTTCACGTTCAGCCGTCCGCCGGTTCCATCCGCGTTCGGGCCGAGGATGCGATCGAGCGTGGCGATCCGGCGCGCCAGCTGCGGCGGCCAGTCCTCGCCCATGCGGGTCGCCCAGAGCAGCTTGATGCGGCGCACCTGGGTTGCCACCGCGGCGGCAAAGGCCGTGGTGTCGAGGCCAAGCTGATAGCCCGACGGCAGCAGGATATTGTCGAACCCGCCTTCCTCGGCGCGCAGCACGATGTTGCGGCAATGCTCCCAGCTCGATTGCAGATACTTGTCGGGAACACCGAGGAATTCATAGTCGTCGTCGCAGAGCGCCGAAAACCAGGCGATTTCGCATTGTTGCTGGACCATTCTCTCCACTCCTTGCCGCACTGGCGCGGCTTCCCCGCCGCGAACGCCACCTGCCGCGCCGTCCGCCGTTGTAACCAATTCTCTTCGCCGCCCCGGCCGGGCGGCGATTGCCCCATGCCAGCCTTACGGCAGCGGCACGCCCCGTGCCGCGACCAGCACGGCATACCAGTCCTGCCGGTTCCACCGCACCTGCGCGGCCGCCGCGCCTTCGGCAATGCGCTCGGCCTGCTGCGATCCGATGATCGGGATGATTCCCGCCGGATGGGCCATCAGCCAGGAATAGGCGGCCACGCTGCGCGAAATGCCGTGCTGGACGGCAAACCGGTCAAGTTCGGCCGCAACCGCCTCGTCCCGTGCCGTCTCTGGGCTGGTCAACCGGCCCCCGCCGAGCGGCGACCAGGCCAGCGGGGTCAGGCCCAGCATCATCGCCTGGTCCAGCTCGCCGTTCTCGAAGCAGTCGATCCGCAGCGGGCTGATCTCGGGCTGGGTTGCAACCAGCTTGTGCCCGAGGAACTGATTGAGCGCGGCAATCTGCGGCATGGTGAAATTGGAAACGCCCAGGGTGCGGATCTTGCCCGCGGCCACCGCATCGTCGAGCACCCGCGCAACCTCCTGCGGATGCGCTAGGATATCCGGGCGGTGCACTTGCCACAGGTCGACGCTGTCGACCTTCAGGCGGCTCAGCGATTTGTCGATGGCGCTTTGCAGATATTGCGCGCTCTGGTCATAGGGCAGCGGCGGCATGATGCCGCCCTTGGTGGCCAGCACCATCCGCTGGCGCAGGGCCGGTTCGGCCGCCAGGACCTCGCCCAGCAGCTGCTCGGCATCGCCAAAGCCGGCCGTGCCATCGAAGCCATAGATATCGGCCGTGTCGAGAAAGTTGATCCCGGCATCGAGCGCCGCATGGACCAGCTTTGCCGCATCGCCGGCGGTTCGTCCGTTTTCGGCCAGCCGCCACATCCCCCAGGCAATCGGGGAAACGGCAATCCCGCTGTCGCCCAAAGTGCGAGTGGCAGGGGGCAAAGGCAATTCGCTCATGAAGATATCCTGGCTGGAGGCGCAACCGATGCGCGTTCGATAAGGGTGTGGGGCAAACGCCGATGGGTGATGTCCCCGCCGGCAATCAGAATTTCCGTGGCCGTGCGGGCGAGCTCGGCCATCGGCTGGTGAACCGTGGTCAGCGGCGGCCAGACGGTGCGGGCCAGCGTGGTGTCATCGAACCCGGCGACCGAGAGCTGCGCGGGCACCGGGATGCCGCGGTCGTGCGCGACGGCCAGCACGCCTGCGGCCATGTCGTCGTTGGAGGCGAAGATCGCGGTCGGCCGGTTGGGCAGATCCAGCAGTGCGCGCCCGCCCCGCACCCCGGAATCGAAATCGAATTCGCCGTCGCAGACCAGCACCGGATCATAAGGCAAGCCCGCCCGGTCGAGCGCGCGGCGATAGCCGAACAGGCGGTCGTCCGAGGCCATGTGGTTGGGATGCCCCTTGATGAAGCCGATGCGGCGATGGCCGGCGTTGATCAGGTGCGTGGTCATGTCATCCGCCGCCTGGGCATCGTCCATGAAGACCGAACTGGTCAGGGCATGGTTGGTGCCGGGCGAAATCCGCACGAACGGCACGTCCATCGCCTCGAGCGCGCGAAGCACGGGATCGCAGTCGGTTACCGGCGAGGACAGGATGATCCCGTCGACATGGGTTTCCGAAACCAGCCCGCGCACTTGTTCGCCAACCTGCGGATCGGTCACGTCGACTGGCTGGGCCAGCAGGCGAATGCCGTGCGCCCGGCAAAAGTCCCAGCATCCGGTCTGGATCTGGAACATGTAGTAGGGGCTGTGATTGTCATAGATCAGCGCGATCTGATTGGACTTCGCGCCGGACAGGATGCGCGCGGCGATGCTCGGCCGGAAGTCGAGTTCGCGCATGGCTTCTTCCACGCGCGAACGCGTTTCCGCCTTTACATAGGGGTGGCCATTCAGCACGCGGCTGACGGTCTTGACCGCCACCCCGGCCTTGGCTGCAACGTCCCTGATGTTTGCCCGCTCGCTCATCGCGCAAGAACCTCCGCTAGTTCGGCAAACAGCCCGGCAAATGGACTGTCCGACCGGTAGAACACCGGCGGTTGGCCGATCGGAGCGGGAATTTCGTGAATGCCGGCGGCGAACGCCTCGCCCGACCAGCAATGCCGCCACTCGCCATCGCCCGGAAGGATGACCTGGCGTTGACGTGCCCCCTCAACGATGACTGGCGCCACCAGCAGATCCGCACCGTAGAGGTATTGATCCTGAATCGTAAAGGTGGAGCGATCATCGGGATAGTGGAGGAAAAGCGGACGCTGCAGCGGCAATCCCCGGGTCCGCGCCTCGCCGCACAGGTGGCGGACATATGGGGCAAGGTGGGCATGAATCCGGCTCCACCGGGCAAAGCAGGCCAGCAGCGCGTCGTCTGAATCGTATTGCAGGTTGTCGTCGGGGCGATTGCCTTCGTGGCTGCGCATGACGGGCGCGAACGCCGCCAGTTCGCACCAGCGCTCCATCAATTCGCGCGTGCGGACATTGCCGTGGAGCGAAGTGTAGCCGCCGCAATCGGAATGACTGTAGGCAATGCCGACCAGCCCGGCGGAAAGGGCGGCGGTGATGACCGTGCCGATCCCGTCGTGCCGGGTAAAGTCGACCGACTGGTCGCCCGCCCACAGCAGCGGGCAATGCGCCTGTACCCCCGAAAAGCCCGCGCGCATGAAAAATACCGCATCGCCGCTTTTCCCGCGGCTGGCGAGGGCACGCGCGTTGACCTGCGCCCACAGCACCGGCCAGCGGTTATGTGCCTCGAGCGGGTCAGACCCGTCGGCCAGGCGGACATCGGTAGGCAGGTATTCGCCAAAGTCGGCCATCCACCCCGAAATGCCCAGGTCCAGCAGTTCGCGGCCAAGGATGCGCTCGGCAAACCAGGCCTGCGTCTCCGCGCGGGTGAAATCGACCACGCCGCATTCAAATTCACCGAAATCGACCAGGTACACCTCGTCGCGATCGCGGCGCAGGCAGAAGTGACCGCCGGCCAGGGCTTCGGGGAACAGGTCGCCATCCACCGCAAGATAGGGATTGGCATAGGCCAGGAAACGGATGCCGCGCGCATTGAGATCGGCAATCTGCTCGGCCAGGCCGGGATAGCGCTGCTCGCTGCGCGCGCCGCTGAGCCAGTCCCAGAACAGCCGCCGCCCGAAGCTCGTCTCGCGGATACCGGCCCAATCCTCGCACCACAGGCCCGAAACGGCGGCCCCAGCGGCAAGGAAGCGCTCCAGCCGCGCAAAGCTGGACGCGCCCGATTTCAGGCCGACGATGGCCCCGGAAATCGCCCAGTCGGGCAATTCCTCCTGCCGCCCGAACCGGCTGGACAGCTGTGCAACCAGTTCGCGCGGGCCGGCTTCGGCAAAGAATTCGAAGCGGGCGGCATGGCTCCAGACTTCGACCGCGTGGCAGTGCGGGTCGGTGAAGTCGAGCACGCTGTAACAGCTTGCATCAAGATGCACCGCCAGCCAGCGCGAGGTGATGAAGGTCGGCTGCGGATAATTGGTGTTCCAGTAATCGCCGCCGGCCATGCCCTCTTCGTCCATGCGGCGGGTCAGCTCGGTGGTCTTGTCGCGCCCGACGCCAGGCTCGCTCGTCCACATCGGAAAGCGCCTGCCGTTCAGGGCAAGGTAGCTCATCTGCTCGCCGCCGCCCCACACCTGTTCGCCCGGCGTGGCGGCAAAGCGCACGAGCAGGCGGTCGCAGGCCGGATCGACTGAACGCACGGTAATTGCCGCCGGGTCGATATCGATGCCCGCCACCACGTGCTGTCCATCCAGCAGGTCGATGCCGCCGGGCCGGCTGCGCCAGCCCGTCGGCGCGGTCTGGCCATGGGGCTGGTCGGTGATGCGGAAATTGCCGCGGTACATCGCGATATCGGGCGCGCCGCGGGCAATGACCACCGCAGGACAGTCAACGGAGTGGCGCAGCACGATTTCATCCCCGAGCATGAGGGAAAAACCATCATTCTGCGCCTGAATCCGCAGTTCCACGCCTGTTGCCGCCTCTCGTCCGGGTGCTGGTGTAGCGCAAGTGCCACAGCTGCACCACTGTTTGTGACACCGCTTGACATATCGGTCGGGGCGTATCAGATCAAGCGGCATTTGCGGCCGGGCACGGGATTGACCCGAACCTTTCTTGCCGCGCGATGACGACAAATAAGGGGAGAGATCTATGAAGGTGAACTGCATCCCAGCCGCGCGCCGGCTTGCCTTGGCGGCAAGTGCCAGCGTGCTTGCCATCAGTGCGCCCGCATTTGCACAGAGCCAGGACGAAGCCTCGGATTCCGAAGGGATCGGCGAAATCGTCGTGACCGCGCAAAAGGTTTCGCAGAACGTCCAGGACGTGCCCATCGCGATCACCGCGCTTGGCTCGGATCGCCTCGAGGCGACCGGCACAACCAGCCTCGAAGGGCTGAGCCAGCTGGTTCCCTCGGTGACCTTCCGCAAGGGCACGACCAGCGCGAACAGCGCGATCGTGATGCGCGGCGTCGGCACGATCACCTTCTCGGTCGCGGCCGAGCCCAGCGTTTCGACGGTCGTCGACGGTGTGGTGCTGAGCCGGTCGGGCCAGGCCTTCATGGACCTCGTCGATGCCGAGCGGATCGAGGTGCTGCGCGGCCCGCAGGGCACGCTGTTCGGCAAGAACGCGTCTGCCGGCCTGGTCAACATCGTCTCCAAGGGCGGCACCGACACCCTTCAGGGCGAAGCGCGCGCAGAATGGTACGAAGGTAAGGAATATCGCCTGCGCGCCTCGGTTTCGGGCCCGCTGGGCAAGGATCTCAGCGCCCGTGTGACCGGGTTCTACGGCACCTATGACGGCAACATCACCAACGTCTATGGCGGCCGGAACGAGAAGATCAACGGCTATGAACACTACGGCGTGCGCGGCATCGTCGATTATGACGGCGATGGCTCGAAGATCCGCCTGATCGCCGATTACTTCAAGGCGAACGATGATTGCTGCGCGGACGTGACCACGGTCAGCCGCGGTGCGGTGCTCGACGCCGAACTGGGCCTGCCGGGCGGCGTCGCCCAGGGGCTGGACCAGCGCTATGTCAACCACAACCTCGTCACCCAGACCAAGGACCGCCAGTGGAGCCTGACCGCGTCGGGCGATTTCGACGTGCTGACCGACCACACGCTGAGCATCGTGGCCGGCTATCGCAACTGGTGGAACCAGGAAATCCGGGAGGGTGACTTCCTGCCGCGCGCCCTCGTCGGCACGGCCCAGCTGCACGACAACGGCGTCGTCCGCACCAAGCAGGTTTCGCTCGAAGTCCGCCTGGCCTCTGACCCTTCGAAGGCGTTCTTCTATCAGGTCGGCGGCTTTATCTGGCGTTCGGACAACCAGCAGGACTTCACGCGCCGCGACGTGACTTGCAGCACCTCCACCCTGCCGGTCGACCCGGCTACCGGTGGCCAGCCCTGCAATCTGAGCGATACGGTCAACACGATCTTCCCGACCGCGACCTCGTACAGCGACGTGAACTCGCGCAATTACGCGCTGTTTGGCCAGGCCACCTATCGCTTCAGCGACATGCTCTCGCTGACCGGCGGGCTGCGCTATACCTGGGACGATCTCGATTACACCCACACCCGCGCTCCGGGCGTGAATGCCACGAACGGCACGCCGGCGACTGGCCCCGGCATTTCCGGCAGCCCGGCCGGCGGCACCATTGCCTCGGGCGGTAACGGCACCAACACTTCGGCAGGCGCTAGCAGCAACGGCAACCTTTCAGGCCGCGCCGTGCTGCAGTTCACCCCGTCGAAGGACGTGATGCTCTATGGCAGCTACACCCGCGGCTACAAGGGGCCGGCGTTCAACGTCTTCTTCAACCACACCGCTCCGACCAACGCGGTGCCGGTCGACGAGGAAACCTCGAACGCGTTCGAAGTGGGCCTGAAGTCGCAGTTCCTCGACAACCACGTCCAGCTCAACCTGGCGGCGTTCACGGTCGAGTACGATGGCTTCCAGGCCAACAACTTCGTGCTGCTCAACGGCGCCGTGGTCAGCAACCTGACCAATGCCGGCACCGTCAAGAGCCAAGGCTTCGAAATCGACCTGCTGGCCAAGCCGTTCGACGGCCTGACCCTGCGGGCGAGCGGCGCCTACGCCGATGCCAAGGTGAAGAAGTTCAACCCCAATCCGTCGACCAACGCGCCCGATGCCCGCAACGGCACGCGGCTCCCGCTTGCCCCCGAGTTCACCTATACGCTCGGTGCCAGCTACGAACGTGAAATGGGCAGTGTGAAGTTCTACCTCGACACCGATTTCCGCCATGTCAGCAGCCAGTTCTCCGATCTCGGCGAACAGGGTCCGATCGCGGCCTATGGCCTGTGGAACGCCTCGGTCGGCTTCTCCGATCCGGATGACCGCTATCGCCTGACCTTCCACGTGCGGAACATTACCGACCAGTCCTATGCCCTGCTGAACGTCAGCAACGGCCAGCGGCTGCAGATCCCGCGCGATGCGGATCGCTACTTCGGCGTCAGCCTGCGCGCCCGGTTCGACTGATCGTTCTGACGGGCGCTGGCCCGACCAGTGCCCGATCAGACAAAAGAGGCCCCGGACAATGTCCGGGGCCTCATCTTTTGCGGGTGCCTGACGCCTCATGCCGGCAGGTCGCACCAGGGCAGGGCGCCGGGGCAACAGACCGCGCTTCACATCTGGCGCGCAGGCAGGCCGCAGTCCTGAAAGCAGGCCTTCGTCAGGCCGAAGGCCCCCCCGCGCGGCCAGGGATCACCTCAGTCGCTTGCCAGGGCAAGCCGCGGCAGCAGCAGATGGATGAAGCCCAGGGCCACCAGATAGGCGCTACCGCAAATCGCGAACAGCGGGACATAGCCAAACCCGTTCTCCAGCGACCAGCCGGCGAATTCGATGATCGTCGTGCCCGAAAGATTGCCCGCTATCGCGCCGATTGCGATCACGCTGGCCACCCGGGTCGCCGGAATGATGTCGGCCGTCATGCCGAACACATTGGTGGAGAAGCCCTGGTGGGCAAACAGGCCCAAACCGATCAGCAGCGCCGCCAGCCAGGCATTGTCGGTCTTGAGCGCCAACGGCATGGCCAGCACCACCAGCGCATAGAACAGCATGGATGACTTGCGGGCCGAATTGACGGTCATCCCGCGCGCCAGCAGCAGGGGATAGAGCCCGCCCGAGGTCAAGGCGCCCATGGCCGCGAGGGTAAAGATGATCGCGATCGGCCAGCCGAGATTCGCCTGAGACAGGCCGAACTGCCGATTGAAGAAGTCAGGCATCCAGAACAGCACGAACCACCACACCGCATCGGTGCAGAATTTCGCCCCGATCACGGCCCAACTGCGACGGTCGGCCAGCAGTTCGCCCCAGGCAACCGGCGCGCGTTCGGGCAGATCGGTAGCGGAATCGAGGTTGCGGGTTCCCAGCCACCACGCCCCCAGCCAGAGAAAGCCCAGCGCCCCCGTGACCACGAAGGCTGCCTTCCAGCCGAATGCGACGGCAAACGGCGGGATCAGCAATGGGGTGATGATCGCCCCGATGTTCGGTGCGGTATTGATCAGGCCAATCGCGATACTGCGCTGCGCCACGGGCAGATAGGTTGCCGCAGCCTTGAGCCCGGCCGGGGTGCTGACCGATTCGCCCGCCGCCAGGATGATCCGGGCGGTGACGAACTGCTGCACCGTCTGGGCCAGGGCATGGGCCATGCCCGCCGCGCTCCACACGGTCACGGCAGCCGCATAGGCGATGCGCACGCCCAGCCGGTCGACGAACCAGCCGACGAACAGCAGGGCCCCTGCGGCGGCAATCTGGAAGGACGAGCCCAGATGCGCGTAATCGGCATCGCTCCAGCCAAACTCGGCCTCGAGCGTGGGCTTGAGCAACGCCAGCACCTGACGGTCGACATAGTTCAGTGCATTGCCCACAAACAACAGCGCCACGAGCGCGATCGCGGTGCCGCGCGCAATCCCTTTTCCGCCAGTATCGGCCATCGTCATCTCCCGGTTCCCAGGCTTTTTATCAAGCTTCAAGCTTGCAGATTAGCGGACACCACGCGTAAGGAAAGGGCATTGTGACACCGTAGGACATAAATTGGGGAGAGCAGGGCGTGCGGCGTCAAGCGATCGATTGGCAAATGCTGCCAACTGCCGGTGACCTGTATGGCGAAATCCATCTGGCCGACCATGCCGCGGCGCAAGCGCGCGATGGCGGCACGCTGCTGCACGGTCTGGCGATTTGCGGCATCGCCGCTGCTGCGGCAGCCTGGCTATCGGAACATTACCACTTTCCGATCATTCTGCTGGGGCTGCTGATCGGCCTTTCGCTGAGCTTCGTGGCACGCGATCCGCGCAGCCATTCAGGCCTCGACTTCGCCTCGCGAACGTGTTTGCGCCTTGGCGTGGTCTTGCTTGGCTTCCAGGTAACCTTCGCCCAGATCGGATCGCTTGGTATCGAACCCTTTGCGGCACTGGCAGTGGTCATGCTGCTGACCTTCTTCGCCGGGATCGCCGGCGCGCGGCTGGCCGGGCAATCGGCCTATGTCGGGATCCTGAGCGGCGGCGCGACCGCGATTTGCGGCGCAAGCGCGGCGATGGCCCTTTACGGCATCATTGGCAAGGAACGGGTGAACCAGGCCCAGTTCGCGATATCGCTGGTCGGCGTTTCGCTAGCGAGCGCGCTCGCAATGTCGCTCTATCCGATTCTTGCCAGTTACCTGCACCTGTCCGACCGCCAAGCCGGCTTCCTAATCGGAGCGTCGATCCATGATGTCGCCCAGGCGATTGGCGGGGGCTATGCCTTCTCCGAGGCGGCGGGCAGCTATGCGACAATCGTCAAGCTGTCGCGCGTGGCCCTGCTGGCCCCGGTCGTCGTGATTACCGGGCTGGTGATCGGTCAGGCACCGGGCGATGCGGACCGTCCGCTGTGGCGGCGCCTGTCGTTGCCGTGGTTCATCCCTGCCTTCTTTGTCACGGTCTTGTTCAATTCCTTCGTCGATGCAGCCCACGGCATCGCGAACCTGGCTCTTCCGGCCTCCAAGGGGCTGCTCCTCGTCGCCGTGATTGCAACGGCCATGCGCAGCCGCCTGGATCTGCTGATGGAAACCGGTCTGCGTGCGGCGGTGCCGGTGCTCGTCGCGACGACGGTCAGCTTTGTCGTTTCGCTTGCCTTTGCACTGACGCTGCTGTGACGGGCTCGCGCGCCCTGTCCGGCCGCACGGCCCGCAACACTTGCCGTCAGTCCTGCCAGCCGATCATCACCGCCTTGGTTTCGGTAAACGCCTCAACCCCGCTGCGGCCGTTCTCGCGTCCGATGCCGGACTGCCTGTAGCCACCGAACGGCAGGGCAAACTCCATGCCCGAACCGTTGACCTTGACCGAACCCGAACGAAGCCGCCGGGCCAGCCCCTGGGCGCGGGGCAGGCTGGAGGTCCAGACATAGGCCGACAGGCCATACTCGCTGGCATTGGCCATCCGCGCCAGATCGTCGGAACTTTCGTCCGAAAGGCGCATCACGCTCAGCACCGGACCAAAGATCTCCTCGCGCACGATTCGCATGTCGGGGCGGGCGTCGACGAACACCGTAGGATTGACGAAGTGCCCCGCGCCGCCAGGTGCATCGCCGCCGATCACGGCATTTGCGCCCTCGCTTCGGCCGGATTCGATATAGCCCATCACCCGGTCTTTCTGCGCGGCGGAAATCAGCGGACCGAGCGCTGTCCCGGCGTTGAGGCCCGGACCAACCTTCAGCTTGCCGGCAAATTCGGCCAGGCCATCGAGAAAGCGGTCGAACACGTCGGCGTGCAGGAACAGCCGCGAGCCTGCCGCGCAGACCTGACCGCTGTTTCCGAAGATGCCCATCGCAACGCCCGGGATTGCCCGGGCAAGATCGGCATCGGGGAACACGATCGAGGCAGACTTCCCGCCGAGTTCAAGCGAGACGCGCTTCAGCCCATCGGCGCTCGCTCGCAGGATTCCCTTGCCGGTCGCGGTCGATCCGGTGAAGGAAATCTTGTCGATCCCTGGATGGTTGACCAGCGCCGCGCCCGCTTCGCTGCCCAGCCCGGTAACGACATTGGCCACGCCCTTGGGAAAGCCTGCTTCGGCGACCAGCTCGGCCAGGCGCAGGCCGGTCATCGGCGCCAGCTCGGCCGGCTTGAGCACGACAGTGCAACCGGCGGCCAGCGCCGCCGATAGCTTGTTCGCAGTGATCGCCAGCGGCGCGTTCCACGGCACGATCAGCGCAGCCACGCCAAGCGGATCGCGAACGGTATAGCCGTGCCACTGTCCGGGCACCGAAACCGGCACGGTTTCGCCTGTCAGGCGCCGGGGCCAGCCGGCGTTGTAACGGATCGCGCTGATCGCGGAGCCGGCCGCCATCATTCGCGACGGACCGAACGGCATGCCATTGTCGAGCGTCTCGATGGCGGCGAGTTCGTCGGCATTGGCCTCGACCAGATCGGCCAGACGCAGCAGCAGGCGTTCGCGTTCGGCGGCGGCCATATGTTGCCAGGCCGGGTCCTCAAACGCACGGCGGGCAGCCGCAACCGCACGGTCGATGTCTGCCGCCGTGCCCGCAGCAATCGCCCCGATAGCGCGCCCATCGGCGGGATTTTCGACCGTGATCGGCGCGCCCGACCCGGAGACCCATTCCCCATCGATGAAGTGGCGACCAAGTCGGGCAATCGCTGCCTTGGCTCGTTCGACAATGGCCGCAGCGCAGGCAAGTTCGGTCATCAGACAGTCTCCGCAATGGTATTGCCCAGGATCAGGTCCGAGGCCTTTTCGCCGATCATCACCGCCGCCGCGTTGGTATTCGCGCCGACCAGCAGCGGCATGATCGAAGCATCCGCGACGCGCAGGCCCTCCACCCCGCGCACCCGCAGTTGCGGGTCAAGCACGGCATCGGGGCCGCTGCCCATCGCGCAGGTGCCGACGGGATGGTGGACCACTCCGGCAAGCTCCGCCTTCATCGCATCGAGCGCGGCATCGTCGTTGATCGCGGTTCCGGGCAATGTCTCTTCGACCACGTATTGCGCGATCGGACCATCGCTGAAGATCCGGCGCGAGATCGCCAGCCCCTTCTTGAGCGTGGCCCAGTCGTTTTCGTGACTGAGCAGACCAAGCGCGATCCGGGGGGCGGAGCGCGGGCTTGCATCCTGCAGGGTTACGCTACCGCGGCTTTCGGGGCGCAGCAGGCAGATCGAATTGAAGAAGCAATCGCCCGGGGCCTTGCGAATGCCCGGAAACCAGATGTTCGCATCGACCCGCACGGGGCTCGACATGATCTGCAGGTCGGGCCGGTCGAGCCCGGGCTCGGACCGCGCGAGAATGCAGCCGGCGGCGATCTGGTTGGCGAACTTGCCGCTGCGCAGGAAGAACCACTGCAGGAACGACACGGTGGCGCGGTCAAAGCGCAATTCGTCGGCAAAGCTGTGCGGGGCGCTGGCGCGGTATTGATGGGCGAGGCGGACATGCTCTTGCAGGTTGCGGCCGACGCCGGGCGAAGCGTGGACCACCGCGATGCCGTGCCGGGCCAATTCCTCGGCCGGGCCAATTCCCGACAGCATCAGCAACTGGGGCGAACCATAAGCCCCGCCAGCCAGGATCACTTCGCGCGCGGCACGTGCCTTGCGCGGCTGGCCGTCCTGTTCGAATTCGACCCCGGTGGCGCGCTTGCCCTCGAAAGTTACCCGGTTGACCAGCGCGTGCTTGATGATCCGGAGATTGCGGCGGCGGCGCACGGGGTTCAGATAAGCCGCGGCGGAACCGCAGCGTTCGCCCTTGCGGATCGCGATCTGCACATCGGCGCAACCTTCGTTGGAGGCGCCGTCATAATCGGGGTTGTAAGGATAGCCGGCCAGCGCCGCCGAGGCACGCAGCTCATCAGC
Source organism: Novosphingobium sp. (assembly GCF_041915465.1). GTDB lineage: Bacteria > Pseudomonadota > Alphaproteobacteria > Sphingomonadales > Sphingomonadaceae > Novosphingobium. The sequence continues at coordinate 24,549 of NZ_JAYSBK010000001.1, read as the reverse complement.
CATCAGGCGGCGAGTGTCGACCTGCTGGACGGTGATCGGCCCGCCGCTGCCGTGCCATTCATTGCCCCCGCTCCAGTGGTCTTCCGAGCGTTTGAAGTAGGGCAGGACGCTGCGATAGTCCCAGCCGGTGCAGCCCAATGCCGCCCAATCGTCGAAATCAGAGGGATGGCCGCGAAAATGGACCATGCCGTTGATCGAGGAGGAACCGCCCAGCATCTTGCCGCGCGGCAGGGGAAAGCGCTTGCCGTCAACGCCCGGTTCCGGCTCGGACAGGAATTGCCAGGCCAGTTCCGGGCGGCGCAGCGCCTGAAGGAAGCCAAGCGGCATCTTGACGAAGGGATGATCCGCCTCGCCCCCGGCCTCGAGCAGCAGCACGCGGTTGGCGGGATCGCGGCTCAGCCGATTGGCCATGACCGACCCGGCGGACCCAGCGCCCACGATGATGAAGTCGAACTCGAGGCTGCTCACGTTGGGAAACTCCGGTGGGTCAAGGGTAGCGGGAGCATGGCTCAGGCGATCCAGATGAAGCTGGTGGCCTGGGCTTCGCGCCCGGGCTCGGTTGGCATCCTGGCGAGAAGCGCCGCGATGACCGCGCCATCGCGCGCGCTCCCGCGGATGATATCGCGCTGGCCGTCGCGACCGCCCAGCGCCACGGCATGGCGGATCGGATGGCCGCTGGCGCGCAGGAGGTCTTGGGCGAGGGCGAAATCGGCATATCCGGTCAGCCCGACCAGATGCCGGCCTGGGCCGATCAAGGCGGCTTCGTGCTGCAGCAGCAGCGCGATCATCTCGCCCCGCGGATCAAGCACGCGATGCCCCAGCGCGGTTGCACGCAGACGCAGCGCCTCTGCACGCGGCAGGCGCGCATCGACAATGAAGGCGGGCCTTGTTTCCGGCGCAGGGCGGGCGCTGGCCGCAGCGGCGGCGGGCAGCAGCGCGGCGCTTCCCGCTGCCGAAGCCGCCTTCAGAAAGGTGCGGCGGTCAGCCATCAGTCCTTCTTCCCGGCGAGGTAGGCGGCGATCTTGTCGAGCTCGGGATCGGAAACCTCGACCTTGGAGAAGGCCGGCATGTTGACCAGTCCGTTGCGGACGACGGCCTTCACGTAATCGGCCTGAAGGTCGCTGCGCTTGGTCAGATCGGCGTTTTCCTTTCCGAGGCGGCGGCCCAGCATGAATGCGCCGGTGGTCTTGCCGACATGGCAGAAGGCGCATTCGCGGCCGAACAAGGCCTTGCCTTCATTGGCCGAACCGACGCCGAACATCGCGGTTTCCATGGCCGGAATCGGCTTGGGCGCGGCCTCGCCCGGGGCGGGCGGCGGGGCCTTGTCGCAACCAGCCAGCATGGCGGCCAGGCCAAGGACGGCGGCAAGCGCCGGGGAACGGAGCGCAATCATGGCTGAGCCTCGCTGTGCGGAGCCGCGGCGCGCGAGCCGATGCCGTTGCGGCCGGGGGCAATGATGTTGTTGGGATCGAGCGCGGTCTTGACCGTGTCGTTCAGCCGCCGCAGCGCGCCGCCGCCGTAATCGAACGTCGCCGCAACCGCGTCCATGTAGGAAATATGTCCGCGATATTCGGCGAAGCCCTGGCTGGCCGCTTCGCCCAGCAGGTGGCGATAGAGCTTGTCGGCCCGGGCGACGCCTTCGGGATCGTCGCGGCTATAGAGGATCAGGCTGACGTTGTTGATGTGGCGGCGCCCGATCGTGAAGCTGGCGTAATAGTCCTGCCCGACCTGCTCGTAGTAGGCCTTGATCTTCCGCGCGTATTCAAGCGCGAGCTTGCCATCCTGCGGCAGCACCGGCGCAAACGAAAGGTGCCCGCCGCGTCCGCCGTACCAGTTGACGCATTGCAGGCCGAGCGTGGAAGGCACCCCCTGGGCCGACTTTTCGGGAGGGTCGCCCTGCTTCCACAGTTCGAATTCGAGCGGCTTGCCCAGCCTGGGTTCAAACAGCTTGCGGATCAGCTCGACCTGCGCGTTGACCGTTCCTTCATGCCCGAACAGGTTGATCTTGGCGTTCCACCAGCCGAGCTTGAGCTTCTTCATCATTGCTTCGCTGACCGAATCCGGCAGGGCGCCTTTCCCCTGATACCAGTCAGCCCGCTGCGACATGACAGAGGCGGCGCGCACCGGGGATCCGAACACGATGTTATGCTGGATCACGTCGCGCCGACGCAGATCGCACAGAATGTCCAGCGCCCAGCCCGCATCGTCGAAATTGGGCAGCGCCAATTCAACCTTCGCGGTCATTTCGGGTTCGGGCTGCAGCCACACGCCAGCCTTGGTAACGATGCCAAGGTTCGACTGCATGAACATCTGGTCCCAGCTCGGCCCATAGCCGTACTTGTAGTTCTGCCAGGTTGCCGAGCCGTCCATCGCGCCCATGCCGGTGCGCACCAGCGAGCCATCGGGCAGCACCACTTCCATCCCGCAGATCTGCTCGCAATGGTCGCCGTACGGGGTGTAGCCGATCCCGCGATCGAGCGCGTTGCCAACCACGCTGCCCCAGCTGTTGCCGGGGACCGACATCCACAGCGGCAGCTTCTTTTCCTGGAGGTGGCGGAACAGGTCGAAATAGCCCACGCCCGGCTCGAGCAGGCTATTGGCCTGCTTCACATCGACGTCTAGAATCCGGTTCATGCGGCTGAGATCGAGGATCACGTCGCCCTTCTCGGCCGGCGATGCGGCGCCGTAGCCCAGGTTCTTGCCGCGGCCGACCGGCCAGAGCGGCACCTTGAACTGGTTGGCGATGCGCACCACCGCCTGGACCTCTTCGACGCTGGCCGGGGCGACGATGGCGGCGCAATCGTGGTCAAGCCCGTCGCCCAGCGCATAGGGATCGAGGTAGGCTTGGCGATCGGCGTCGGCATTGAGGACCCATTGCGATCCAACGGCAGCCCGCAGCGCGGTCAGCGCCTGGTTGAAGGCGGCATCGCTCAGGCCATGTGGCAGCAGGGCAGTCATGCTTGCTCCTGTTTCTGGGGGAAAATGGGACGGACGAATATCAGACGAGCCACGGCGCCACTCCGCGATAAAGAATGTCGGCGCCCAGCAGCGTCACGAAGATCCGCATCGCCAAGCGGAAGGCGGGCTCGGAAATCGGGGGAGGGACGCGCTTGCCGGAATAGGTCCCAGCGAGGCCGGTGACCGTCGCGACGGCGATTTCCGGCCAATAGCGCAGATAGGAAAACCCATTCGCGGCATAGCCGCCGGTCCGCAGCACTTCGAGCACGATGATGCAGGCCGCGAAAGTGCCGACGATTGCGGTGCGTGCCAGCGCAGTGCGCAGGAGCGCCGGCTGGAGGATCGCGCCGAGCCCGAACAAGGCCCCCAGACCCGCATGGAGAATGCCGACCGCAAAGAATGATTTGCCGACCGAAAGCGGAGCGCGCAGCGGCGGAGCCCAGGCCAGCAGCCATAGCAAGGCGGCCAGCAGCACGGCCAGGGCTCCGGTCGAAATGTGGCTGAACGCCCACATCCCGATCGTCACGCCGATCAGCGATCCGGCGGTGAAGGTGCGCACTATCGGCCATTCGATCTCCGCCCAGAAGGCATGGGTGCGCGAGAGCAGCGACCCCATGGAGAAGACCGATTGAAGCGCGATCGCGCTGGGCAGCGGCAAAATCCAGGTGGTGGCGCCAAACAGCACATAGCCGCCCCCTACCGAAAAGCACGCACTGATGAACGCCTCGACGAAGCTCGCGCCGGCCAGGATGAGGAGATGGGCCGTATCATGCACTTAGCTGGCCCGCGGGGTGTGGCCCGGCCAATAGGTCGGCACGAACTTGAGCGCGAGCGCGGCCGCAACAAAGGCGATGACGGTGACGACAGTGAAGGGAATGGCAAAGCCGCCCGTCGCGTCGACGCCGAACCCGATCGCCGCGATGCCCGCCGATGCACCAAGGTGGAACGCGGCACCCAGCAATGAAATCACCTGGGGTAGCGTGCGAGTGCCATAAATGTGGCGCGCGAGGATCGGTGCCTGAACCACCACGCCGCCATGCGAAAGCCCGCGCGTGACGGTGAACAGGACGAACGTGATCGGCCCCGACAGGGGGAAGGTCAGCAGCGCGGCGACGCCGCACAGCGCCCAGCACAGCGCCACCCCACGGGTCGACAAGCGGTCGAACACCCAGCCGAACAGGATCTTGCCGACCCCCGAAATGACAATCACGATCGTAAAGCCAAGCGCGGCGACATAGGCGCCCAGGTCGGTGTGCCGTTCGATGAACAGCGGGATGTATTCGTTGATGCTGTTGCTGATCACGCCCGACATCGCGGCGGCCATGATCAGCAGCCAGAAGCCTGAACTGCGCAGAATGTCCTTGAATTCCGGCCCCGGACCGATGGCCGGACGCTCCGCCTGGGCCCCGGTGGCAGCGGCCGGAGGATCAAGCTCCAGCGCGGTGTAGCCATAGGTTTCGGGCGATTCATGGATCAGGAATGAAATCGCGACGGTTACCACGAACAGCACGAACAGGCCGGCGATGCCGGCGGTGACGTGCCAGCCGAACCGGGCGACCCCAACCGTGGTCGCCATCGGCACGATAAAGCCGGCAACTGCACCGCCAAGCATTGCAATGCCGGTCATTCGGCCAAGGCTGGCGGCATACCAGCGCGCCATCGTCACCTGAATTGCCACCAGCGCGAGGATCGAAGCGAAGCCCGAAGTTGCGGCAAGCAGGTAATAGGTCGGCAGCGAGCGCACGAAATAGAGCAGCGCCGTGGACAGGCCGATCGTCACCATCGAGGGCAGAAACACCCGGCGCATGCCGAAGCGCACGATCAGCGCGCCGGCAAACAGCCCGCCGACCGCCGAAACGCCCGACTTGATCGCCATGAAGCTGGTCGTTTCCGCAACGGTCCAGTTCATGTCCTTGGCCACGGAATTGTACATCACCGGCATCATCATGGAGATTCCCGCCAGCGCGATGCCCCAGACCAGGAAGCCAACGACAAGGTTCATCCGCGCATAACGGCGGACCTGCTCGATCCCGATTCGACTTCCGGTAGCCATGATTTTCACTTTCTCCCGGCCCCCGCTGCAGATGAGCCTGGCGGGGGCGACGCTTCTTCATGTTGTTTTGTTCTGTTTAACAGAACAGCATTCTTATTTTAATGAAACCCGTTCGCAAGTCAAATCCTGCCTTCAGTTTCGGGCCATGCCGCCTCCCGGCCAGATGCCGTGGTTACCCGGCGAGAGCAGGCCTGCCGGATCCAGCGCATCCTTGAGCCGGGCATAGACAGAGGCAAGAGCGTGATCGTTGAAGTCCTGCTTGGCTGCAACCTGATCGACCAGTGACACATGCGCCCGATAGGCCGTGCAGCCCCAGCTTGCCGCCGTGTCATAAAGCTCGCTCACGGCTTGCTTGGCCGCACCGACATGTGCCGCGTCGGACGCGTCGAACAGCACCATGCTGGCGCTGACCATGCTGCGCCCGGTCAGCAGGAGGCCGAACGGGCCGATCAGCCCATACTGCTGCAGCTTGTCGCGAACGGCGGCTTCGGCGCGCAGCGCGGCCTCGCCGGTGGCGGGCAGCACGGGCGAGAAATCCATATGTCCCAGCGTATCGCCGAACACGCCCTTGAGCCGGTCCTGCAAGACCATGTTGGGGATGCCGGCGGCGATCAGGTCGCGCGGCTCGACCATTTCGCGCGTGGCGTCGCCCGGATATTCGCGCAGTTCCAGCACCGCGCCGGGGATCGCGCCGACGCGCTGTTCCAGGATCTTGCGGCGCGCGGCAACCATCGCCGCATGGCCATACAGCCCGATCCGCACGTTCCAGCGCCCGGGGCGCAGGACCTGGCGCAGCTTGTCGGCGGTAAAGCCGCCGCGTCCTTCATCGCCGCCGCCATGCGAGGCGGGATTGCTGACAATCATCGGGATGCCCTGGAGCACGCCATCCAGCAGCAGGCCGCGCAGCATTTCGAGCAGCGGCACGATGTCTTCATCGCCTTCGCACTGGATCGTCCCGGTCGCGAACATTTCGGGACGCGGCATCAGCCAGACCCCGAGCTGGGTGACGATCCCGAGGTTCGACTGCTTGAACAGTTCGTCGATCGATGGGCCGAAGCCCCGGCGATGACAGCTCCACAGCGGACTGCCGGTGATGGCGCCTTGTCCGGTGCGGACCAGCTGGCCATCGGCCAGGACAACTTCGAGCCCGCACACGGCCGAGCCGTGATCGCCCATGACATTGTAGCCATACCCGTGCTCAAGCGCGTTGCCGGTCATGCTGCCCCAGCCAAGATCGGGAACCGACATCATCAGCGGTGCATCCTGAGCCTGCAGTTCGTCATAAAGCTGCTGGAAGGTCACCCCGGGTTCGATTCGCACGCAGGCGTTCGGCACATCGATATCGAGCACGCGGTTCATGCGGCGCAGATTGAGCACCACCCCACCGTTCACCGCGGGGGCCGATCCGCCATAGCCGAAATTGCGCCCCATCGAACTGGTCCAGATATGCACCCCGGCCTCTGCCGCGATTCGCACGGCGGCCTGCACTTCCGACACGCTGCCTGGCTGGACCACAAACGAGGGCTGATGCCGCGTGGCGCCGGGGCCTTCGAACGGGTCCCGGAATTCGGCCAGGCCAGTCTGGTTCTGCCTGAAGGCTTCGGGACCAAGCTCGGCGGCAAGGCGCAGCCGCGCCCGCTCAAGCTTATCCGGGTCGGGTTGGACCGGCGCGATCCGTGCGGTCTCCACTTGCATATCAGGCTCCCTCTTATCCGGACGCCGTTTGACGGGCGCCGCCCTTCTGACTGGCCATGACTGGCCTTCGATTCGGACCGGCATATAATGGAACAAAGTTCCGATTGACAGAATGGTCTTCAATTTGGCATTGGCGACTCATCGTGAATACACGCGTTTTCATTTGGGAGAAATCACCATGACCGCACGGACCGGAGCGCAGTACAAAGAGGGCCTGAAGGACGAACGCCAGATCTGGCTTGGCGAAGGCAAGGTTTCCGTTACGGAAAGTCCGGTTCTGGCCGGTTCGGTCGACGGCATGGCAGGCTATTTTGACTGGCAGCACGAATATGCCGACGAGTGCCTGATCGACGATCCCGAACGCAGCGGCGAGAAGATGAACGTCAGCCTGATGCTGCCGAAGAACGCCGAAGACCTGGCGATTCGCCATCGCGGGCTTGAACGGCTCGCCCGCTATTCGAACGGCATGCTGGGCCGCACGCCCGACTATGTGAACGTCGTGCTGTCGGGCCACACCGCCCGCGCCGACATCTGGGCCCAGGGCAAGCCGGAAGGCTATGAACGGCTCAAGAAGTTTCACCGCGAGGTGATCGACGGCGACCTCGCGATGACCCATACGATTGTGCACGCCAACATCGACAAGGGCGCGCCGCCGCTGGCCGGGATGAATTCGGACCTCACCCTGCGCGTGGTCGGCCGCAACGAAAACGGCGTGATCGTCCGCGGCGGCAAGGTGCTCGCGACGCTCGGCCCGATCGCCGACGAACTCTATGTCTATTCGTCCGCGCCGATCCCCTCGGGTGCCGAGGAATACGCGCTGATCTTTTCGATCCCGGTCAAGACCAAGGGTGTGATCCAGATCTGCCGCGATCATTATGGCGTCAATGCCAGCGTCGCCGACGCGCCGTTCTCCTCGCGCTTCGACGAGCAGGATTCGTTCGTGATCTTCGACGATGTCGAAGTGCCCTATGAACGCCTGTTCTGCGAAGGCGACCTCAAGGTCTACAACAACCTGAACGCCGGCGTTTCGCCTGGCAACACGCTGCAGCAGACCGCGATCCGCGCGATGGTGAAGCTCGAATTCGCCTATGACCTGTGCAGCAACATCGCCAAGGTCACCAACAGCCTGCACGCGCCGGACGTGGCGGTGCAGCTGGGCGAAATCTACAGCTACCTGTCGATGACGCGCTCGATCATCGCGGCGGCCGAGGCCAATGCGCACGATTGGGGCGCGGGGGCGTTCTTCCCGCACCGCGACCTGTCGATCCTGCGCTGCGTGATGCCCGGCTGGATGTCGCGCGTGAACGAGATCATCCGGACGATCGGTTCGCACAACCTGCTGTGCACGCCTTCGCTGGCGTTGTTCGAAAATCCGGAAATCGGCGACCTGCTGCGCAAGTACCTGCCCGGTTCGAACGGCATGGCGGCCGAGGAGCGCGCGCGGATCATGCGCATGGCGTGGGACTTCGCCGGTTCGGCGCTGGGCAGCCGCGTCGAGCTCTACGAAATGTTCTACCTCACCAGTCAGGGCCGTGCCCGCATCGGCGATCACATGATCGCGCAGCGCGATGGCGAATGGAACCAGGTGCAGGAATTCATGCAGAAGTCCGGCATCATTCCGGGTTGAGCATTACCGGGCCAAGCCAGCCGGCGCGCCGCGTCGGCTAACCTCCAGCCGGGGAAGTCCTCTCCCTTCCCCGGCTGGATCGGCCCGATAGTGAAAGGGCATCGTCATGGATGACAGCGCAATTGAACAGCGGTTCCGTGGAGCAATGCGGCGCCTGGCGAGCGGTGTCGCGCTGGTCACGACCAAGGGTGCCGATGGCATGCCCTTTGGCATCGCGATGACGGCCTTCATGTCGCTGAGCATGGATCCGCCGTCGATGCTGCTGGCGATCAATCGCAATGCCTCGCTGTGCGAACCCTTGCTCAAACAAGGCCGGTTTGCAGTCAATATTCTCGATCGGCAGCAAAGCGAGCAGTGCCAGGCCTTCGTTGCGGCGCCGGTGACCGAGCGCTTCTCCGTGCTCTCGTGGGACATGGCAAAGGACGGGATTCCCAGGCTGAACGGCGCCCTTGCCACGGTGGTCTGCACGGTCGGCCATGCGGACCAGTTCGGTAGCCACATGGTGGTCCAGGGGCTGGTGGAAGAGGTTAACCTGGGTGACGAAATCGACCCGCTGATCTACCTTGACGGGCGATACGGCGGAACCGCGCTGCACTGTTGAGGAGTTCTCCCCTTGGGTCGTCCGAAGAAGGCCGAGGAACCTGACCGGTCAAGCCGCGAGCGCTTCATCGCCGCGGCCGAGGACCAGTTCATCGCCAAGGGCTATGACGGCTGTACCATCCGCGCGATTGCCGCCCAGGCCGGTACCAGCATCGCTTCGCTGAGCCGCAATTGGGACAGCAAGCAGCACCTCTTCGAAGAGGTGTTTGACCGCCATTTCAAATCGATCCATTTGGCCCAGCACGAAGGCTTCGATGCCATCGAGGCGAGCGGGGAGATCACCGTCGAGGCGGTCACCGAGGCGTTCTTCGGCTCGGCGATCGGCCGCCAGACCCACGAAAAGAGCCATCGGGTCTATTGCCTGGCACTGCTCGATCCGTCCGACGAGGCGCGGGGCATTACGCGCGAAATGGTCGAACCGGTTCGCCAGCGCCTGATCGCACTGATGCGGCGCGCCCTGCCGCGCCTTGACGAGACGCGCTTCTTTCTCGCGATGAACGTGGTGCTGGGTGTCTACATCTATCCCCAGGCCCATGCCGCCCGACTGGCCGGCGTGATGGGCTTTGACATTGCCAGGCTCGATTGGGCCGAGGCCGCCCGTATCCTCGCGCGGCAGGTCGCCCGGGGCATCGCGACCGAAGCGTGAATCGCTAATCCTGCTCAGACGCCGCGCGCCGTGCGCGGCAATCATACGAAACGGGCGGCAACCGGAAGATCCGGCCGCCGCCCCAATCGGAAACCGCGGGCAATGCCGCCCGGCCTCAGGCGGCCAGTTCGAGCGAGCGAAGGCTCGCAGCGTCCGCCCAGTTGCCATGCAGGCCGAAGCGCAGGCGAACCGGAATGTTGATCGTGGCGATCGGGCCCTTGGCGATCTGCGTCGCATCGAAAACCAGCAGATCGCTGCTGCGCGTTTCGAGCCGATTGCAGACCATCACGATCCAGCCATCGCCTTCCGCCGCATCGGGCGAACGCGGGACGAAGCACGGCTCCTGGATGCTCGAGGTCGGGCCGCACCACCACTTCTGCTCGGTACCGGTTTCCAGATCGACCATGCCGAGCGTGTTCATCACCCAGCCGCCGGCACTGCCGCCCTTGAGTTCGACCGGCTGGCTCGGGTCGATCACGACCATCCAGCCATAGCGGTACTTCTTGCCGGTCATGCGGTCGTCAAGGCGCGGGAACTCGCCGATCATGTCCGACAGGCGCTGGGTCTGGTAGGTTTCCTCGTTCTGGCTGAGGTCGACCGTCCAGCGGGTCAGGAACGTGCTGCCGGCTACCGGATCGAAGGGCGCATCGTTGATGTCGGGGAAGAACGGCATCATGTTGTTCTTGGCCACCGGCATATCGAGGAAGATCTTGGTGCCTTCCTGCCAGGCGTTCATCACATGGCCGGCAAAGCAGGTGTCGCCCTTGTACCAGCGGATGTCGGCCGCGGTCGTCCCGGGCTTGCGCGGCATCACGGCAAGATAGCTGGGCAGCGAGGTGTCGAACCCGAAATGCGGCTTGCCGGCTTCAAGCCGTTCCCAGCTGCTCGTCATCGGCATGACCGAGAACAGCGCATAGTCGGCCGTGATCGCGAAGTCGTGCATCATCGCGTAATAGGGCACTTCGAACCACACATCGTAGAGCAGCTCGCCTTCCGGGCTGATCTCGTAATAAGTCATGTCGCGGGTTAGGATGCCCTTCGAGGCATAGCCGAAGCTGCACAGGTTGCCGGTCACCGGGTCGGTCTTGGGATGGGCCGAAAAGGTCTCGCCGGTCATCTTGCCGTCGAAATCGGTGTAGCCCTGAGTCTCGAGCGTGATCGGATCCATCACCAGCGCCGGCGAATCTTCCTTCAACGCATAAAGCTTGCCGCCGTGGACGAAGGCATTGGTATTGGCCGTACCGCGAATCTTGCCCTTCACTTCCTCGTCATCGGTCAGCGGGTTGCGATAGGCACCGAACAATGCGCGGCCCGCAGCGTTTTCAAGCTTCCACTTGTCGGTGTGTGCCCAGCGCTGCTTGTAGTCGACCTTGCCGTTCTTGAACCGGAACATCGAAATCATCCCGTCGCCGTTGAAAGCGATGTCATCGCCCAGCTTGGGGGGGAACTGATGCTCGGGCTGCACGCGGAAGAAGGTGCCGTCCATTTCCGGCGGAATCGTGCCAACCACGTTAAGGTCCTGCACGTCGGCTTCGACCCGTGAAGGGGTGTTGAAGCCGGTGAAGGCGGGCACTTCAGGAAATGTCGTCATCCTCTTGTCTCCCTTGCGCCAGCACTGCCCCCAATTGCTCTGGATGGCGAGGCCTGGCAGTAAAACAGAATATCGTTCTATCTGAAGAAACGCAGAGAGTCCAGCCCCCGGACGTCGGGAGCAATCGGAACTGGCTTCACGCCGCGCCCGGTAATCACGGCCCCGCCGGGTCCTCGCGGCTTCGAACTCACGTAAATCAGGGCAAAATTCGCGATCTCCGCGAGGCACTTGCGACGCATTCGCGACGGCGGTTGACACAAAACACTCGTTCAAATATAAGAACGATGTTCTATTAGAAAGAACGGTCGCTGTTCTGCCAAGTTTTCCGGCGTGGACAGCGGGCCGAATCGGATTTTATGGGGAGGGTTAGATGCGTCTTCGCAATTGCTTCACTTCGTTCATGATTGGCACGGCGGCTTGCGCCCTGCTGCCCGGCGTCGCGCACGCCGCAACCGGCGTTGACGGCGCCGAAGCTGCCGCCAGCACGGATGGCGCTGCCGAAGAAGGCGACGAAATCGTCGTTACCGCGCAGTTCCGCCAGGAAAGCTCGCAGAAGGCGGCCGTCTCGCTGGAAGTCCTGTCAGCCGACAAGCTGGTTTCCTCCGGCGTGACCCAGGCCACCGACATCGCGCGGGTATCGCCGGGCGTGCAGATCACCCAGGGCGGCAGCGCGCTGCAGATCTACATCCGCGGCGCGGGCGACTTTTCGACCACGTCCTACAGCAACGCCGCGGTTGCGCAGAACTATGACGGCGTCTTCGCCTCGCGCACCCAGTACGTCGCCAACACCTTCTTCGACCTTGAGCGCATCGAAGTGCTCAAGGGCCCGCAGGGGACGCTCTATGGCCGCAACGCCACCGGCGGCGCGCTGAACATTATTCCGGTGCAGCCCAAGCTGGGCGAAACGTCCGGCTACCTGATGGGGACGGTCCAGAACTACGACGGCTACTCGGCCGAAGGCGCGATCAACCTGGCGACCGGCGAGCACTCCGCCCTGCGCGTTTCGTTCCAGGGTGTCAGCCGTTCGGGCTACATCTCGGACGGCACCGACGATGACAAGCACATCTCGGTCCGCGTCCAATTCAAGGCGGAACCGACCGACAACCTGACTGTCCGCCTTGCCGGCAATTACCAGCACCTGGGTGGCCGCGGCCACGGGCAGGTGGTCTACCAGCCGACCGCCGCCGTCCTGAAGGGCGCGACCCCGATCGTGCCGTCAGATCCCTGGACCTCGATCAACGACAGCCTCAACACCTACATCTCGGCACTGGTCGCGCCTCCGGGGGTCTATCACATCGACACCCAGACCGTGCGCCAGGACCTGGACGTCTGGGGCGTCTATGCGCATGTCGACTGGGATCTTGGCCCGGCCACGCTGACTTTCATCCCGGCTTACCAGCGCGTGGTCAATTCGACCAAGTCGATCCCCACGCTCAACTTTGAAACCGTCGACTACTTCACCGGCGCACCTTCGACCTCGGACACCCAGTCTCTCGAACTGCGCCTGGCCAATCAGAGCGACAAGCTGACCTGGGTGCTGGGCGGTTACTTCTTCAATGAAGACCAGAACAGCAACAACTCGGTTCGTCTCGGCTTCGTGTCCGACACGAACTTCCTCGCCAAGCTCAACAACAAGGGCGTGGCGGCGTTCGGTCAGCTGACCTACTCGGTCACCGATGCGCTGCGCCTCACGGGCGGGCTGCGCTACACCCATGAAACGAAGTCGGTCGAAGCCGATCGCTATGCGATCAAGGGATCGCTGGGCTGCACTTCGGGCACCGGCACTGGCCCCTTGGGCAGCTGCATCCTGCCCCACGTCAGCGGCGATTACACGGCCAACAAGGTCAACTACAAGGTCGGCTTCGAATTCGACCTCGGCCCGCAGAACCTCCTGTTCGCCAACGTCGCGAGCGGCTTCAAGTCGGGTGGCCAGGTCAACGCCAACCTGCCGCCCTACCTGCCCGAAGACCTGACCGCCTACACGATCGGTTCGAAGAACCGCTTCTTCGGCAACGTGTTGCAGCTCAACGCGGAATTCTTCTGGATCGATTACAAGAACCACCAGGAGAACTTCTCGACCCTCGACCGCAGCGGCGCGCAGGTCCAGGCACTGCTCAACGCCGGTTCGGCCCGCAGCAAGGGCGTCTCGGTCGACGTGACGCTGCGTCCGACCCGCAGCGACACGCTGACTGTTTCGGGCGAATATACCGACGCCAAGTACCAGGAATTCCAGTACAAGACCTACAAGGCGGCGAGCCCGGCAACCACCACGGGCTGCCCGGTCTCGGCGATCCCCGGCGGCACGGCGGCGACCGGGTTGTGGCTGGTGAACTGCAACGGCTTCCAGATGGCGCGCACGCCGACCTGGTCCGGTTCGGTAAGCTATACCCACAGCTTTGAACTGGCGAACGGCGCCAGCATCGACGTTGGCGGGGACATGACCTTCTCGTCCTCGCGCTGGATCGAAGCGGCCTTCGTGCCCAACGACCGCACCGGCGCCTATCAGGTCTACAATGCAAGCATCACCTACAAGTCGGCTGATGACGGCCTGACCATTCAGGCGTTCATTCGCAACATCGGCGATACTGCGGTCTACACCGGTGGCCAGCAGTATCCCTTCATCGCCAACTACGTCGGTCGCGACATCGGCGCGCCGCGCACCTACGGCCTGCGCGTCCGGGTCGGCTTCTAAGCGAGGGAAAGGGGCGGGGTCCGCGCGATCCCGCCCTCCTCCGCCGGTTTCGGTCTACTTCAAGCAAGCTGGACACCGCGCGCCGCAACCGCCGTGCGCCCCATGCCCCGGCAACCCGACGATCCAGAAAATTCCATTCGAATCACATTGATCGCGGTGAACCTCTCTGTTAAAAAGAGAACACTGTTCCGATCAACAGAACAAAGGCAAGGTTATGCGGCTCGCACGCTTCAATGGTGGCAGGATTGGCGTCTGTCTTGGCGATGAAATTGCCGACGTCACCGCGATTTGCGGCGTCGACCCCGAAGAGTGGCCGGCTGTTGGCCCGCTGCGCCTGATCCGCGACTTTGCGGCGCTGCGTCCGCGGATCGAAGCCGGACTGGCGAGCGCCCCGAAGATCGCGCTGGCCCAGGCCAGACTTGAAGCGCCGGTGCCCTGGCCCAACAAGGTCATCGCCTACCCGGTGAACTACCACGCCCATGGCCGCGAAATGCAGGCCAACTACCGCGCGACCAACCAGGGCTTCTTCCTCAAGCCCAGCTCGTCGGTATCGGGTCCCGGCGACGCGGTCGAACTGCCGCAGGTGCCGGGCCGCGAAGTGCACCACGAAAGCGAGCTGGGCATCGTCATCGGCAAGCAGGTGCGCGGCCTCTCGCGCGAGAACTGGCGCGAGGCGGTGTTCGGCTACGTCTGCCTGCTCGACATGGTGGTGCGCGGCCGCGAGGAACGGGTGTTCCGCAAGGCCTACGACACGTTCTGCCCGACCGGCCCCTGGATCGTGACTGCCGACGAACTGACCGATCCCACCGCGCTCGACATGAAGCTGTGGGTCAACGACGAACTGCGCCAGTCCGCCAACACGCGCGACCTGGTGCTCGATATTCCCGGAATGATCGAAACCGCCTCGGCGGTGATGACGCTCTATCCGGGCGATATCATCGCCACCGGCACGCCCGAAGGCGTTGGCCCGGTCGTTGCCGGCGACACGATCCGGATCACCATCGACGGCATCGGGGAAATGCGCGTGCCGGTCGTCCAGGGCAACCAGGGCGCGACCGAGGTTTTCGCCCAGCCCTATGTCCCCCCGATCATCAAGCAAAACTGAGGGCGCGATGGCCGATCAGGACAGCCTTGAACAGCTCTACGCGGATTTCGCGAACCTCAACATGGAAGGTGGCTGGCATCGCCGCTTCCCCGCGCTGTGGCCCGAACCGCGCCGCAATTTCCTGCCGCATGTGTGGCACTATGCGCAGGTCAAGCCGATCCTCGACCGGGCCGGGCAGCTGGTCGACACGACCCAGGCCGAACGTCGCAACCTGACGATGTTCAACCCGGTGGAAGGCAACATCTATTCCACGGTGCGCACGATCGTTGCCGCCTACCAGATGATCCGCCCCGGCGAAGTGGCGCGCTCGCACCGCCATACGCCGAATGCGCTGCGCCTGATCCTTGAAGGCCGCGGGACCTATACCGTCGTCGATGGAACCCAGGTCGAAATGCGGCCGGGCGACGTCCTGCTGACCCCCAGCATGGCCTGGCACTCGCACGCCAATGGCGGCACGGAAGACTGTTACTGGATGGACTTCCTCGACGTGCCGCTGGTCCACCTGCTCGAGCCGATGTTCTACGAACCGCATCCCGACGGGATCGAGGCCAACCCGTCCAGCGTCGAGACCGCGCCGATCGCCTTCCGCTGGGAAGACACCTGCGCGCAGCTTGATGCTCAGCAGGCCCGAACAGGCGCCAACCAGGCGGTATCAGTCAAGCTCGGACCGGCGCAGCTATCCTCGATCGCCCTCAGCATGCACCGGATTCCGGCCGGCGCGGCGACGGAACTGCAGCGCACCACAGCCAACAGCATCTTCGCGGTCGTGCGCGGCAGCGGGTGCAGCGAGATCGATGGCGAAAGCCATACGTGGGGCTTTGGCGACACGATTGCCGTGCCAGCCTGGCGTCCCTTCCGCCACCTTGCCGACGAGAGCGCGGTAATCCTCGAGGTTTCCGATGCCCCCGTTCTCGAAGCCTTCGGCTGGTTGAGACAGCAAAAGTCCTGATCGCGCAGTGCCGCGCGGTCGCATGAAATTCTGGTTTGGAGCGTAACATGAGCAAATCGCCTAAGATCATCATCGCCGGGGGCGGCATTGGCGGGATGGCCGCGACCTTGTCGCTCCTGCGCCGCGGCTACGACGTCTCGGTCTATGAACAGGCCATCGAACTTGGCGAAGTCGGCGCGGGCGTCCAGATCAGCCCGAACGGATCGCGCGCGCTCGACGCGCTCGGCGTGTTCGAAACGCTCAAGGCCGCATCCTGCGCACCGCGCCGCAAGGAGTTTCGCCTTTGGAACACCGGGCGCGCCTGGCCGATGTTCGACCTCGGCAACATCGCGATCGAGAAATACGGCTATCCCTATCTCACGGTCTATCGCCCGGACCTGCTGCAGACGCTGGTCGATGCGGTCAAGGCGATCAATCCCGACGCGATCAAGCTCGGCGCGAAGGTCAGCGATGCCGCGGTGACCGATGGCGGCGCAGTGCTGCATTTCGATAATGGCACCAGCGTTGAAGGCGACATCCTGATCGGCGCGGACGGGGTCAAGTCGGTGGTGCGCAAGTCGCTGTTCGGTGACGATGAAACCAACTTTACCGGGATGATTGCCTGGCGCGCCGTCATCCCCATGGAGCGTCTGCCCGAACGCATGCACGGCATGGTCGGCTGGACCTGGATCGGTCCGGGCGGTCATCTCGTCAATTACCCGCTGCGCGGCGGCAAGCTGATGAACATGATCGGCACGATCGAACGCGATGACTGGAAGGTCGAATCCTGGAACGTCGAAGGCGACATCGAGGAATGCGCGCGCGATTTCGCAGGCTGGCACGAAGACGTGCAGACCTTGATCCGCGCCGCGCCCAAGGTGCTCAAGTGGGCTTTCATGGAACGCCCGCCGCGCCAGCAGTGGTCGCTCGGCCAAGCCTCGCTGCTTGGCGATGCGGCCCATGCCACTCTGCCCTTCCTGGCCCAGGGCGCGGTCATGTCGATCGAGGACGGGGTCATCCTTGGCCGCTGCCTCGACAAGTATTCCGATCCGGTCGAAGCGCTCAAGAAGTACGAAGATGCGCGCGTCGAACGGACCAGCAAGATGGTCCGCGGAGCCAAGGAAAACACCGCCCGCTTTCACGAATCCGCGCTGGCGACCGAGGAAGGCGCGGTAAAGTACATGGAAAGCGAATGGAGCCGCGATCCGATCCACGATCGCTATGACTGGCTCTATCGCTACGATGTGCTGACGACCGAGATCTGATCATGGGCGGCAATCAGGGGACCGGGCCGAAGCCCGCGCAGCAGCTGGCCGGCATCCGCGTGCTGGACCTGACCAATGTGCTGTCCGGCCCCTATGCCGCTTACCAGATGGCCCTGCTCGGGGCCGAGGTGATCAAGGTCGAGAATCCGCGCGAAGGCGATCTCGCGCGCAAGCTCGGCGCTTCGAGCGAACTCAACAAGGCGATGATGGGAACCTCGTTCCTGGCGCAGAACGCGGGCAAGAAGTCGGTGACGATCGACCTCAAGCACCCCGATGGCAAAGCACTGTTTGCCGAACTGGTGGCGACCGCCGACGTGCTGATCGAGAATTTCCGGCCCGGCGTGATGGACCGTCTGGGCTTCGGTTACGAAGCGGTGCGCGCGATCAATCCGGCGATTGTCTACTGCGCGATCTCGGGCTTCGGGCAGGCCGGACCGCTCAGTGCCAACCCCGCCTACGATCAAATTGTGCAGGGCATGTCAGGGGTGATGAGCATCACTGGCGATGCCCAGTCGGCGCCGCTCAGGGTCGGCTATCCGCTATGCGATACGCTTGGCGGGATGGGCGCGGCCTTTGCGATTGTCAGCGCCCTGCTGGGGCGGGCCAAGACCGGCGAGGGGGCCTTTATCGACCTCTCGATGCTCGACGCGACGATTTCGGCGATGGGCTGGGCCGTGTCGAACTATCTCATCGCCGGGGTCGAGGCAAAGCCGATCGGCAACCAGAACACCACGGCGGCGCCGTCCGGCGCGTTCACTTGCGCCGATGGGCAGATCAACATCGCGGCGAACAAGCAGGAGCAGTTCGAAAAGCTCTGCGAACTGCTCGGCCGCCCCGAACTGATGTCCGACCCGCGCTTTGCCGAGCGCGAGGCCCGCAAGGCCAACCGCGCTGCGATCAATGCGGAAATCAATGCCGCCCTGCTCGCCCGCCCGGCGATCGAATGGGAAGAACTGCTCAATGCCCACGGCGTTCCGGCCGGGCGCATCCTCTCGGTGCCCGAAGTACTGGCCCATCCGCAGATCAGTGCGCGGGGCCTGATCCAGGAACTGCCCGTCGGCCAGCCGGGGCTCGAAACGGTCAAGGTCGTGCGCGCCGGCTTCAGCTTTGGCGACAGTCAGCCCGATGCCCGCACCGCGCCGCCACTGCTGGGGGCCGACAATGCCGAAATCTTCGGCGCGCTTGGGAAGGATGCCGCGAGCCTCGAGGCGCTCAAGGCCAAGGGGGCGATTTGATCGCCCCGGCCCGCGCCGGGCCCGCGCTCACGCCCACATGCGTGCCGCCGTCAGGTGGACTGGCGCACCAGGCGGAAATTGTCGGGCGCATCGCCAAGGCTGATCGAAAGCTTGACGCAGCCTGCCACCGCCACTTCACGCAGGCGCTCGACATAGTCGGGCACGAACCGCGCCGACGGACCGGACAGCGTGATCGCGCCAACGACCTTGTGACCCGCGCCGAAGACCGGAACCCCGATCGCCGCCATCTCCGGATTGACCGTGCCGATCGAAACGATGCAGGCATCCTCGGGCCGCAGCGGCCCCGGCAGCACTTCACCGTAGGAATGCAGGATGGTCGAGGCCGCGCTCGCGTTGAGCGGCCGCCGGTCACCCTGCTGGATGCTGTGATCGCGCACCACGTGACGCCCCTCGACGCGGAACAGGCAGACCTGATCCTGGCCATCGCGGATAAAGAACGATGCGCCCTCGCTGGTCTGAACGACCAGTTCTTCCAGCACCGGCATGACGAACTGGCGCAGGTCGAAGGAATCCTGGAATACCCCGCTGAGGCTGAGCAGCCCCGCGCCAAGCTGGTAGTTGCCATCGCTGCGCTGCCAGACGAAGCCGTACTTTTCGAGCGAGCCCATGAGCCGCAGGATCGTGCTCTTGTAGAGCCCGGTAATGCGCGAAATTTCGGCCAGCGACAGGACCGGACGGGCGCTTGTGAAGGCGTGCAGGATATCGAACGCGCGGTCGACGGCGGCAACGCCAGCTTTGGAATTCATACTTATATCGGCCCCTGCAATCGCCCAAACTTCGTTCTATTTAGCAGAACGCCGCTTCAGGTTGTCAATTCAATTTATCAAGTGCAGCAAATGTCCAACAAGGAAGAGCCGAAATGAGCGACCTGCCCGCCCGAGTAACGATCAAGGAAGAAGGCCCGCGTGAAGGCTTCCAGATCGAGCGCGGCGCGATCCCGACCGCGGACAAGATCGCGCTGGTCGATGCGCTGTCCGATACCGGGCTCGACTATATTCAGGTCACCTCCTTCGTGAACCCGCAGAAGGTTCCCGGGATGGCCGACGCCGAAGCCGTGGTTGCGGGCATGACCCTGCGCCCCGGGGTGCGCTATGCCGGGCTGTGGCTAAACCAGCAGGGCCTGCTGCGCGCGATCGCGACCGGGCGGCTATATCTTGAAGGCAAGCTAACGCTTTACGCCTCGGACGCATTCCTCAAGCGCAACCAGAACCGCACGCGCGAGCAGCAGCTGGCCGCCCAGCCGGAACTGCTGCGCATGTACCAGTCGCACGGCATCGCGGTGCGGACCGGCTTCGTCACAGCCGCTTTCGGTTGCAACTTCGAAGGCGACATTGCCCCCAGCCGGGTGGTCGAACTTGTCGCCGAAATGCGCCAGATCGCCCGCGAGGCCGGTGAGGACCTCTCGCTGATCGGGCTGGGCGATACGATGGCCTGGGCCAATCCCGAAAGCATCCGGCGGGTGGTGGGGATGGTCCGCGATGCGAACCCCGATGTCGAACTGTCGCTGCACCTTCACGATACGCGCGGGCTGGGGCTGGCCAATGCCTATGCCGGGCTGCAGATGGGCGTCACGCACTTCGATGCCGCGGTCGCCGGGCTCGGCGGCTGCCCCTTCGCGGCCCATGCCGGAGCGGCAGGCAATATCTGCACCGAAGATTTCGTGCTGATGTGCGAGGAGATGGGGATCGAAACCGGGGTCGACCTCGAAGCCCTGGCCGAATGCGCCCGCCTGGCCGAACGCATCGTCGGGCACCCGCTGCCCGGCAAGGTCAAGACCGGCGGGAGCCTCAAGGCAATGCGCCGCACGCTGTCCGCCAGCTGACCGGCAATGCCCATGGACGCAACCCGGACCCCGCTTGCCCGGCTCGGCAGTCGGCGGCACAAAGCACTGAAGCGCTTGCCGCGCTCGCTCGTGATCCTGCTCGAAAACATCCTGGCGCACGAGCCGGAGCCCGATGCGCTGATCGCGCGGTTCGAGGCATGGCTGGAACACGGCCATGCCGATGCCGAGCTGCCCTTTCGTCCGGGCCGGATTCTGATGCAGGATACCGCCGGCGTCGCGGCGCTGGCTGATCTGGCGGCGCTGCGGGATTTCGCCGCCGACCAGGGTCACCACCCCGAAGCGGTCGATGCGGCGATCCCGATCGATCTGGTGATCGACCACTCGCTGCGTGTCGACTTCAGCGGAACCGCCGATGCCGCTACGCGCAACCTGGCGTTGGAATATGACCGCAACGACGAGCGCTACCGGTTCTTCAAATGGGCCGAGCACGCCTTCGCGCGGCTGCGCATAGTCCCGCCCGGCGAAGGCATTTGCCACCAGGTCAACCTTGAGCGGCTGACGCGCGGGACGATTGCCGCGCCGGAAGGTTCGGGCACCGTCATGGCCGAGACCGTGATCGGCACCGACAGCCACACCACTATGGTCAATGCGCTGGGCGTACTGGGATGGGGGGTCGGCGGGATCGAGGCCGAGCTGGCCGCGCTCGGCTCGGCGGTGCCGATCATGCTGCCCCGCGTCGCCGAAGTCCGGATCACCGGAAGGCGGCGCCCGGGGGTAACCGCCACCGACATTGCCCTGGCCATGACCGCCGCCTTGCGCAAGGCCGGCTTGGTCGATGTGATCGCCGAATTCACCGGTCCGGGGCTTGACGAACTGACCCTGCCCGACCGCGCCGCAATCGCCAATATGTGCCCGGAATACGGCGCGACCGCCGGGCTCTTCCCGGTCGACGAGACGACGCTGGACTACCTTGCCGCAATGGGGCGCTCTGCGGAAGATATCGCGGCCTATCGCGGCTATGCCAAGGCCACGGGACTGTGGCGTGGCGATACAGAGCCGCGGGTCTATTCGCGCTCGCTCGAATTCGCGCTCGATGGCGTCGAGGCGGTGATGGCCGGCCCGGCCCGCCCCCAGCAGCTTCACCCGCTGTCGGCTGTGCCCGAAAGCCTGCGCGCGGCTTTCCCGGCGATGGCTCGGCCCGCGCCAGGGGAACCGGGCGACGGCGCGATCGCGATTGCCGCGATCACCAGTTGCACCAATACCGCCAACCCCGAACTGATGATCGCCGCCGGCCTGCTTGCGCGCAAGGCCGTGCAACTGGGCCTGCAAGTTCCGGCCTGGGTCAAGACATCGCTGGCCCCCGGTTCGCGCCGGATCGCCGCGCTGCTTCAGCAAGCAGGCTTGCAACCCTTTCTCGACCAACTCGGCTTCAACGTGGTCGGCTTTGGCTGCACCACTTGCGTCGGCAATTCGGGCGCGCTGAAACCGGAACTGGTGGAGGCGGGCGGCAATCCCGCCAAGCTCCTCGTCGCCGTGCTTTCGGGCAACCGCAACTTCGAGAACCGCATCCATGCGGCAGTCCAGGCCAATTACCTGGCCTCGCCGCCGCTGGTGGTTGCGGCGGCACTGGCGGGCAACCTGCAGACAAATCTCGACAGCGAACCGATCGGCTTCACGCCCGCTGGCGACCCGGTTACCCTGAGCCAGCTCTGGCCGAGCGAAGCCGAAATTGCCGAGGCCATGGCGCAGGCGGCATCGTCCGCCTCAGCCCAAGGCGTGGAGGCTGCGGATCATACCGCCGCCTGGCGCAAGCTGCCTGCGCAGGCACAGTCCCGCTTTGCCTGGGATCCCGCCTCGACCTTCATTCGCCAGCCACAGTTCTTCGCGCGGCCCGCCTGCGCGCATGACAGCGACATCGCGGAGGCGCGGGCGCTCCTCGTGCTGGGCGACAACTTCACCACCGATCACATCTCCCCGATCGGTGCGATCCGCCCGGGTTCGCCGGCCGCAATCCATCTGTGCACCGCGGGCGAGGCGGAGGACCGGCTTGGCGGCTATGGCGACCGCCGGGCAAACCACGATGTCATGCTGCGTGGAACCTTCGACAATGCCCGGCTCGAAAACCGGCTGGTTGGCCGCCCCGGCAACCTGGCGGTGGACCCGCAGGGCAAGGTGACTTCGGTATTCGACGCCGCAGCGGAATTTGCCGCCAAGGACGTGCCGGTCGTGATCTTCGCGGGCGAGAACTATGGCACAGGCTCGGCGCGCGACTGGGCCGCCAAGGGCACGGCGCTGCTGGGCGTGCGCGCGGTGATTGCCCGTAGCTTCGAGCGGATCCACCGCGCCAACCTGGTCGCTCTCGGTGTTCTGCCAATCCTGGTCGATGGCACTTGCGTGCCGCCCGTCGCCGAAGATCGGATCACGGTACGCGGGGTGGGCGGGCTTTCGCCGCAAGACCGGAGCCTGACGATCGAAATCCACCGCGCCGCCCATGGCCGTGTCGATCGCTATGACGCCCGTGCCGACGTGCACACCGCCGGGCAGCTGGCCCTGCTGCGCAGCGGCGGTCTGTTTGCCGCGCTGCGCCAGCGGTTTGCACGCCCGGGGTGAGCGGCTTTGCTCAGCCTTCGTGGATTGTCTTGGTGACAAAGCATGCGGCCAGCCCTTCGGGACCGTCTTCGTGCCCATGACCTGACCATTTGACCCCGCCGAAGGGTGCGTCGGCACCGCCGATCGTCGTGGTGTTGAGCGCCAGCATCCCGGCCTCGATGCGCGGCGGAATCAGCTTCTGACGCCGGGCATCGTTGGTCCAGCAATAGGCGGCCAGGCCGTATGGCAGGCGGTTAGCTTCGCGTACCATGTCGTCGTCGCTCGCATAGCTGTTGATCAGGGCCACCGGGCCGAACGGTTCCTCGTTCATGATCGCGGCGGAAAGCGGCGTGTCGGTCAACACGGTCGGGGCAAAGAAGAAGCCCTGGTTGCCGATCCGCTTGCCCCCGCAGCGCAGGGTCGCGCCCGCCTGCACGGCATCGCCGATCAGGCGCTCCATCGCTTCGGGGCGGCGGGCATTGGCCATCGGCCCCATCTGGGTTTCCGCTGCCAGCCCGTCGCCGACCCGCAAGGCCGCGGCACGCTGGGCGAAGCCGGCAGCGAGCTGCTCATAGACGCCCGCCTGCACGATGAAGCGGGTTGGCGCGACGCAGACCTGCCCGGCATTGCGGAACTTGTGCGGCACGACCGCATCGAGCACGCGATCCACATCGACATCGTCGAACACCAGCACGGGCCGTGGCCGCCCAGTTCCATCGTCGTGCGCTTGAGGTCGTCGGCGGCCAGCTTCATCAGCGCCTTGCCGACCTCGGTCGAGCCGGTGAAGCTGAGCTTGCGGATGATTGGTGAAGCCAGGAGGTAGCTTGAAACCTGTGCGGGATCGCCGAACACGGCCTGCGCCACGTCGCCGGGCAGGCCGGCATCGTAAAAGCATTGCAGCACGGCCAGCGCCGACGCCGGGGTTTCCTCGGCCGCCTTGAGGATGACCGAGCAACCCGCCGCGATCGGCGCGGCCAGCTTGCGGCCCGGATTGCCAAGCGGAAAGTTCCACGGCGCAAAGGCGGCAACCGGGCCGACCGGTTCGTGCACCACGGTGGCGCGCTGGCCTTCGGGGCGCACCAGCACCCGGCCATAGAGCCGCTGAACCTCTCCGGCATAGAAGCGGAACAGGTTCACGTTCATCATCACTTCGATGCGGGTTTCGGCCAGCGTCTTGCCCTGTTCGAGCGTTGCAATCCGCGCGATCTCTTCCCGGCGTTCCTCGAGCAATCGAGCCGCCCCTTCGAGCACCGCCGCACGGGTCTGCGCGCTCGCCTTGCGCCAGTGTGCGAAACCGCGCTCCGCCGCCGCCAAAGCCCGGTCCAGATCGCCGATTTCGGCAAGCGGAAGCGCCCCGATCACAGCGCCGGTGGCCGGATTCGTCACCGGAAAGGTGCGCCGCCCGCCTCCGGCCACCGCCTCGCCGTCGATCATCATGCAAAGTTCGGGATAACTGGCCATTCGATCCTCTTGTCATGCAAATTTGTTCTGGCAGATAGCACACTATTCTATTATTTGCAAAACGACCGATAACGAACGCGGCGTTGCGCCGCACCGGATTTTACAAGGGAGAGATCGAGTGGACATGGGCAGCCAGCCGCAGGACGGGCAAACATTTACCCGCACCAACCCAATCACCGGTGAGCCTGCCTCGAGCGCCGCCGCGATGAAGGCTGGCGACATTCCGGCGATCGCCGCCCGCGCCGCCGCCGCTTTTCCGGAGTGGGCTGCGCAGGGCCCGAACGCGCGCCGCGCCGTGCT